>JBGAQM010000167.1:0-12704 GCA_044220735.1 Urbifossiella sp. | reverse complement strand
CCCCCGAGGGGAGAGGGTGGGCCTTGCCGCGCCCCATCACGAGCGGGCAGCCACGCGCCGACGAGTGCGGGCGTTCGCGCGGGGTTGCCCGCCCGCGGTGTCGGCCGGGTGCCTCCCACCCTCTCCCCTCGGGGGAGAGGGTCGCGGCGAAGCACGCAGGGTGAGGGGGCGAACCCCGCACGATGAAAGTCGGGTTTCCACCCCGCGTCGGCGCGCGCTCCGCCTCGCCGTCCTCATCCCCCTCCTCCTCGCCGCGCAGCCGGCCGGCGTCGTGCCGCAGGCCGCCGTCGCCCCGGACGCCCTCTGGCTCGCCGACACCGCCCGCCTCACCGTCAGCGTCGAGGGGCCGGCGCCGCTCCGCGTCGAGCTCCCCGCCCGGCCCGACGAGCTCCTCGACGAGCCGAGCCGGCGGGCGTGGAAGATCGACCAGCCCGGCGCGCCCGACACCACCCCGCTCGACGGCGGCCGCGAGCGCTGGACGCGCACCTACCGCCTCTCGCCGTTCGTCCCCGGCAAGCAGGTCCCCGTCGGGTTCGACCCGGTGAAGGTCCGCGCCGGCGGCGTCGACCACGACGTGTCGTTCCCGACGGTCGCCGTCGAGGTGAAGACCAGCCCCACGCCGCCGACGCTGGACCGGGTGGAGGTGCGCGGCATCGAGGAGCTGCCGCCGGTGCCGCCGCCGCCGCCGGAGCCGGTCGGGTGGGTGCTGGCGGCGGTGCTGGCGGCGGTGTTCGCGGCGGGCGTCGGGGTGGGGCTGGTGCGGCGGTGGCGGGCGAAGCCGCCGGCCCCGCCGCCGGCCGTGCGGGCGTGGGCCGAACTCGACCGCGCCGCCGCCGAGCCGCCCGGCCCGGCGGCCGGGCGCGTCGCCGCGGCGCTGCGCGACTACGTCGCCCGGCGGTTCGGCGTCCCCGCCCCGCACCTCACCACCGCCGAGCTCGCCGCCGCCCCGTGGCCCGACGGGTTCCCCGCCGACGCCGTCGCCGCGCTCGCCGACGTCCTCGCGGCCTGCGACCGGGCCAAGTTCGCCCCGGCGGCGCCGGCCGCCGACCTGATCGCCCCGGCCCGGAGCTGGGTCACGGCGGCGGAGGCGCGGGCGCGGCCTTGACCAGCGCCTCGACCTCCGCGGCGAACCCGGCCGGGTCGCGGACGCCGGTCAGCCGTACCACCCGCCCGGTCGCCTCGCGCAACTCGACCCAGCCGACGCCGAGCCGCCGCCCGAGCCAGCCGGCGCCGGACCGCACGGCCGACACGTTCGAGAACCAGACCGGCAATTCGGAATCGACAAACGGACCCCAGTCTACGAGAATGGCTCTGTCCGTGAGGCGGTACGTCCGTACTATTACCCGATAGGCGACGACGCCGACGACGAGCGCCCAGACGACCAGGACGGACCCGTACACGGCCAGGGCCGTGAGCCGGTCCGGGGCGACGGCGGGGTGGCCCGCGAGCACGAACCGGCAGGCCACAATCGCGGCGGTCGCGGCGACGGCCGCGGCCGCGGCAGGGACGGCGGCCCGGGCGTCGTACCCGCGCCACGCCCGGTCCTCAAGGTTCTGCCCCGGCCGCATGCGCCCCCCCCGGTGGTTCGTCGCCGACACGAAGATTCCGCCCGGCCGCGAACTCGAACTCGCCGCGGCCCGAAAACGTTCGCTCGACCTACTCCGTCGCGGTCGCGTGACCTAGAAAGTCTTACACACGCGCGACGCCCCAACCGTCGCGGTTCGATCGCCCTCTAACCCGTCACGACACATCATGAACTACCTCGCCCTCCGCCGCCAAGCCCTCCTCAAGGCCCTCAAGACCGGCGGCCAGCCGTCCGACTCCATTCTGATTACGCACCCGGCGAACGTCACCTACCTCACGGGGTACACCGGCGACGGCGCGTACCTCGTGCTCGGGTCGAAGGCCGCGGTCGTGGTGACCGACACCCGGACCGAGGACCAGGTGAAGGAGGAGTGCCCCGAACTTGGCAAGGACGGCGGCCTCGACCTCGCCGTCCGCGGGCACGACACCACCACCGCGCAGGCCGCGGCCGGGGTGCTCACGAAGGCCGGGGCGCGGGCCGTCGCGGTCGAGTCGAACCGGCTGACCGTCGCCGAGTACGAGGCGTTCAAGGCGCTGGCCCCGAAGGCCGAGTTCGTACCGGTGAACGGCGCCGTCGAGGCGCTGCGGGCGTCGAAGGACCCGGGCGAGGTGGAGAAGATCAAGGACGCCATCCGGGTGGCCGAGCGGGCGTTCAAGATGTTCGTCGCCACCATCGCCGAGCCGGACACCGAGAAGGAGATGGCCGACGCGCTCGAGCAGTACGTCCGCCGGTGCGGGGCCAAGAGCACGCCGTTCCCGCCGATCGTGGCGGTGGGCGAGCGCGGCGCCCTGCCGCACGCCGTGCCGACGACCCGGCCGCTGTCCGAAGGGAGCAAGCTGCTGGTGGACTGGGGCGCCGACCTGACGTACAAGGCCGACCTGACGCGGGTGATCCGCAACCCGTACGGCACCGCCCTGACGCGGCGGAACAAGGCCGAGCGGACGGCGCACAACCTGGACAAGGTGTACAAGGCGGTGCTCGCCGCCCAGGACGCGGCCATCGCCGCGCTGCGGCACGGCTCCGCGGCGAAGGACGTGGACGCCGCCGCCCGCAAGTCGCTCGAAGCCGCCGGGTACGAGGAGTACTTCACCCACGGCCTCGGCCACGGCATCGGCCTGGAGGTCCACGAGGCGCCGCGCATCCGCACCAACTCGGACGACATCCTCGAAGCCGGCATGGTGGTCACGCTGGAGCCGGGCGTGTACATCCCCGGCTGGGGCGGGGTGCGGATCGAGGACGACTTCCTCATCACCCGCGACGGCTGCCAGCGGCTGTCCACGCTGCCGCGCGACTCCGAGCCGGCGGCGACAGCCGTGACGGTCCGCACACCGGCGAGCCGCGGCCTGACGGCCCGCGGCTCGCGCCTGCTCACTTCCCCCTTCTCCCTGTAAAACACTCCCTCTCGCCCCCGCCCGGGGCTCGCCTGACGAGGGTCCGCTGTGGCCGACGACAAACGGGACGCCCCCCGGCCGTTCGACGTGAAGACCGTCGAATTCCTACTGAAGATGATGTCGGAGCACGAGCTCAGCGAGATCGACCTGAAGGAAGGCGACCAGCGCATCCGCCTCCGCAAGGGGGGCGACGCCCCCGTGATGGTCGCCGCGCCCGCCCACGCGGCGCCGGCGCCGCAGGCCGCGGGTCACGCGCCCGCGGCCGCGAGCCCGCCGGCGGCCCCCGCGCCGGCCGCCAAGAAGGGGCTCGAAATCAAGTCGGAGCTGATCGGCACGTTCTACACCCGCCCCGCGCCGGACAAGCCGGAGTTCGTGAAGGTCGGCGCCCGGGTCACCCCGGACACGATCGTGTGCATCGTCATGGCCATGAAGGTGAACAACGAGATCCGGGCCGGCGTCAGCGGCACCGTCACCGAGGTCGTCGCCAAGAACGAGGACTTCGTGGACTTCAACAGCGTCCTGTTCCGGGTGGATCCGGGGTGACAGGCGAACGGCCGGCGCGGGCCGGCCGGTGGCGCACCCAGGCACCTGTCACCCCGACCAGCCGGCTCGCGCCGGCCGTTCGCCAGGACACCCCCACGCATGTTCCGCAAAGTGCTCGTCGCCAACCGGGGTGAGATCGCCCTCCGCGTCATCCGCGCCTGCCGCGACCTCGGCATCGAGGTCGCCGTCGTCTACTCGGAAGCCGACAAGGACGCGCCGTACCTCAAGCTCGCCGACCAGGCGGTGTGCATCGGCCCGGCCGTCGCCACCGAGAGCTACCTGAAGATGCCGCGCATCATCGCCGCGGCCGAGGGCGTGGACGCCGACGCCATCCACCCCGGGTTCGGGTTCCTCAGCGAGAACAGCAAGTTCGCGCAGATGTGCCGCGACAACGAGTTCGAGTTCATCGGCCCGTCGGCCGAGGCCATGAACAAGCTCGGCGACAAGGCCCGGTCGAAGGTCGTGGCGAAGGCCGCGGACGTCCCCACCGTCCCCGGCAGCGACGGCCTCGTCGAGTCCGAGAAGGAGGCGCTCGACTTCGCGCACAAGGTCGGCTACCCGGTGCTCATCAAGGCGTCGGCCGGCGGCGGCGGCAAGGGGATGCGGCAGGCGTGGGACGACGACGGGCTCGTCAAGGGGCTGTCGGCGGCGCGCACCGAGGCCGAGGCGGCGTTCAAGGACGGCAGCGTCTTCCTGGAAAAGTACCTCGACCGCCCGCGGCACGTCGAGGTGCAGCTGCTGGGCGACAAGCACGGCAACGTGGTCCACCTGTTCGAGCGCGACTGCTCGCTCCAGCGCCGCCACCAGAAGCTGGTGGAGGAGTCGCCGGCGCCGAACCTGCCGGACGCGGTGCGCATCGCCATGTGCGAGAGTGCGGTGCGGCTGGCGAAGGCGGCCGGGTACTACTCGGCCGGGACGTGCGAGTTCCTCGTGGACCGCGACCACAAGTTCTACTTCATCGAGGTGAACGCCCGCATCCAGGTCGAGCACCCGGTGACGGAACTGGTGACCGGCGTAGACCTGATCCGCGAGCAGATCCGCGTGGCGGCGGGGGAGAAGCTGCCGTTCGAGCAGAAGGACATCGTCCACCGCGGGGCGGCGATCGAGGTGCGGGTGAACGCCGAGAACGTGGACGCCGACTTCCGCCCGAGCCCCGGGGTGATCACGACGTGGCGGCCGCCGGGCGGCCCCGGCGTGCGGCTGGACTCGCACGTGGTGACCGGCTACCGGGTGCCGCCGAACTACGACTCGATGGTGGCGAAGCTGCTGGTGCACCAGCCGACGCGGGCCGAGGCGTTCGCGGTGATGCGGCGGGCGCTGCGCGAGTTCATCGTGGAGGGGATTCACACGACGATCCCGATCCACAAGCGCATCTTCGAGTGCCCCGAGTTCATCGCCGGGCAGGTGGACACGACGTTCATCGAGCGCGAGTTCCTGAAGCGCGGTAAATTGGGTTTCGCCGGTTGCGGATTAGCGTTGGGCAACGCTAAGCCGAAAGCGGCAACGGAACCAACGCGGCAATCCCACATCCCCCACAATCGCAATGCCCGCCGCCTTCACGATCGGCTACGGCGGCCGTTCCCCCGACGAGTTCACCCGCCTGCTGACCGCCCACGGCGTCGCCACCGTGGTGGACGTGCGGCTGCGGCCGGACCGGGCCAGCATGGGCTGCTACGTCGCGGCGAAGGACGCCGACAAGGGGATCGCCGGGCTGCTGGCGCGGGCGGGGGTGGGGTACGTGTCGCTGCCGGAGTTGGGGAACCTGTTCCTCGGCTACCCCGACTCGCTGGCGCGGTACGCGGCGTTCCTGGACCGCGCCGCGCCGCTGCTGTTCGACCGCCTGGCCGGCCTGCCCGAACCCGTGTGCCTGTTGTGCGCCGAGAAGCGCGTCGCCGACTGCCACCGCCTCGCCGTCGCGGACCACCTCGCCGCCGCCCGCGGGTGGGCGTTCACGCACATCGAGTGACCCGCGTCACACCATCACGAACTTTTGTGGTATTGACTCAATTCGTGCCTCGACCCCCCGGGGGGGGGCGGCGACACACAATGAACCCGGGGCGAGCGTGGCCCCCGGGACGCGGGATGCGGTACAATCTCGCCCGGCGGGCGGCGAATCACCCCGGACGCCCGTTCCGCGCGGAGGCCGCCCGATGTACGTCCTCATGCAGTGCGTCGCCGAGGCGGTCGTCGCCAAGGGCGTGCGCGGGCTGGCGGAACTCGTCCCCGGCGGCAGCTTCCTCTTCGACGTGGCGAACGAGGCCCACCGCCGGCTCCGCGACCGCAAGCGCACCGACCAGATCCGCGAGGAAGTCGTCGCCGTCGCCGCCGCGAGCGTGGACGAGGTGCGCCGCGTCGCCGAGGCGGTGGTGCGCGAGGTGGGGAAGGACGCCACACCGTCGGAGAAGGCGGCGCTGGAGTTGTACCTGACGCAGGTGCCCGGCGCCGTCCGCGCCTCGTTCCGCCGCGCCGAAGACCCGTCCGGCAAGTCCGTCCCCGACCAGTTCAGCCTCGCCGACGGCGCCGACCTGGCCCGCCGGCTGCCGTCGCGGCTGCCGCACTTCCGCCCCGGCGAGCCGCTGCCCGGCCGGCCCGGGTGGGTGCTCGGCGAGCTCCTCGGCAGCGGCGGGTTCGGCGAGGTGTGGCTGGCGCGCAACCCGTCGCTGGCCGCGCTCAAGGGCGCCGTGAAGTTCGGGACCGACCCGCAGGCGCGGGAGCGGCTGCTGCGGCACGAGGGCGGGCTCGTCAGCCGGGTGATGGAGGAAGGTCGGCACCCGAACATCGTGCCGCTGCTCGACGCCTACCTCGAAGGCGACACGCCGTGGCTGATGTACGAGTACGTCAGCGGCGGCGAGCTCGGCACCCTCATCGGCGCCTGGCAGGCGTCCGCCCCCGCCGACCGCGTCACCAAGAGCATCAGCGCGCTGCGGACGCTCGCCGCGGCCGTCGGCCACTTCCACAAACTGAACCCGCCGCTCGTCCACCGCGACCTGAAGCCGGCGAACATCCTGGTCCGCGGCACGCCCGCCGCGCCGCAGCTCCTGGTCGCCGACTTCGGTATCGGCGGCGTCGCCGCGGACGCCGCCCTCGCGGCCGAGACGGCCCGCCGGTCGAGCGGCTACCTGGGGTCGCAGCTGTGGGGGTCGCACACGCCGCTGTACGCCAGCCCGCAGCAGCAGCGCGGCGAGAAGCCCGACCCGCGCGACGACGTTCACGCGCTGGGCGTCATCGGCTACCAGATGCTGACCGGGAAGCTCGACACCGCCCCCGGCGCCGACTTCGCCCGCACGCTGAAGCGGCTGAACGTGCCGGAGCCGGTGATCGAGCTGCTCGGCGACTGCGCCGCCCACGACCCGGCGCACCGGCCGAAGGACGCGGCCGAGCTCGCCGACCGGCTGGCGAGGCTGGACAGGCCCGGCGCCGCCGCCCCGCCGGCGGAAGGGCCGCAGATCGTGGCGTGCCCGACGTGCGGCGTGTCGCTGCGGTTCCGGGCCGGGGCGACGGCGCTGCGCTGTGTGAAGTGCGGCACCGTGTTCAACCCGTCGGAGGCGGCCGCCCCGCCGAAGGTGGCGGTGATCCAGGCCGAGCTGTCGCCGCCGCCCCCACCCCCAGCCCCGGTGACGCAGCGGCCGGCGCTGACCGTTCGCCGCGCCCCGCCCGACGACCGCCGCCCGCGCCGCGACGACGACCGCGACCGACGGCGTGACCCCGTTCGGGAGGAGGCGAGCAGCCTCAAGCCGTGGCTGATCGCCGGCGGGGCGGTGGCGGCGTCGCTGGGCGTCATCCTGCTGGTGGTGCTCCTCACCGGCCGCGACCGCACCACCGCGTCGAACACGGAGCCGACGTCGCCCGCCCCGAACCTGGTGGGGCCGACGCCGACCCCCCCGGTGGCCGGGCCGGTGGTGCAGAAGCAGCCGATCACGGTGCCGATCATTCCCCCCGACCCGGACCAGACGGGGACGGTCGGGAAGCGGCCCGGCCCCGGGAAGCGGCCGACGGACCCCGACCCGTTCCTCACCCCCGCCGTGCCGCAGACGATCGCGCAGGTGCGGACGTTCACGAGCCCCGCGCTGAAGGACAAGGACGTGTCGGTGAGCTACGGCCTCGACGGGCAGACGCTCGTGGCCGTCACCCCCGACGGCGACGTGACGCTGGTGTCGGCGCTGAACGGGGCCGAGCGGATGAGCTACTCGACCGGGGTGAAGGGCTTCAAGCCGCTGGTCTTCCCCCAGGGGGACCAGGTGGCGACGGCGCTCGACGGGAAGAAGGGGCTGTTCGTGCTGCAGATCGGCGCGCCGATCCCGAAGGCGCCGCTGGCGATGCCCAAGTTCGGCGACGTGCCGACGACGGTGGCGATGAGCAAGAACGGCGAGTGGGTGGCCGCCGGGGGCGACCAGGGGGCGGTGGTGGCGTGGCGGAAGGGGGGCAAAGAACTCCCGACGTTGTTCCTCGGCCCCGGCCCCCAGCAGCGGACGTTCGCCGGCCGGGTCGACGCCCTGGGGTTCGGGGACGACTTCTCGGCGCAGCTGCTGGCCGCGAGCGGGAACACCGTCCGCACGTGGTCGGGGTTCGACTGGAAGACCACGCGGGCGCTGGCGGCCGAGGGGCAGGTGCTCGGCTTCCCGATGGCGGGGCGGCAACGGAACACGGTGGTGGCGACGGTCGCCAACCGCGGGCTGACCACGTGGGAGGACGCGGCGGCCGGCATCGGCGGGGCACCGCTGGAGGGGGCGATCAAGGAGTACACGAAGGCGGCGGCGTGGGGGAACTTCTTCGACGCCCGGTACGCGGCGCTGGGGGCGGACGGGAAGTTCGGGTTCTGGGACGGCCAGCGGGCGAGCAAGATCGAGCCCGAGGCGGACCAGCCGGCGGCCGCCGACCTGGACTTCAACAAGGACGGCAACGTGCTGGCGGTGGCCCACCTGGACGGGTCGGTGGGGCTGTGGCACGTCGGCGACGGGTTCCGCCGCAACCCCGGCGGGCCGAAGCAGGCGGTGCGCATCACCGACCACGGCGGCCCGGTGCCGTCGGCGGTCTGGAGCCCGGACGGGAAGGACCTGGCGACGGTGGACCGGACCGGCCGGGTGCGGGTGTGGGGCGGGATGAAGATCGACCCGCCGGGGTCGGTCCCGTACGTGATGAAGGCGCCGTAGCACGCGGGGCCGCGAAACCCGCGCGGCCGCGCCCGACCGGAGGTCGAGAACCCGTGGGCGACACCCCGAACCCGACGCCCGCCCCGCCGCGCCGGACGCTCCGCCGCCGGGTCGCCCGCGCCCTGTTCCGCGGCGCCCTGCTGGTCGTCGCGGTGCCGACCCTCTACGCCCTCGTCGCGCTCGTCGGCCTGATCCCCGTCAACAACGACTTCGCGCCGGCCGCCGACGGCGTGGACGTCACGATCGCCGCGACCGAGATCCACACCGACGTCGTCCTGCCGCTCCACAACCCCACGATGGACTGGCGCTCGCACCTGCCGCCGGGCGACTTCACCGGCGACGTCGGCTGGGCCACCCGCGTCGCGTTCGGCTGGGGCAACAAGGAGTTCTACGTGGACACCCGGTCCTACTCCGACCTGAAGGCGGGGACCGTGTGCCGGGCGGTGTTCTGGCCGTCGGCGACGTGCATGCACGTCGAGCTGTGGGACGACCTCGACACCCGCCCGGGGGCGCGGACGGTGCGGCTGTCGCACGACCAGTACCGCCGGCTGGTCGAGTACGTCCTGGGCTCGTTCCGCCGCGACGACGGCGGCCGCTTCCTCCCCATCAAGGGGGGCGCGTACCGCGCCAACGACGCCTTCTACCACGGCACCGGCTCGTACCACGCCCTGAACACGTGTAACTGTTGGGCCGGCTGTGGGCTGAAGGCCGCCGGCGTGCGGGTCGGCTGGTACACCCCGCTCCCGGGGACCGTGGGCCGCTACCTGCCCGCCCCCGCGGCCGAGTGAATCCGGTCGCTTCATCGGTGTCCGTCCGGCGCCGCGGCGCGAAGCCGCAAGCGCTCGCGCGGGTGGTTCGGTTGCCGCTCGCGGCTTCGCGCTTCCCGACGCGAAGCCGCAAGCGCTCGCGCGGGTGGTTCGGTTGCCGCTCGCGGCGCCGGACGGACCCCAATAACCACGATCCGGCATGACACGGCCCGGGCGGTCACCGCTCGTACAGTTCGAGCGGCAGCCCGTCCGGGTCGGCGAAGAAGGTGAACCGCCGCCCGGTCAGCACGTCCACGCGCACCGGCTCGGCGGCGACGCCGCGGGCCGCCAGGCCGGCGACGGCGGCGTCCAGGTCGGCGACCGCGAACGCCAGGTGCCGCAGGCCGCACGCCTCCGGGTAGCTCGGCCGCGGCGGCGCGCCGGGGAAGCTGAACAACTCCACCTGCGTCCCGTCCGGCAGGCGCAGGTCGAGCTTGTACGAGTCGCGGGCCGCCCGGTACGTCTCGGCCACGACCGCCAGCCCGAGCACCTCGGTGTAGAACCGCTTCGACCGGGCGTAGTCCGAGCCGATGACCGCGACGTGGTGCGTCCCCAGGATGTGCACGTCCACTTCCCCCGGCCCCAACCCGGTCGGCCGGGCTCGGGGCGGGGTGATTGTACCCGCCCGCCGCTACAATCGACCCGGACTCCCACCCCGACCCCCGCCGAGGGCCGCCGCCGTGACGAAGCAGTTCATCAACCCGCCCGCGCTGAACCCGACCGCCGGGTTCACGCACGTCGTCGCCTCGACGGGCGGGCGGACCGTCCACGTCTCCGGCCAGGTGAGCGTGGACGCGACCGGCGCGGTGGTCGGCAAGGGCGACTTCCGCGCCCAGGTGGAGCGGACGTTCGAGAACCTCGGGACGGCCCTGGCCGCGGCCGGGGCGACGTTCCGCGACGTGGTGAAGGTCACGTACTTCGTCGTCGGGCTGAAGCCCGAGCACGTCCCGGTAGTCCGCGAGGTTCGGGGCCGCCACTTCGACCCGCAGCACCCGCCGGCCAGCTCGTTGGTGGGGGTCGCCGCGCTGGTCGTGCCGGACTGGCTGGTCGAGATCGAGCTGACCGCCGTGGTCGGCGACTGAGCCGTCGCCCGGCGGCGGAAACGGCTCGCCCGGCGGCCCGGAATCGGGTAGATTCGGTTCACCCGCCCCGACGCCCGGCCGCCCCCGCGGCCGCGGCCCGACCGAGGTCACGCTCCCGATGCGACCACCCGCACACTGCCCGGGGCCGGTGGGGCTCACCCGCCGGAACATGCTCCAGGTCGGCACCGCCGGCGCCCTCAACCTGGGGCTCACCACCCTCCTCGCCGCCGACGAGCGGTCGGCCCGCGACGGCACGTCGCCGCCCGCCGACGCGTGCATCCTCGTGTTCCTCAACGGCGGCCCGAGCCACCTCGACACCTGGGACATGAAGCCCGACCTGCCGCAGGAGATGCGCAGCCAGTTCCGCCCGGTCGGCACCACCGTCCCCGGCGTGCAGGTGTGCGAACACCTGCCGCGGCTCGCGTCGCTGATGCGGCACTGCACCCTCGTGCGGTCCGTCCACCACGACCAGGTGGCGCACGCCCCCGCGGTGTACACCGCCCTCACCGGCGTCCGCACCAACGTCCGCGCCGGCATCGTCGGCGCGAAGGCCACCGACCACCCGGCGATCGGCTCGGTGGTCGGCCGGCACCGCCCGCCGGCGTCGCACGTCCCGGGGTACGTCCTGATGCCGTACCTCACCGCCGAGGGCGCCGGCGGGCCGCCGCAGCCGGGGTTCCTGGGCGGCTGGCTCGGCAAGGCCAACGACCCGTTCCTCGTCCTGCGCGGCGGCGACGCCCCGGACGGGTTCAACATGCCGGCGATCCAGCCCGGCGCCGGCATGACCGCCGACCGCGTCCGCGACCGCGGCGACCTGCTGGCCGGCGTCAACCGCGCCGCCACGGCCGTTCGCGCCGGCCTCACCGACGACCTGGAGCGGTTGCAGACGCGGGCGTGCGACCTGCTCACGTCGCCGGCGGCGCAGCGGGCGTTCCTGATCGACCGCGAGCCGGCCCGGGTGCGCGACGCCTACGGCCGCAATATCTACGGCCAGAGCCTGCTGCTGGCGCGCCGGCTGGTCGAGGCCGGGACGCGGCTGGCGTGCGTGAGCTGGGCGCCGGACGCGAACGCCACCTGGGACACGCACGGCCAGAACTTCCCGAAGCTCAAGAACCAGCTCCTGCCGCCGTTCGACCAGGCGTACGCGCAGCTGCTGACCGACCTGATCGACCGCGGGATGCTCGGGCGGACGCTGGTGGTGGTGATGGGCGAGATCGGCCGGACGCCGCGCATCTCGGGCGACGCCGGCCGCGACCACTGGGAGCACTGCTACACGGTGCTGTTCGCCGGCGGCGGCACGAAGGGCGGGTACGTCCACGGGGCGAGCGACAAGCTCGGCGCCTACCCGAGCCGCAACCCGGTGAGCGCCGGCGACGTGGTGGCGACGGTGTACCACGCGCTCGGCATCGCCCCGGACCTGGAACTGCGCGACCGCCTCGACCGGCCGATCGCGCTGCTGCCCGAGGGCGCCCCCGTCCGCGAGGTGTTCGCCTGACGAGGGCGCGGGAGACGGCCATGGCCGCGAAGTCCGACGGCAAGCAACTCACGCCGGCGGCCCAGCTCCGCGCTTCCGTCGCCAAGCTGGACGCGAAGACGCAGGCGCTTTTCCGGGCCGTCCGGGCGGCCGTGCGGAAGCGACTCCCGACCGCCAACGAACTCGCGTACGACTACGGCGACGCCGTCGTCGTCGGCTACGCCCCGGCGGACCGCGGGGTCGATGCCGTCGTGGCGGTCCGCGCGAGTGCGGCCGGCGTGTTCCTGTACTTCAGTCAGGGGCCGCGGCTGCCCGACCCGAAGGGGCTCCTGCGTGGGTCGGGGAAGCAGACGCGCTTCATCCCGGTGGGGGCGGCCGGCGAGCTGGCCGCGCCCGACGTGGAAGCGCTCCTCGCCGCGACGATCGAGCAGGCGCGGGTTCCGCTGCCGGCCGCGGGGAAGGGCCGCCTCATCATCAAGTCGGAGGGTGCGGCGAAGCCCCCGCGCCGGAAGCCGCCGAAGTGACCGCGGGACAGGTCGCCCGGGGTGCGTCGGCCTCGTTGTGTTTCATCTCGGGTGGTCAACCCCCTCACCCCGCGTGCTTCGCCGCGACCCTCTCCCCCGCGGGGAGAGGGTGGGCGTGGTTCGGCCCCATCACGGGCGGGCAACCACGC
>JBGAQM010000166.1:0-13200 GCA_044220735.1 Urbifossiella sp. | reverse complement strand
AGCTCCGGCCGGCTGGAAGCCGGCCCCACGATCCCGTCACGGCGCCGACAGCTCGTTCGGCGGGCCGACGTGCGACGGGATGGCCACGTCGCCCCAGATGCGCACCCGGCCCGACTGCTCCGCCGTTGCCAGTCCCTTCCCGTCGGGCGAGAAACTGACCCCCACCACCGGGCCGCCGAAGTTCGATACCCGCAGCGCCGGGCCGCTGTTGTGGAACACGTGCCAGATCAACACCGTGCCGTCGGCGCACGCCGCCGCGAGCACGTTCGCGTCCTTCGGGTTCATCGCCAGGTCGGTCGCGATCGGCAGCGCGGCGTCCGGGTTGGGGCCGCGCCCGCCGAACGGCTGGCCCGCGTCGCCGTTCCAGAACCCGACCCGGCCGGTCCCGGTCAGGGCGTTGAACCGGAACCCGAACGGCTGGGCCGAGCCGTACACCACCCGCGTGAACCCGCCCTGGTTCGAGTACTTGCCGTCAGCCGGCGCGGCCCCGGTCGACTGCATCGGGAAGTCCCAGACGCGCATCCCGCGGGGCTTCGTCCCGGCGACCAGCTTCGTGCCGTCCGGCGTCAATCCCACCTCGAACACGTCGGCCTCGACGGGCGCCGCCTCGTGGTCGCCCGTCCACTGCGGCGACACCACCCACGACCGCAGCTTTCCGCCGCCGGCCGTAACCAGGTACTTCCCGTCGGGGCTGAACGTCATCGCCGTGACCCCCCCGACGTGCGGCCGTTCCCCGCCCGCGACCTTTAGCGTGTAGCCGGTCTTCGGCACCAACGGGTTCCACACCATCACCGACCCGCCCACGCCGCCGGCGGCCACCCACGTCCCGGTCTTGCTCACCGCCACCGCCGTCGGCGTTTCATTCAGCCCCACGAGATGGGTCGCGGCCGCGACGCCGCCCGCGAGCGGCACCACGGACGCCGACACGTGCCCCGGTAGCGCCGCGACCACCGTCCCGCCCTCGGGGAAGACCGCCGGGCGGAACCCGGGGGCGTTCGACTCGAACTTCAGGTGCTCCTTGCCGTCGAGCCCGACGACCGCGACGGTCCCCTTCGCGTCGGCGATGAGCAGGGCGGTGCCGTCGGGCGTGTGGCGGAACAGCTTCGCGTCGCCGGCGGGGGCGTACGTGAAGTCGCGGACGTACTTGATGAGGTCGGAGCGCGACCGCGGCGGCGGGCCCGGGTTGCCCGGACCGGGCGGCGTCGGGTTGATCCCGAACCCGGGGACCACGGGCGGCGGGACGGGCGGCTGGACCGTCGGCGTGCCGCGGCCGCGGACCAGCAACACCATGATGACGATGAACACGGTCGCCGCCGCCGCCGCTCCGGCGATCCACAGCGGGTTGAACCCGCCGCGTGGCGCCGGCGCGCGCGCCTGCCGGCGGTCGCGGTCGTCGTCGCGGCGGCGCGGGCGGTCGTCGTCGCGGGGCCGGCGCGCGGCCACCGGCACCGCCCGCGCGGTCGGCAGCGGCGGGCCTCGATCACCGCGACCTTCGGCCCAGGGCGGCCGCCTCCGACAGGTTGGGCTACGGTGCCGCAGCGGGTGCAGCGCGCTGCCCGTCGCTGACCCGGAACCGCAGCGACGCCCCGCACGACGGACGCCACGATCCTCGGCTCGGCCGCGACCGCGCGGCGCTTCCCTCGGCCTTCCCCAGCCGCTCCGCGAAGCCGGTCGCGTCCTTCGGCCGGTGGTCGGGAGGGTCGTAGGCGCGCCGCACGGTGTCGAGCAAGCTCGATCACCGCCTCCGGCACGTTCAGCCGCTTCGGCGTGCGGGCGAAGTCGACTGGCCGCGTCGAGCTTCCCGGTCAGCATCTGGTAGCCGATGACGCCCAGCGCGTAGACGTCTCGTCGCGCGGGTCAGGCTTCTCGCCCTTGTACTGCTGCGGGCTGACGCGTACCCCCCCCCCCGGCGCCCCCCCCCCCCCCCCCCCCCCCCCCCCCCCCCCCCCACGACAGCGGCCCGTCACGACATTCGCCGGCCGGCGGAAACGATGCTTGCCGGGCCGTCACATCCCGCCCCCGACGGCGCGGTACAGCCACGCCTTCGCGAACGCCCAGTGCCGCTTCGCCGTCGCCGCCGACACCCCCCGTGCCGCCGCGGCCTCGTCCAGTGTCAGGCCGGCGAAGTAGCGCAGCTTCACCAACTCCGCCTTCTCGGGGTGCTCCGCCGCGAACCGCTCCAGCGCCGCGTCCAGCGCCAACAACTCCTCCGCCGGCACGCCCTCCGGCGCCGCCACGTCCGCGAGCTCGACGCGCTCCAACCCGCCGCCGCGCTTCACGGCGGCGCGGCGGCGGGCGGCGTCCACCAGGATGCGGCGCATCGCCTCGGCCGCGGCGGCGAAGAAGTGGCCGCGGCCGTCGAACGTCTGGTTCCCCACCAGCCGCAGGTACGCCTCGTGGACCAGCCCCGTCGGGTCGAGCGTGTGGCCGGGGCGCTCCGCCGCCAGCCGCGCCGCCGCCAGCCGGCGCAGCTCGGCGTACACCAGCGGCAGTAACTCGGCCGCCGCCCCCGGCTCCCCGCGGGCGGCGGCCGCCAGCACCTCGGTCACGGCGGCCATACCCGGAGCTTAACGGGCGGAACCCGCCCGCGGCAACGGATGAGCTCCGCCCCCGGCACCCATCTTTCCCGGCCCGGACAACCGGCACTGTCGGATTCTCCGGCGCAAGCTGTCCGAAATGTCGCTGTGCGGATCAAGCCGGCCGGATTGGTCCGTCGATGTGTACTAGGAATACGCATCCTCCTGATTCCCTGACAACCGCGGGACACCCGTGAGCACCAGCACCCGGCTCCAGCTCCGGTCGCCGTTCCTCCAGGCCGTCCTCAAGAGTGGCCTCCTCACGCCCGACGACCTCGTCGGCGTGCTGTCCGTCTACGACCCGGAACAGGTCGCCGCGGCCGAGCCGCTCCAGCTCGCCACCTTCCTCGTCCGCAAGAAGCTGCTCACCAAGTTCCAGGCGATGCAGCTCCTGAGCGGCCGCACGCACGGGTTCGTCCTCGGCAAGTACAAGATCACGCAGGGGTTGCGCCAGGACCGCGTCGGCATGGTGTTCCTCGCTGAAGACTCGGACACCAAGGACACCGTCGTCGTGAAGGTGCTCCCGACCGACCGCGTGAACGACGACACCATCTACAAGCCGTTCCTGACGGAAGCACGGGCCGCGTCGCGGGTGGTTCACCCGACGGTGGCGCGGGTGCTCGACGTCGACGTGTGGAACGGCACCCACTACGTGGCCTGCGAGTACGTGCCGGCGCCGACGCTCGACAAGGTGGTCGCCGAGAAGGGGCCGCTGAGCCCGCACCTGGCCGGGCAGGTAATCGCTCAGGCGGCGGTGGCGCTGATGTACGCCCACGGCAAGAACCTGCTCCACCGCGACCTGAAGCCGGCGAACATCGCCGTGTTCCCCGACCGGCGGGTGAAGCTGCTCGACCTCGGCCTCACGCAGATGCTCGACAACCCGTGGGCGAAGGTGACGAAGCGGATCAACCTGAAGGAGTACGCGGAGGAGATCGCGTTCATCCCGCCCGAGCAGGCGTGGGGCAGCGAGCTCGACGCCCGCAGCGACATCTACAGCCTCGGCAGCACGGCGTACTACCTGATGACGGGCCAGTTCCCGTTCCCCGGGTCGGCGACGGAGATGATGACGGAGCGCCAGCTGCACGGCGTGCCGAAGCCGTCGCTGGTGCGGCCGGGGGTGCCCCGCGAGCTCGACGCGCTGGTCGAGAAGATGGGCGCGAAGGACCCGCACGAGCGGTTCCAGACGGCGGCCGACGTGGCCGCGGCGTTCCAGGCGTGGCTGCCGATGGGCGAGTGGGCGGCGCTCGGGCTGCCGTCGGTGAGCGTGCAGACGCCCGCCCCGCGGCGGACCGGCGCGATGGCCGCGGCGAAGAAGAAGCAGGGGTTCTGGGCGCGGCTGCTCGGCATGTTCACGGGGAAGTGACGTTGCCGCTTGCGGCTTGGCGCTGCCACGCGCCACGCCCCACGCGGCAACTTGGCTTGACCGTCAGCGCCCCAACGTCTCCGGCACGCCGTACTCGGCGTCGTCGGGCGGCGGCAGGCCGACGAACCGCGCCAGGATCGCCGCCGCCGCCTGCGGCGTGACCAGTTCGTCCTTTCTCCCACCCGCCACGCCCGGCCCGTACGCCAGCAGCGGCACCCACGTGTCGTAGGGGTACGGCGTGCCGTGCGTCGTGCCGGTGCCGTCGGCCTTGCCCGGCAGGTCGAACGGCTTTTGAAGAACGTACACGTCGCCGCACCGCTCCGCGAAGTACGACCGCCGCACCTGCTCCGTCCGCGCGTCGGCCGGGCCGGGCCGCTCCAGCTCCTCGCGGGTGAACGCCCGCGCCACGTCCGGGTGCGACCCCAGGTACCCCGCCAGGCTCCGCGCCACCGCCGCCTTCGTCGTCCCCTTCGCGGCGATGAGCCGGTCGTTCAGGTACACCCACGGGGCGTTCACGGCCTCGACCCAGCCCGTCTTCTTGTCCTTCGCGTCGGCGCCGCCGAAGGCCGCGGCCAGGTGCTTCTCCATCCCCTTCTGCAACGCGCCGAGGTCCACGCGCTTCGCCCCGCGCGCCCGGCCGGTCGGCGACTCCGGCAGCGGGCAGACGCCGTGGTCCGCGGTCAGCGCCACCGCGTACTGGCCGCGGCCGACCTGCCGGTCGAGGAAGCGCAGCAACTCGGCCATCAGCGCGTCGGACCGCAGCGTCACGTCGAGCACCTCCTGCGAGTCCGGCCCCCAGGTGTGGCCGATCAGGTCGTTCGAGCTGAAGCTCACCGTCAGCAGGTCGGGCACGTCGTCGGCCCCGAGCTTCTCCGCGACCACGCACCGCTTCACGAGTTCGAGGAGCATCTCGTTCCCGAACGGCGAGTTCGCCAGCGCGTCGTAGTACTGCCGGCCCGGCGCCTTCAGCCCGCCGGTGACGGGGTGCGGGAACAGCCGCGCCTGCTTGCTGCCGCCGCCCTCGCCGGGGCCGTCGTCGCGGCCGCTGTGGGCGGCGTAGTCGAGGTCGGGGCGGACCCGCGTCCACTCGCGGCCGAACCAGCCGTCGGCGACCTTCTCGTCGTTGAACCGCGTCACCCACGCCGGGAACGGCCGCTCGAGCCGGTCGGTGTAGTACGTGGACGTGACGAACCGGTTGGTGAACCAGAACGCCCCGGTCGGGCTGCGGCCGCTCGGGAAGATGGCGGACCGGTCCTTGATCGACAGGCCGAAGATCTTCGCCGGGTCGCCGAAGGCGCGGCGGATGGCGTCGGACAGGGTGAAGGCGCGGAGCCGCTCGGGGTTGCCGGCGTCGGGCGGCTTGACTTCCTTGCCGGTCTTCGCGTCCACCTCGCGCGGCGGCGGCGGCACGAACGTGTAGCGGTCGCTGGCGGCGCAGTACGTGTCCTTCCCCTTCTCGATCCAGTTGTTGTTGACGATGCCGTGCCGCCGCGGCGTGGCGCCGGTGGACACCGAGGCGTGCCCCGGGCCGGTCGTGGTGGTGGCGTAGGGGTAGTGGCAGTTGGCGAACCAGGCGCCGTCGGTCTGCAGCCGCGCGAACCCGTCGGGCCCGAACAGCGGCCGCCACTTGTCGAGGTAGTCGCCGCGGAGCTGGTCGAACATGACGAGCACCGCGAGCTTGACGCGCGGCGGCACCGCCTTCGGCGCCGGCGCGGCGGGCGGCGGCGCCGCGCGGGTGAGGCCGGAGGCGACGGCCCCGGTTCCGACGACGAGCGCGAACAGCGGCAGGAGTGCGAGGGGTAGGCGCATGGGGATACGAATAGCGAATGACGAATGACCCACCAACGACGACCCGGGAACGACACCGACTCTTCTTCGGGTCGCCACCGTGCGCCGCTCGCGGCGGTGCGCCACCGCAAGCGGCGGTCACGTCCCTTGCCAGCGGTACATCACGTCGGTCCGCAGCACGTACTTCCGGCCGCTCACGACCGGCGCCCCGCGGTGCAGGACGCGGTGCGCGAACACCAGCGCCATACCCGCCTCCGGCACCACCGACACCACGGGGTCGTTGTCGTCGAACCGGCCGGACAGCAGGAAGTTGAACTCCGTGGCGCCGCCCTCGAAGCCGCCGCTGAGGTAGAGCAGCACCGTCAGGTTGCTGTGCTCGTCCGGGGTGCGCTCGTAGTGGCCGTCGAAGTGCCAGTCGAACTGCTGCCCGGGGTCGTAGCGGTAGTAGCGGAACCGCTCGTTCAGCCCGACCGCGACCCAGCTGCCGAACCGTTCGGGGACGTACGGGCGCAGCTTCTCCCACAGCGCCGCGGCGGTGGCGGGGTCGTCCACCATCACGCGGTCGTTGTTGCGCATCCGCTTGTTCACGACGGGGCCGGCGAACGTGTTCACGGGCGCGTCGCCGTACCCGGCCGCCTCGCTGCGCGCGACGTACTCGGCGCACTCGGCGGGGCCGAGGACCCCGCGCACGGTGAAGATGTCGTCGCGGCCTTCGATGAGGGTCTTTTCCAAGACCGGCCTCCGGGGGGTGTTGTACCGATAGCGGTCAGCGCGCGGGGGTTCGGGGCTCCGCACCGGGACGCGCGAAGCCGCGAGCGGCAACGTAGCCACCCGAGCGAACGCTTGCGGCTTCGCGCGTCCCCGCGCCAAACCGCGACCGGTGTGTAACCTCACCCCCTTCTCACCCGGGCGCCCTTGAGCGCGGTCGCGGGGAGGTTTACACTTCAGTCCGACTCGCAGACTGTACCTCTCCCCACCCTCCGAACCGGAGGCCCGCCCGTGCCACGTCTTCACGCCCTCCTCGAATGCGTCGGCCAGGCGCTGTGCGAGAAAGGCCGCAAGGCCCTCCGCGGCCAGTGGCCCTACGCCGACATCATCCTCGACACCGCCCGCGCCGCGTTCGACCTCGCCCACCGCAAGCTCCCCGGCCCCGACCTCGCCGCCGCGCTCGGCGACTGCGCCGCCTGCCCCGACCGCGAGTTCGACCGCCGCCTCGGCGAACTCGTCGCCGAACTCGCCGACACGCACCACGTCCCCAGGGAGGCGCTGGCCGACTACCTCCGCGGGTTCCCGCCGACCGTCCGCCAGACGTTCCGCCGCCCCACCGACCCCGCCGGCACCACCGCCCCCGACGGCCTGCTGCTGAACAAGGCCGAAGACCTCCTCCGGTTCCTGCCGCCGCGGCCGCCGCGGTTCCGCCCCGGCGACCACCCGCCCCACCTCGACAACTGGACGCTCACCGAGCTCCGCGGCCTCGGCGAGTGCTCCGAGGTGTGGAAGGGCGAGGACCCGGACCGCCCCGACGAGTCCCCGGCGGCGTTGAAGTTCGCCATCGACCCCGAGACCCGCGAGCGCGTCGTCGGCGGCACCGCCCTGTTCGAGAAGGTGTTCACCCTCAACGACGTCCCCGGCATCCTGCCGCTGCGGTCGGTGTACCTCGAGTCCGACCCGCCGTGCCTCGACGCCCCGTTCGTGTTCGGCTACGACCTCGCCGGCGTCATGCTCGAGTGGCGGCACCGGTACGACACGCCGAAGCCCGAGGCCGCCCTGAAGCTGGTCCGCCGCCTGTGCGGCATCCTCGCCCAGGCCCACGCGAAGGGCGTCGTCCTGGGGCGAGATCGAGGCCGTGCGGTCGCTCGAACTCGCCAAGGCGGGGCCGCGCGGCGAGCAGGTGCGGCTCGCCCGCCGCGGCGCCGCGACCGAGCTTTACGCCTCGCCGCAGCAGACGAAGAAGGAACCGCCGGCGCCGACCGACGACGTCCACGCGGTCGGCGTGATCTGGTACCAGCTGCTGAAGCGCGACCCGGCCGAGGCGGCGCCGGTGGGGAACGAGTGGGTCGAGGAGCTGCGCCCCCACGGCTTCTCCGACAGCCAGGCCCGGGTGCTACAGTCGTGCCTCGCCACCCGCCCGGACAAGCGGCCGAAGACCACCGCCGACCTTGCCGACCAGCTGTCCCGCGTCACCATCGGGCCGGTGCCGCCGACCCACGGCACCGACGGGTCGAAGCTGTTGTCGGCGAAGGCGCCGTCGAACCCGCCGGCGGGCAAGTCCGGGAGTTCGGTGGTGACCGCCGGCGGCCGGGCGTACGACGCCGAGGCGACCGCGTCGCAGGCGTCGGCGTTGCTGGCGGCGCTGGGCGGCTCCGTGGTCGGCAACGCCGGCCCGAAGTCGAGCACCGGCGGCCTGCGCGTGGTGAAGAACTCGGTCGGCATGAACTTCGTCCGCATCGCCCCGGGGAATTTCGTGATGGGCTCGGAGCCGGACGAGAGCGGCCACCGCGAGCACGAGGCGCCGGCACACCCGATCCAGGTGAGCCGGCGCATCTACCTGTCGGTGTTCCCGGTGACGCAGACCGAGTACCAGGCGGTGATGGGGAAGAACCCGTCGAAGCACCCGAAGGGGGGCGAGTTCCAGCCGGTCGAGAACGTGTCGTGGACGGAGGCCGAGCAGTTCTGCGCGCGGCTGTCGAGCCGGGCGGAGGAGGCCGGCCACCACCGGTCGTACCGGCTGCCGACGGAGGCCGAGTGGGAGTACGCCTGCCGGGCCGGTACGAGCACGGCGTTCGCCAACGGGGACAAGCTGACGGCCGCCGACGCGGTGTTCAACACCGGGACGCGCGACGCCCCGAAGCACCCGGCGGCGGTGGGCGGCAAGCCGGCGAACGCGTGGGGCCTGTGCGACATGCACGGCAACGTGCAGGAGTGGGTGATGGACTGGTACAACGAATACTTCTACGCCGAGAGCCCGCCGGACGACCCGATCGGCCCGCCGCGGGGGATGTCGAAGGTGGCGCGCGGCGGGGCGTGGAACATGCCGGCGCCGGACTGCCGCTCGGCGGCGCGGCGGGCGTACGCCCCGGACACGCGGTCCGAGTCGATCGGGTTCCGGGTGGTACTGGTTTCGGGGTGAGTCGGGGCGTAAACGAAGTCCACCCGTTCTGGGCCGAGGGGGTTTCGGGATGGCGCGCCCGGTCGTCGGCTGGCTCCTGATCGTCGGCGGCCTGGCCGCGGTCGTGGGCGGGGTCGGCATGGGGTACATCTTCCGCGTGCTCGACCAGACGGAGCAGGAGCGCGAGCAGTGGGCCGTCGTCTACGACGGCCGGGCCCGCCGGCCGACCCGCGACGCGACCCCCGGCTATGCCGCCGCCGCCGCCAGTGTCGTCGTCGGCGGGCTGATGGTCGCCATCGGCTTCGGGGCGCGCCGCGCCCCCGGGCGGCGGCGGCGCCGGACGGGCGCGGACGGCCCTGCCCGCGAGTGCCCCGAGTGCGGCGAGCCGATGTCCGCCCGCGCCACCCGCTGCTACCACTGCGCCGGCGTCATCCGCGTGGAGGTGGAGCGGGGCGGGCGCGGCTCCCGCCGGCTCCGCTCCACCCGCCACGCCCGCCCCCGCGCTGATCCCGCTCGCCGACCCGGACACGCCGGGCCGCCGTCGAGGCGACCGAGAAGGCCGACTACGCGGCCCGGTTCGCCACCCCGCGACGCCACCAACCCCACCGGAACCCGGCCGACGCCGGACCGCACCGGGGCGTACCTCCCGCCGGGCGAGGTGGACCGGGATGCCGTCGCCCCGGGGCTGATCGCCGGCCGCTACGAGCTCGGGCCGGAGCTCGCCCGCGGCGGCATGGGGGTCGTCCACCGGGCCGTCGACCGTCCGTTCGACCGTGAGGTGGCGATCAAGCTGCTGTCGCCGCGGCTGGTCGGAACGCCGGCCGCCGACCGGTTCCTCGACGAGGCCCGCATCACCGGCCGCCTCCAGCACCCGAGCATCCCGCCGGTTCACGAGGTCGGGGTGCTGCCGGACGGGAACCCGTACCTGGTGATGAAGCTGATCCGCGGCCGCACGCTGGCCGACGAGGTCGCCGCCGCCCCGCGGCCGTCGGGCCGGGCGGAGGTCGGCCCGGCCGGACTCGACGACGACCGCGAGCGCGACGCCGTGGACTTCCGCGACCGGCTGTTGCGGGCGTTCGAGCAAATCTGCCTGGCGGTCGCCTTCGCCCACTCGCGGCGGGTGGTCCACCGCGACCTGAAGCCGCAGAACGTGATGGTCGGGGCGTTCGGCGAGGTGCAGGTGATGGACTGGGGGCTCGCCAAGGAGTTGGCCGCGCCGGCCCGGCCCGACGCCGGCGCGGCCGAGCCCGGCGACGGTCCCGAAGACCGGACCCGCGTCGGCGACGTGGTGGGCACCCCGGCGTACATGCCGCCGGAGCAGGCCCGCGGGGAGAACGACCGCGTCGACGAGCGGGCCGACGTGTTCGCCCTCGGCGGCGTCCTGTGCGCCATCCTCACCGGCGCCGCGCCGTACCAGGGGCCAGAGCGGCCACGAGGTGCTGGGGAAGGCGGCCGCGGCCGAGTTGGACGACGCCGACGAGCGGTTGGCCGCGGTCGCCGGCGCCGGCCGGTTCCCGTGGCTGGCGCTGGAAGTGTTTGGCGCCCGAGCCGGCCGACCGGTTCGCCCACGCCGGCGAGGTCGCGGCCGCCGTCCACGACGCCTTCGCCAAGGCCGAGCAGGTGCGGCGGCAGGCCGAACTCGAAGAAGCCGCGGACGCCGCCGACCGGGCCGAGCGCGTCGCCCGCCGCGCCACCCGGCGGGCCGTCCTGTTCGGCGGCGGCGGCGTGGCGCTCGGCGCGGTGCTGGTGGCGGGGGCGTACCTCATTTCGTCCGTCGACGCGGGCGGGAACCGGGACCAGGTCGCGGCCGCGCGGCAGCGGCGGGCGCAGGAATTGTTCCCGGTCGTGTGCGACGCCATCGCCCGGGGGATCGACGCCGGCCGGTTCGCGCCCGGGGCCGACGGCGACTATCGTGAGCGGATGCACGCCCGGCTGCTGGAGGCGTCCGCGTCGCTGGGGCCGCGCGACCAGGCGAAGGCGATGTCTGGTCGAGGCCGCGATGGCCGAGGCGGCGAACGACCCGGGGCACGCGGCGCGGCAGTGGGAGCGGGCGGTCGAGGCGTACCGGGCGGACGTTCCCGACCACACGCGCCTCGTGCTGGCGTGCGACGCCGTCGGCTGGTTCGCCGGCCCGCCCGAGCCCGGCCGGATGGAACGCCTGATCCTGGCCGGGGCCGTCCGCGTGCTCGCGGCCGCCGACCCCGCGGCGCCGGACGACGTTCGCCGCCGCGCGGCCGACGCGCTGGCGGCGGCCGCGCGCGTCGGCGTGCGCCCTTAACCACGAACGAGACCCGCCCCGTGGAACTTCGACCGCTCGGCCGCACCGGCCTCCGCGTCTCGCACCTCTCGCTCGGCGGCGCCGCCCTCGGCCAGCAGTACGGCCCCGTGTCCGCGGCCGACGCCGACGCCGTGGTCCGCGCCGCGCTCGACGCCGGCGTCAACCTCATCGACACGTCGGCGTACTACGGCAAGGGCGTGTCCGAGGAGCTGGTCGGCTCCGCCCTCGCCGGCGGCCTCCGCGACCGCGTGCTGATCTGCACAAAGGCCGGTCGCCTCGACCGCGACGTGTTCGACTTCACCGCCGCCGGCATGCGCCGCTGCCTCGAAGGGGTCTTGAGGCGCCTCCGCACCGACGCCGTGGACGTCCTGCTGGCGCACGACATCGAGTTCGCCGACGACTACGAGCGCGTCTTCACCGAAACCGCCGACGTGCTGCACGCCCTGAAGCGCGAGGGGAAGTGTCGGTACGTCGGCATGTCGTGCTACCCGCTCGGCCTGCTGCGGCGGGCGGTCGAGCGGTGCGAACTGGACGTGGTCATCAGCTACGCCCACTACACGCTGCAGAACACGCAACTGCCCGGCCAGGTTTCCTGCCGGTCGCGGAGCAGCGGGGCGTGGGGGTGCTGAACGCGTCGCCGCTGTCGCTGGGGCTGCTGACACACGGGGGGCCGCCGCCGTGGCACCCGGCGCCGGCGGACATCCGCGCGGCGTGCGCCGCGGCCGCCGAACTGTGCCGGTCGCGCGGCGCCGACCTGGCGACGCTGGGGATGCAGTTCTGTTACGCGGAGGGGCGCATCGGCGCGGTCACCGGCACCGCGAAGGCGGCCGAACTGGCAGCGAACCGCCGAGCGGCTGCAGAACCGATCGACGCGGCGACGCTGCTCGCGGACGTACAAGCGGTGCTGGCGCCGGTGAAGGATCAGACGTGGAAATCAGGGAACTGGGTTTAGCTGCTCGCGGCGTTGCAGCGCCCGACACTGCATCGCCGCAAGCGGCGGCGGCGGGCGCTCGGACCACCCTTTGACGCCGCCCTCGGCGTCGGCTACAATTCACCTCCTACCCTCCCGCCCGGACCCCGGAGGCGCGATGCTCGCCTCGCTCCTGGTCGCCGCCGCGGCGCACCGCCCCGCTCCCGGCCGACACCACCCCCGCCCCCGGCCGGCTTGCCCCGTGGGTGCTCCACCTCAAGACCGACGACGCCGGCCCGCTCCGCGTCATGGTGCAGTCGCAGGTCACCGTCAAGCAGGTCCGCACTATCACCAGGTCGTCAACGGCAAGGCTGTCACCGAGCAGCAGACGGTGGACGTCCCGCAAATGCAGTCGTCGGTCGTGTCGCTGGCCGACTTCGCCGACACCGTCGCCGCCGCCGACGGCTCGCCCGTCGGCCCCGCCGAGCTCGTGCGCCGGGCGAAGGACGGGATAACGGTGCTGGTGTCGGCCGACGGCAAGGCGGTGGACAAGGCGTGGCTGCGGGCCGTCGGGCCGAACACGATGGTCGTGGCCGGGAAGGCGCTGGCCGGGGCGACCGTCGCGCCGCAGCTGGTCAACAACGGCCGCAACCCGTCCGTCGGCCCGGCGCCGCGGCTCACGCCCTTGACGGCTGGCCCCGACGGCACCGTCCGGGTGAGCACGCAGACGGGGAACGTCCGCTACCTCAGCACCGGCCGGATGATCATCCTCAACAACGGCGCCCCGCTGATGCTCGACGACGGGTTCGGCTACGCGGGCCCCGGCAACGGCGCCCCGCAGGTGCGGCCGCTGAGCGAGGTCGGGTTCGACGCCTACGACCTGACCGGCCGGCTGGTGGACCGCGGCGAGGCGATACGTCGGCTCCGCGCCGGCGGCCTCGTGCTGGTCGCGCTCGGCCGCTTCCCCGACCCGGCCCACGTTCAGCCGTTCCGCGGCGACCTGCTGGTGCTGGTGTCGAGCGAGAACCTGGCGGCCCCCAGCACCACCCCGGCGGCGCCGGTCGCCCCCGTGGCGCCCGGGCTCGAGATCAAGCCGGCGATCCTGCGGGTGCGGCGGGTGGCGGCTTCGGCAACACGGATCGCCCGCGAGCCGGTGCCCGTCCCCGCCCCGCAGGC
>JBGAQM010000165.1:0-12879 GCA_044220735.1 Urbifossiella sp. | reverse complement strand
TTGCGCGTGATTGGCACAACGACCAGCCGGCCGACGCCGGCCGTTCGCCTTAGATCCCACGCGCCTTGAAGTCGGGCAGTGGCTGGCCCTGGAGGCGGGCCAGGTCGGCCCGCACCATCCGCTCCACCAGCTGCTCGAAGGTCACTTCCGGCACCCAGCCGAGCTTCGCCTTCGCCTTCGCCGGGTCGCCGATCAGCAGGTCCACCTCGGCCGGCCGCACGAACGCCGGGTCGATCACGACGTGCTTCTCCCAGTTCAGCCCGGCCGCGGCGAACGCGACCTCCACCAGTTCCTTCACGGTGTACGTCTTCCCGGTGGCGATCACGTAGTCGTCCGGCGTGTCCTGCTGGAGCATCAGCCACATCGCCCGGACGTAGTCGCCGGCGAAGCCCCAGTCGCGCTTCGAGTCGAGGTTCCCGAGGCGCAGCTCCTTCGCCATCCCGAGCTTGATCCGGGCCACGCCGTCGGTGACTTTCCGCGTCACGAACTCGCGGCCGCGGCGCTCCGACTCGTGGTTGAACAGGATGCCGCTACAACAGAACATGTTGTAGCTCTCGCGGTAGTTGATCGTGATCCAGTGGCCGTACACCTTCGCCACGCCGTACGGGCTGCGCGGGTACAGCGGCGTCGTCTCGGTCTGCGGCACCTCCTGCACCTTGCCGAACATCTCGCTCGACGACGCCTGGTAGAAGCGGATGCGGTCCTTCCCGAGCAGTCGAATCGCCTCCAGGACGCGGGTGACGCCGACGGCCGTGAACTCGGCCGTCAGCACCGGCTGCTTCCAGCTCGTCGGCACGAAGCTCTGGGCGGCGAGGTTGTACACCTCGTCCGGGTCGCACTCCTTCATCACGTCGATGATGGACAGCTGGTCGAGCAGGTCGGCCTGGTGGAGGTGGATCTTGTTGGACAGGTGGTGGATGCGCTCGAACGTCTCGGTGCTGGCCCGGCGGACGACGCCGTGCACTTCGTAGCCCTTCTCCAGCAGCAGTTCGGCGAGGTAGCTGCCGTCCTGCCCCGTCACCCCGGTGATGAGCGCCCGCTTCATGTCCGCCTTTCGTGGAACTACGGCCCGGCCCGCGGGACTGACCCCGGACGGGACTGGTTTATTCCCCGTGCGGGGGAACGACCAACACGCCCCGACGCCCGGAAGGGGTCGTCCCCGGACGTTCCGGGGGCCGGCTCAGGAACTTCAGCGAAAGTGCCGATCCCGCCGAACTTCGCCCCCCGGTCGTGCCGATAAGGGGGGTGATGCCGGTCGTTCTGCCGGCGGTCCCGGAGCGCGCCGATGACCGACCCCCGCACGGAAGCCGGCCTGCTGCACGTCGAGCGGCTCGAGCCGCGTGAGGTGCCCGCCGTCGCCGCGCTGTTCGGCACCACCCTCGCCGTCGCCGGCACCGGCGGCGACGACCGCATCGCCGTCTTCCTCGACGGCACGAGCCTCGTCGTCTACGACGGCGCCGCCGAACTCGCCCGGGTGCCGTCGGCGGCGGTCACGACCGTCGCCGTGGACGGCGCCGGCGGCAACGACACGATCAAGGTCGATCGGTCCGTCACGCAGCCGACGAACCTCGTCGGCGGCGACGGCGACGACAAGCTGGTCGGCGGCGGCGGGGCGGCGGCGCTCACCGGCGCCGCCGGCGACGACTCGCTCTTCGGCGGCGCCGCCACGAACACGTTCAACGGCGACGGCGGCACCAACGACCTGATCCGCGTCCGGCCCGACGACGTGGTGTTCCCGTCGGCCGGTGACCGGCTCCTCCTCGACGCCGGGCCGCTGCCGGCGACGCCGCAGCAGGTGCTCACCGCCGACGACGTGACCGCCCTCCTCCGCCGGGCCTCGGCGGCGTCGGCCAGCTCCGACGCCGTCATCGTCATCACCGACCGGAACGGCCGCGTGCTCGGCGTCCGCGTCGAGGGCGGCGTCGCCCCCGAGGTCACGGGGAACCTGGACACCCTGGTGTTCGCCATCGACGGGGCGCTGGCGAAGGCCCGCACCGGGGCGTTCTTCGGTAACAACGAGGCGCCGCTGACGAGCCGCACCGTCCAGTTCATCAGCCAGAGCACGATCACGCAGCGGGAGGTCGAGTCGAACCCGAGCGTCACCGACCCGAACTCGACGGCCCGCGGCCCCGGGTTCGTGGCGCCCGTGAACATCGGCAGCCACTTCCCGCCGGGCATCGCCTTCACCCCGCAGGTGGACCTGTTCCAGATCGAGCACACCAACCGCGACTCGACCGTTCACCCCGGCAACGACCGGATCAAGGGGACGGCCGACGACGCGATCCTACCGCAGCGGTTCAACATCGACCCGGCGTTCGTGCCGGCCGGGCAGGCGCTGTTCGCCCCGGACTCCTACGGGTTCTCGTCCGGCATCCGCCGCAACGCCCAGAGCCGCGGCATCGCCACCCTCCCGGGCGGCATCCCGATCTTCAAGAACGGCCAGGTCGTCGGCGGCATCGGCGTGTTCTTCCCGGGCAAGACCGGGTTCGCCACCGAGGAGAACTCGTCGCTGTCGTTCACGTACGACCCGTCGAAGCCGGACCGCACGCTCGAAGCCGAGTGGATCGCGTACGCGGCCGTGGGCGGCACGATCCTGTCGGCGTCGCCGGGGATCGAGCCGAGCCCGGTGCAGTTCCCGCTGAACGGCGCGGCGCTGCCGACCAGCGGCTTCTTCGGCCTGCCGACCGGCCGCATCGACCTCGTCGGCATCCAGCTCGACGTGTTCGGCCAGGGCGGGGCGCTGGAAGGGACGGAGCGCGTCCTCCAGGTCGGGGCGGTGGTCGGCCGCGGCGACCCGGACGACGGCGCGTTCCGCAACCTCCCGGCCGACCCCGGCGCGAACGGCACGCCGTTCAACGCCGACGACGTGCTCGTCCGCGCCGGCCTCCCCGTGGCCGAGGGGTGGCTCGTGACGCCGCACGACGGCGACGGCATCAGCAAGGCCGACGTCGAGCAGATCGTCACGCAGTCGATCGTGCAGTCGAACCTGACCCGCGCCGCGATCCGGCTGCCGCTCGGGACGCGGGCGAAGTTCGTGTTCGCGGTGACCGACCGGCAGGGGAACGTCGTCGGCCTGTTCCGCCAGCCGGACGCGACGGTGTTCTCGATCGACGTGGCGGTGGCGAAGGCGCGGAACGTGATGTACTACGCCGACCCGAACCAGCTCCAGCCGATCGACCAGGTGCCGGGGGTGCCGGCGGGGACGGCGTTCTCGAACCGCACGTTCCGCTACCTCGGCCTGCCGCGGTTCCCGGAGGGGATCGACGGCAACCCGGCGGGGCCGTTCTCGCAGCTGTACGACGACCTCGCCGGCACCGACCCGTTCACCGGCCGCCTGGTCGCGGGGGCGGCGAAGCCGGCGAGCGCGTACCAGAGCGTCGTGGGGTACGACAGCTTCAACCCGGGGACGAACTTCCACCAGCAGGGGAACGTGCTGAACCAGAACGGCATCGTGTTCTTCCCCGGCAGCGCCCCGCTCTACAAGCCGTTCGGGGCGACGTCGGTGCTGTCCGGCGGGTTCGGCGTGTCCGGCGACGGCGTGGACCAGGACGACGTGACGACCGTGGCCGGGCAGCTCGGGTTCGACGTGTCGGGGATGATCCTCCGGGCGGACCAGGTGTTCTTCCAGGGCGTCCGGCTGCCGTACCAGAAGTTCAACCGGAACCCGGAAGGCTGACCGTTCCGGCAGATTCCGCACACCCCGGGGGACCGGGCTGCCGATAGAAGTTCGGCAATCCCGGCGCCCGCGGAGGGGCAGAAGATGCGGCTCGCGCTCAAAACCCTTCCCGCGGCGTGCGTGTTCCTGGCGTCGTGCGCCGCCATCCCCGACCACGGGCCGCACCGCGACCCGCGCGTCGTGGAGCGCACGCCGCTGCCGCGGGTGCCGCCGCCGAACACGCTGGAGCGCGCCGGCAACTCGAACTGCATCGCCCCGTGGGCCATCCCGAGCGTCACGAGCCACGAGGCCGGCGGCTACATCGGCGGCGGCAGCCTGTTCCACAACAACCGCCCGCTGGCGAGGGGCATCGGCTCCACCGCCGGGGCGCCCGGCGACGGCACCTTCGGGCTCGACTTCGTCGGCTTCCGCCACCGACCGGGCCGCGTGTTCCTGGCGCCGAGCCCGGACCCGTCGGCCGGCGTCGCCATCGCCGACAACTACAAGACCGACACGCACTACCCGACGGACGTGTTCAACATCCGCCCGCTGCGCAAGGCGGTCGTCGAGAAGCGCGAAGACGCCCACGAGCGGCAGCACGGCGGCGAGGGGCACGAGTAACCAGCTCACGACCCGGCGGGGCCGCTTCGGAAAGCCGGCGGGCCGCCGGCCCCACCAGGTCCGGCACTTCGTCCGTATCACATCCCCCACCGCGTCGCGCACCCCGGAGCCCCCATGCCCCCGCCGTTCGCCGGCATCTGGCCGGCCATGCTCACCCCCACCACGCCCGACGGCCAACCCAACCTCCCCGCCTGCGAACGGCTCGTCGATCTGTTCGCCCGCCAGAACCTCGGTGGCATCTACCTCGTCGGCTCGACCGGCGGCTGGCCGCTGTTCAGCGTCGCCGAGCGCAAGCAGATCGCCGACGTGGTCGTGAAGGCCGCCGCCGGACGCATCCCGGTCATGGTTCACGTCGGCGCCGTCAGCACGGCGGACGCCGTGGAGTTGGCCGAACACGCCGCGGCGGTGGGGGCGGACGCGGTGTCGGCGGTCGGGCCGATCTACTACAAGCACCCGCCGGAGGTGACGTTCGCCTACTACCGCCGGCTCGGCGCCGCGACGCCGCTGCCGCTGTTCGCGTACCACCTCAGCGGCGTGAACCAGTCGAGCCTCGGCCCGCGTGAGGTCGCCGCCCGGTTGCTCGACATTCCGACCCTCGCCGGGATGAAGATCACCGACCACGACCTGTACCCGTTCGGCCTGATCCAGGGCGTCGCCGGCGGCCGGCTGCGGCTGTTCAGCGGGGCCGACGAGGTGATGTGCCACGCCGTGCTGAGCGGGGCGTGTGGTGCGATCGGCACGTTCTACAACCTGTGGGGGCCGAGCTGCGCCGCCGCCCGCGCCGCCACCGAGGCCGGCGACGTCGCCGCCGGGCGGGCGTTCATGCTGCGCTTCCAGTCGGCCATCGCCGACGCCCTGGCCGGCGGCGTGTGGTCGTTCCTGCGGGCGGGAATCCGGCTGAAGTACGGCCTCGACGTGGGGATGCCGCGGCCGCCACTGGGGTCCGGCGACGGCGAGTGGAGCGACGGGCAGGTGCGTGAGCTCCTGAGCCGCGTGGACGGGCCGGCCTGACCCGTTTTTCCGCCCCGACCGGAACCGTGTGCTACGGTTCGGTGTGGTGCCGCGCGGCGGGGAAAGGGTGCGCCCGATGACGCTCGATCAAATCCTGACGATGGTACGAGAGAACCTCCCGGTCGCGGTGGGGGGAACGGTCGCGGTGCTGGTTCTGTCGTTCCTCGCCGTCCAGCAGGCCCGCCGGCGGCGGGTGATCGACCCGGCCACGCTCGTGCCGTCGTCGCCCGCGCCGGCCCCGGCCGGGGTCCAGGCCGCGGCGGCGTGGGCGCCGCCCGAACAGTCCTACGCCGACCGCCGCGGGGCCATCCGCCGCGAGGGGTCGCCGGTCCACGTGCTCCTGTCGTCGTCGAGCCTCCGCAACGGGGTGAACGACGGCTACGTCGTGGACCGCTCCACGGGCGGGTTGCGGATCGTGATGCAGGCGGCGTATCCCGCCTGGCAGCACGTCGCAGGTGAAGGGGCCAGGAACGCCCCGGGACACGGGTCGGGTTCGTGACACTCATCGTCCGCAGTTGCCGCAAGCACCCGGACCACTTCGAGATCGGCACCGAGTTCGAGAAGACGTTGCCGTGGATCCAGGCTGCTGTTCGGGTGAGTTCCGCGAAGTAACGAGGTGACAGCTGACCGCCGAGGCAGCGGCGGGTGAGCAGTTCCAGGGGTGGCCTTCACCTGCGCCTCACGGCGATCGGTGGCCTCGCCTCGTCGCCTTCCTGCGAACCCTGGCCCGCCGGCCGCCGGCGCGGCTCCGTATAACAGCCCCCATTCCCGACCCTTCGAGAGCACCCCCATGGCCGAGTGGCAGCGGACCCACACCTGCGGCGAACTGCGCGACACCCACGTCGGGCAGTCCGTCACCCTGAACGGCTGGGTGCTCATCTCCCGGAAGTTCGGCAACCAGGTGTTCGTGGACCTGCGCGACCGCTACGGCCTCACGCAAGTCGTGTTCGAGGCCGACAACGACGAGCTCTTCAAGACCGCCGACAAGTTCGGCCGCGAGTGGGTGTTGGCGGTCAAGGGCGTGGTCCGCGCCCGCGTCGCGGGGAAGGAGCGCGCCGACGTCGCCACCGGCCGGATTGAGGTGGAGGCGAAGGGCCTCACCATCCTGAACCAGTGCCCGCCGCTGCCGTTCAGCGTGACCGAGTTCCCCGACGAGGAGCCGGCGAACGAGGACCTGCGCCTCCAGTACCGTTACCTCGACCTCCGCCGCCGCAGCATCCAGGGGATGCTGACGCTGCGGCACCGCATGAACAAGGTCATCCGCGACTACATGGACGAGCGCGGGTTCCTGGAACTCGAGACCCCGCTGTTGGGCAAGAGCACGCCCGAAGGCGCCCGCGACTACCTCGTCCCGAGCCGCGTCTTCAACGGCGAGTTCTTCGCCCTCCCGCAGTCGCCGCAGCTGTACAAGCAGCTGCTGATGATCTCCGGCTACGACCGCTACTTCCAGATCGCCCGCTGCCTCCGCGACGAAGACCTCCGCGCCGACCGGCAGCCCGAGTTCACCCAGCTCGACGTGGAAATGAGCTTCGTCGAGATCGACGACGTGTTGGGTCTGATGGAAGGCCTGGCCGCGGACATCCTCAAGAAGTGCCACGGCGTGACGATCCCGACGCCGTTCCCGCGGCTGAAGTACGCCGACGCCGTGCTCCGCTACGGCTCCGACAAGCCGGACGTGCGCTTCGGCCTGGAAATCGTGGACGTGTCGGACGTCGCCGCGGAGAGCGAGTTCACCGTGTTCAAGAGCGTGCTCGCGGCCGGCGGCGTGGTCCGGGGCATCAACGCGAAGGGGGCCGCGGACAAGTTCAGCAACAGCCAGCTGAAGCCGGGCGGCGAGTTGCCGAAGCTCGTGGAGGTGTACAAGGCGAAGGGGCTGGCGTGGATGAAGGCCGAGGGCGACAAGCTCACCGGCAGCATCGAGAAGTTCTTCCCCGACGCCGTGAAGGCGAGGCTGAAGGAGAAGCTCGGCGTGCAGCCGGGCGACCTGCTGCTGTTCGTCGCGGACAAGGCCGACGTCGCCGCCGACGCCCTGGGGGCGCTGCGCGTCCACCTGGGGGCGGCGCTGAAGCTGGTCACGAACTGGTGGGACGAGAAGGCGGCGTGGGACGCGGCCGAGGCCGCCGCGGCGAAGAAGGAGAAGCGCGCCGCGAAGCCGTTCACGATGCGGCCGGAGCACTTCAACCTGCTGTGGGTGACCGACTTCCCGATGTTCGCCTGGGACGACGAGGAGAAGCGGTGGGCGGCCATCCACCACCCGTTCACCGGCCCGATGGACGAGGACCTGCCGCTGCTCGAATCCGACCCCGGCAAGGCGCGGGCGAAGGCCTACGACCTCGTGCTCAACGGCTACGAGGTCGGCGGCGGCAGCATCCGAATCCACCGACAGGACGTGCAGAACACGGTGTTCAAGCTACTGGGGATGGAGTTGGAGGAGGCGAAGAAGCGGTTCGGGTTCCTGCTGGACGCGCTCCAGAGCGGCGCCCCGCCGCACGGGGGCATCGCCCTCGGCCTCGACCGATGGTGCATGATCCTGGCGGGGACGACGAACATCCGCGACGTGATCGCCTTCCCGAAGAACCAGAAGGCCCGCGACCTGATGACCGGCGCCCCCGCCGCCGTGGACGCCCGCCAGCTCCGCGACCTGGGGGTGAAGTTGAGCTGACGCCCGAACGCGCGCAAGTCAGCCGACGCCCCGCGTTCAACCGTTGACCCGCCCCCGCCGGGGTGGGTCGAACAACTCTTCCCCGAGTTGACGCCCCCCGGGATGGTCCCGGGGGGCGTTCGCGTTTCAGGGGTTACGCCCGCGGCACGCTCGTTGCTCCATCCCCCCACCGGGAGCAGCGAATGAGCACGACGGAACCAATCCTCCGCGTCCTGTGCGTGGACGACAACCGCGACGCCGCGGACATGCTCGGCGTCCTGCTCGAGTTGTTCGGCTACCAGGCGCGGGTGTGCTACGACGGCACCAGCGCGCTGGTCGCGGCCGACGAGTTCCGCCCCGACGCGGCCATTCTCGACCTGTCGATGCCCGGGATGTCCGGCGACGAACTGGGCCGGCGCCTCCGCGCAACCGACTGGGGCCGGACGCTGCCGCTGGTGGCACTCACGGCCCTGAACGGCGAGGACGCCCGCCAGCGGACCGCCGCCGCCGGCTTCGATCTGCACCTCATCAAGCCCGTGAACCCAGACCGGCTCGCGAACATCCTGGCCGACATCGTCATCCTCCGCAGCGACTCGTGGTGCGAAAGCTGACGGCGGCACGAATCCCGGGTATCATCGTGTGGCCGGTTTCCCGCCGGCCGTGCCTGCCCCCGGCCGGCGGGAAGCCGGCCACACCCCGGGACTCGCCCCATGCTCCGGCGTCACGCCCTCGGGCTTGCCGCGGCTGGCCCCGTGCTGCTCGGCAAAGCGCTCACCCGCCTCGGCCTCAAGCGCCCGCCGGAAGCGTGGCGGTCGCTCCTCGGCTCGGCCCTCCGCGGCGAGCCGTCCAAGTTCGCGCTCTCGGCGTTCGGGCTGCGCGTGCCCGCGGCCGAGTTGCCCGCTCGCTTTCACACCTTCCTGCGGGCCGAGCCCGAAGCGGCCTACGCCCTCACGCACTCCGCGGTCGACACCCGACGACACGCCCACGATACCATCGATCTCGTCGTCCAGCACTTCGACGCGGCCGGCACCCTCACCCGCATCGATGTTCACTTCGACCCGGCCTGCCCGCCCGGGCTCGACGACACGGCCCGCTCCGCGGTCCACGACGCGGTCGTGACCGCCTACCGCGAGACGGCCGGGTTGCCGGAATCGGTCCGCCCGCGGGAACTCGTGCGGCGCGCGGCCGGGATGCTGTACTCGGACGTCGCCGAGTACCTCTGCCGGCTGGCGACGGCGGCGTGCCTGTCGGTCGAACCCGGGGACGCGACCCGCCGCTTCGAGCTACCGCACTTCGCTGGGCGCCGCGGGCTCGGCTCCAACGTATACACGTTCGCCGCCCGCACCGCCGGCGACACCGCCGACGTGTGGGGCGTCGCCCACCACGTCGGCGCCGACGGCGTGCCGTTCCAGGAGCTGTTCACGCGGCTCGAAGCCGCGTGGGGCACCGAGCCGGTGACGTTCCCCGCGGCGGGGACGGTGTTCGCGGCGCGGGTGGGTCACCACACTGGCGAGCGCGAGGTGTACGAGTCGCTGTAGTTCCACGACTTCGGCCCGCTACTGCGGGTGCGCAAGATGACGAACGCCGACCTGGGCCTCGACGTACCCGTTGGGGCGTTCTTCCTGTGGGTGCTGGCCCGGGAGCCGGAGTTCGCCGGGGTGCGGTTCGCCAGCACGGTAGACGTGCCGGCCGTGCCGAACCGCGAACGCGCCGTCGATCTGGTGCCGCGGCGGCCGGCCGACTTCGGCGACGACCTGGCCTCCTACGCCCGGTCGTACCTCGACGGCGTCGCCGCGTCGCGCGGCCGGCGCAGCCCGGTGCAGCGGGCCGGCGAAGACATGGCCCACGTCCCGCCGCGGCTGCTGGGGGCGTTGCTCCGCGCCAGCCCGGACCAACTCAACGACACTTTCGGGCAGGTGGGGCTGTCGGTCATCCGCGAGGCGAAGGTGTTCGTGGCCCCGCTGTCGGACGTGGGCTACCCCGGCGGCTTTCTGGCGGTCGGCGGCGTGGGTCTGCCGGCGGCGACCGGCACGGTCGGCGCCGTGACCGTGAAGGGAACGCGGGCACAGGCCGACGGCTACCCCGCGGCCGTCGGGCGGGCACTTCAGAAGTGCGGCGCCTGAAAGCCCGCGGGCGGTCGTCCCCGGGCTCCGCCGCGGTCCTACACTACCTGCCACCACTCACCTCTCCAGGAAGGGAAGGCTCCCGCATGTCGCTCCGCCTGTCCGCCGCCGCCGTCGCGGCCGCGATCCTGACGGCCGGCCCCGCCGCCGCCGCCGACCCGCCCGCTCAACCGAGCCGCGCCGCGGCCGACGCGGCGCTCGCCCGCACGGCCGCGGGGATGCTCAGCGGGGTCCGCACGATCACGCTCCCGAACGGCCTCCGCGTCTACTTCTACCCGGTCGCCAACTCGCCGCTCGTCACCACCATGGTCGCCTACCGGGTCGGCAGCGCCGACGAGGAGGCCGACCAGACCGGCCTGTCGCACTACCTCGAACACCTGCTGTTCAAGGGGACCGACAAACTGTTCCCCGGCGACGTGGACCGCGCCACCCAGCGGAACGGCGGCGCGAACAACGCCTACACGTCGGAAGACATGACGGTCTACCACTTCGACTTCGCCGCGGACCGGTGGGAGATCGCGCTGCGGATCGAGGCCGACCGGATGCGGAACACCCGCATCGACGAGAAGCACGAGTTCGCGCAGGAGAAGGGCGCCGTCGTCGCCGAGCTGGCGCAGGGCGAGGACAGCCCGTGGGACCTCGAGTTCAAGCGGATGCTGACGCTGCTCTACCCGGCCGGCTCGCCGTACCACCACCCGGTCATCGGCACCGAGGCCCACGTCCGCGGCGCCACCGCCGAGATCATCCGCCGGCACTACGACAAGTGGTACCACCCGAACAACGCCAGCCTCGTCATCGTCGGCGGGTTCGACCCGGCGAAGGCCGAGCCGCTCGTCCGCGAGCTGTTCGGCGCCGTCCCGCGGCAGGACCTCCCGGCCCGCAAGCCGGCCGCCGCCCGCGCCGCCCGCACGGAGCCGGCCCGCGCCGAGTTCGTGTCCAAGTTCGACGTGCCGCGGCTGCTGATGGGGTACAACACGACGACCGTCCTCGACGCCGACGACGCTGCCCTGGACGTGCTCAGCAGCGTCCTGTCCGACGGCAAGACGAGCCGGCTGTACAAGTCCCTCGTCGAGGGCGAGCGGATCGCCGCCGAGGTGGACACCGGCAACTACACCGGCAAGCTCCCGGGCTGGTTCGCGGTGAACGTCGAGTTGCTCCAGGGGAAGGACCGCGCGAAGACCGAGGCGCTGGTGTTCGCCGAGCTGGAGAAGCTGGGGAAGGAGCCGGTGACGGACGCCGAGCTGAGCCGGGCGCGGCGGAAGATTCTCGCCAACTTCGTGTTCGGCCGCGAGAGCGTCCACAGCGTCGCCGACACGATCGCCCGCGCCAGCGTCTACACCGACGGCGGCGACGCGGTCGCGTTCTACCAGACGTACCTGAACCGCGTCGCGGCCCTCACCCCGGCCGACCTCCAGAAGGTCGCCGCCAAATACTTCGCCCGCAACAACGCGTCGATCGTGTGGTCGGTGCCGCCGGCCGACGGCAAGAAGGGGGCCGCCCCCGCGGCCCGGCCGGCGCTCGCACGCCACAACCGCGCCCCGGACGCGGCCGGGGGCGGCGGGTTCTCGCTGAGCGCGGCGAAGAAGACCGTCCTGCCGAACGGGCTGACGCTGATCCTGATGGAGGACCACCGCCTGCCGGTGGTCGTGGCCCGCGCCGCGGTGAAGGACGTGACCCTCCGCGTGCCGGCCGACAAGGCGGGCCTCGCCACCCTCGCCGGCGACCTGCTCGACGAGGGGGCCGGGACCCTGACCGGCGAGCAGATCGCCACCCTCATCGCCGACACCGGCGGCCGGCTGAGCTTCGACTCCGACGGGGCGTCGCTGCGGATGCTCGCCCCCGACTCGGATCTGGGGCTGAAGCTGATGTTCGAGTGCCTGACGAAGCCGACCTTCCCGCAGGACGCCTTCGACCGGCAGAAGGAGCAGCAGCTGTCCACCATCGCCGACAGCGAGACGCAGCCGCGGACGAAGGCCCGGCAGTTGTTCAACAAGCTCGTCTACGCCGACCACCCGTACGGGCAGCCCGGCCTCGGCACGCAGAAGACCGTCGAGAAGCTGACGGTCGCGGACGTGAAGGCGTTCCACGCCGCGACGTTCGCCCCGAACGCGACCGTCGTCGTCGTCGCCGGCGACTTCAAGGCCGACGAGATGACGACGCGCGTGGAGGCGCTGACGAAGGACTGGAAGAAGGTCGAGCAGGCGCCCGTGGGGGCGGCGGTCCCGGCGAAGGCGGCGGCCGTGACCGAGCGCATCGTGTCCGACAAGACGGCGTCGCAGGTCCACGTCTACGTCGGGCACCTCGGCGTGACGCGGCAGCACCCGGACTACTACAAGCTGCTGGTGATGGACAACGTGCTCGGCGTCGGGCCGGGGTTCACCGACCGGCTGTCGAGCACGCTGCGCGACCGGCAGGGGCTGGCGTACACGGTCAACGCCAGCATCGCCAGTTCGGCGGGGAACCAGCCGGGCACGTTCACCGGCTACATCGGCACCTTCCCGGACAAGTTCGTCCTCGTCCGCGACAGCTTCGTCAAGGAGGTCGTCCGCATCCGCGACGAGGCGCCGACGGCGCAGGAGGTCGACGACGCCAAGAAGTACCTGCTGGGGAACCTGCCGTTCCGGTTCAGCACGCTGTCCGGGGTCGCGGGTCAACTGCTGGCGGCGGAGCAGTACGGCCTCGGGTTCGACTTCCTGGAGACGTACCGGAAGGAGGTCGAGGCGGTGACGGCCGCCGACGTGCAAGCGGTGGCGCGCCGGCACCTGGACCCGCGAGCGCTGACGATCGTGGCGGTCGGGCCGATCGACCAGGCGGGGGCGCCGCTGGCG
>JBGAQM010000164.1:0-12720 GCA_044220735.1 Urbifossiella sp. | reverse complement strand
GCTGTAGTGCATCGCCCGGGCGACGCGGTCGGCCTGGCTGCCGACCAGCTGTGGCGGCATCTCGGGAATGATCGCCCCCGGCTTGTACTGCTGAGCCAGGTCGCGGACCGTCCCCGGCACCTCGCGGGCCTTGATGTCGCCGCCGATCGCCAGCGTGGGAACCGTTTTCTTGAACCGGACGGCGCCCTGGGCGTACACCTCCAGTCGGAAGGCGTCCGCCCCGGCCGCGGCCAGCGCCAACTCCGGCCGACGGCAGAGGGCCTGCTCGACGACCAGATCTTCCGACAGCGGGATGTTCGCCGCCATGATCGGCAGCTCGCGGTCCTTCACCCGGAAGCGGACGCCGGTGTCCTGTATGGCCATGAGTTCCCGGAGGGCGCCGTACGCCTTGCGCTCGCCCTGCTGGGCGGTGCGGAACAGCTTGCGGGCGTCTTCCAGCCCGATCTCCATGGCGTTGAGCTTGGCCGTGGTCATGTTCCCGACGCCCTTGTCGAGGAGGTCCTTGCCGATCTTCGTCAGCAGTTCGACCTGGGCGACCACGTCCTCGGCGATGAGACTAACCTGCCGGGCGTAGACGGCGGTGTAGTACAACCGGGTAACGTCGTGGACGATCTCGTTGTGGGTCTTCTGCACGTCGGCCGCGACGGCCACCGCCCCGCGCTGGGCCTGCTCCTTGCGGACGGGCAGGTCCTTGGCGACGAGTTGGCCGAGCCGGCCGATGTTGTCGAGCGCCTGCAGCCCCGCTTCCGACGCGGCCTGGCTCGACCGCACCGCACGCAGCGTCGGCTGCCGCTCCACGGCGATGGCGATGCACTCTCCGAGTGTGTACTCGGGGACGTCTGCATCGCCGTTCGGTTGGCCCGGCACCAGGCCGGGCACCGGCAACGGCACCGACGCAGGAACCGGCGCGAGTCCGGGCTGGCGGCCGGAGCCCGACTGCGCGAGAACGAACAGACCGACCACGAGCGCCGCCAGGCGGGCGGGGCGGCGGCTGCGGGCGGGCGGCGACGGCATGGCCGATCCCCTGGCCGAATCCCCCGGCCCTCACGGATCCGTCCGTGTCGGCGCCCGGCGGGGGTGGAGCGTACAGTTCGGACGGTGGGCGTGTCCGTACCCATAGCAATCGACCGCGACCGGTCTGCTCTGGACGGTTAGGGTGGGTCCGCAGACCAAACCCTGTTCGGTCGGTGCCGGTCAGTCTGGCTGTAGCGGCTGGTCGGGCCGCGGGAGGTGGAAATGCACCAGGCGAGCCCCGGGGTGGAACGGGCGGTGGCCGCCGCGACCGCGTGGGCGGCACGCCGCGGCTCGGCCGTCGCACGGCTGTCCGACTACGTGCTGGGCCTGTTCGACGAGGAGGAAGGCCGACCCGCCGAACTCCTGACACGCGCCGGCGGTGATTCCGCCACGCTACGGGTGCGAATCGAACAACTCGCCGACCCGGGGCCGGTGGTCGCCCTGCGCACGCTGTACGACGCCGCCCGCGCCTGGTCGATCCGACACCGGGCCGACCCCGGCTTCATGACGGACGCGCTACTGGTCGCGGTACTGACCGTGGACCCGACATTCGAGCGGGCGGCGGCGGGGGCGGGGCTCGACGCCGCGAGACTCTTCGACCTCATGACTGGCGGCGTGAACGACCCCTTCGACCGCCCCGAGGCGGCAGCCGCGACGTTCGCCCCACCCGACTCGGCCGACGACCTTGCCGCCGCTCGCGTGCTGGACGCGAACTTGAACCGAAGTCGGGAATCGCTGCGAATTCTCGACGACTACTGCCGGTTCATCCTGAACGACCGTCACCTCACCGAACGGTTGAAGGAGTTGCGACATGCTCTGGTCGCGGCGAGCGAACGTATTCCGGCAGGTGCGTTGCTCGCGGCCCGCGACACGCCCGGCGACGTGGGGACGACGGTGTCCGCCGGCGGCGAGTACGCCCGCGCCTCGGCGGCGCAGGTGGCAGCGGTGAACTTCAAACGCTTGCAGGAGGCCCTCCGCAGCGTCGAGGAGTACGGCAAACTTTTCGCCCCCGGGTTTGCACGAGAGGTGGAAGCACTCCGCTACCTCAGCTACACGCTCGAACGTGCCGTGGTGCGCGGCGGCGACGCCCGCCGGAAACTCGCCGACGCACGACTGTATGTCCTTCTAACGGGTGCACGGTGTCCCGCGGCGCTCGACTGGACTATCGCCCAGGCGGCGGCCGGCGGCGCGACGGTGTTTCAGCTGCGTGAGAAATCGCTGCCCGACGCGGAACTAATCGCCCGCGCCCGGGAGGTGCGACGGTGGACGCGGGAGGCGAAGGCCCTGTTCATCGTCAACGACCGCCCCGACATCGCCCGCATCGTGGGCGCCGACGGCGTTCACCTGGGGCAAGACGACCTGCCCGTCGCGGACGCCCGCCGGATCGTCGGCCCCGACGCCCTCGTCGGACTGAGTACGCACAACATCGAGCAGGTCCGGACCGCGGTCCTTGATGGCGCAGACTACCTCGGCGTCGGCCCCACGTTCCCGTCGCGAACGAAGGAGTTCGACCACTTTCCCGGGTTGGCGTTCGTCCGCGCCGCGGCCGTCGAGACGTCCCTGCCGGCGTTTGCGCTCGGGGGCATCGGCCCGCGGAACGTCGGCCGTGTGGTCGAGGCGGGACTGAGGCGGGTCGCGGTGAGCGAGGCCGTTTGTGCGGCCGACGACCCGGAAGCGGTCGCCCGGGTTCTTCGGGCGGCGCTGGACCTACCGGGGGTTGCCGGCGTCGCTCCCGGTTAACGCCGCGACGGAGATCAGAACTCCGGAGTGGCTGGCCGATTCAAGGTGGTGGGGCAGAGGGTCTGGAGTAACTCCGGCAGGCTGGTAAAATGGGCGAACTGTATCGGGCCGTGCCGGTGGTCGTGGCCCCGGCCGCGAACCGCATCCTGACCCCGCAGGCGGATCGGCCGACCGAACCCGCGAGCGATCGGAGCGTGGGCATGGAGGGAATCCGCCGCCTGCTCGACACGGCACGTGACGCAGGACTCGTGGCCGGCCGCTTTCGCGGTCTACTGCACGTGGCGATCGGCCGGACCGTGTCGGACGCGGTTGGGGCCGTGCTGTCGCGCGGGTTGACGTGGCGCGAGGCCGCGACGCTGTTGAAGGACCTTCGTTTCGACCGCGACTTGGTCCGCGAGTTCGGCGCCGACCCCGATACCCTGGCCCCGCGCGACCGGGAGCGATTCTGGTACTCGGCGATCGCGCAGGCACGGGTCGATTCCGCGGAGGCGTCTGCTCAGGCTGACCAGTTGGCGCCGCTGTTGAAGCCGCACGGGTTTGTCGTGGCGCCGTCCGCCACGGCACCGCGCGTGACGAAGCCGGCCCCGAAGGTCGTCGAGCCGCCGGCGGAGAAGCCAAAGAGGAAGAAGAAATAGGCTCCGCCGCTCGCCGCGGTGCAGACCGTACGGCGGACCGCGGCGAGCGCCGCTCACGTCAGCGGTACAAAATCCCGCCACTCGTACCCGTCAACAAGCTCCCCGGCCGGGGCGCATTCCAGGTGGACGATCCGCCGGTGCATCGCCGTGCCGGCGTCGGCGTGGCCGCTGGCGTGTGTCAGCAGCGGCCGCATCAGCAGAACGTCGCCGGCCCGACACCGCACGACGACCGGCGGCCGGAGCTCGTCGGCGGCGGTGGAGTCGAATCGGTGCGACCCGGGCACGACGCGGAGCGGGCCGTTCTCGTCCGTCATGTCGTCCAGGTGGACGCGGGCGGTCAACATCCGCGAGAGGAGTTCCGTCGGCGCTTCGAGGTGCGGGATGCCGGCCTTGGTGGTCGGCTTCCGGAAGCGGCCGAGCGGCCCGTGGGCGCGGACGGCGACGGTGTAGTCCTTGTGCCACGGCAGCGCCCAACCGTGTCCCGGCGGCTTGTCGAAGTAGAGCCCCCGCACGACGCCCGCCCCCGGACCCAAGTCCGCGATCAACGCCTCCCGCAAGCCCGGGGCGGCCGCCAGTTCGACGGCCCCGGGCCAGAGGCGGAACAGGTCGCGGGCGCCGCTGACGGCTCCGCCCGCGTCCGACAGCACCGCCGGATCGCCGGCGTGTCGTTTCAAGGCGTCGCCACACCCGGCAGTCAGCCGGCACACGGCGGCGGCATCGAAGACGGCGGGGAGGAGGACGAAGCCGTCGGCGGCGAGCGTCACGAATCGCGCCCCCCGCGGTACGCCAGCAGGTAAACCGCGGCCCCGACGGCGATGAAGCCGAGGCCGATCCGCGCCTCGCTCCGCTGCTCGGGCGTCATGAACATATTCGTCAGCACCGCCCCCATCAGGAGGCAGTACACCGCCGGTACGATCGGGTAGCCCCAGCAGCGGTACGGCCGGTCGGCGGTCGGGAGCCGGCGTCGGAACACGAAGATCGACGCCACGGCCAGCGTCTCGAACGCCACGGCGCCGAACATGGCGAAGTCGGTGACCACGTCGAACGGGGCCTTGTTCGCCGGCAGGTTCAGGTCGAGGCCGAGCGGCAGCGCGGGCAGGCGGTACTGCGTCAGCGCGCTGACGCCCAGCACCATGACGCACGACCAGCACCCCAGCACCCCGGTGGCCAGCGCCGGCGTGCCGAACGCCGGGTGGAGCCGCTGTAGCGCGGCGGGCGCGAGCCGGTCCTTGCCCATGGCGAACAAGAGTCGCGGCCCGACAAGCAGGTTGCCGTTGAGCGACCCGAACACCGACGTCATCACGATCGCCGAGGCGAGGAGGCTGCCGACCGGGCCGAGCAGGCGGAGGCAGAACTCGGTGGCGACCGTCGTGTTCCGCAACTCGCGCATCTCCTCGCGGGGGATGACGAGGTAGTAGGCGAGGTTGGCGCCGCAGTAGAGCGCCACCAGCAGCACCACCCCGCCGAGCAGGGCGCGGGGAATGTTTCGCTGCGGGTCGGTGACCTCCTCCGCGACCGGGGCGATGTTCATCCACCCGTGGTACGCCCACAGTACGCCGACCAGCGCCGCCCCGTACAGCCCCCAGTTCACGCCGCCGAACGCGCCCGGCCACGCCGGCGAGAGGTGCTCCACCCGCGGCGGGTGCGCCGGCTCGCTCACGAACGCCAGCACCGCGAACGGCAGCGTGATGATGAGCAACAGCGACCCGACCTTGACGGACGTGACGACGACCTGGAGCCCGCCGCCGAGCCGGGTGCCGCGGGCGTTGAGGGCGGCGAGCGCGGCGATGACCAGCACCGTGAGCGCCTGGCGCGGCCAGAACGCCAGCACGTCAACCGCCTGGCCGGGGTACAGCGCCTGCCGCAGCACGTCGTGGAACGACTCGGTGAACATCGTCGCCAGGGCGGCGATCGAGCCGGTGCGGATGATCCAGAACTCGACCCACCCCCACAGGAAGCCGGCCATCCGGCCGTAGGCCTCGCGGAGGAAGACGTAGTTCCCGCCGGCCCGCGGGAACAGCGTCGCCACCTCGGCGTAGGCCAGCGCGCCGAGCAGCGCCAGAACGCCGCCGAGCACCCACACGCTCAGCGCGAGGCCGGTTTCAGGGACGTTCTCGGCGACGTTGCGCGCCTTCTTGAACACGCCCGAGCCGATGACGGTGCCGACGACGATCGCGGCCGCCATCCACGGCCCGAGGACGCGGGCGAGCGAGGCAGGTGGGTTCATACCGGCCGATGATACGCGACGCCCGGCCGGCGGTCAGCGGAACTTTCCGAGTCCGAGCCAGCCGGGATCGATGGATTCGGGCGGGGTCATCAGCCGGCGCCGGAGTGCGGTCAGGACGCGGTCCGGGTCGGGGTACTCCTGCAGCACCAAGCGGTGGGTTACGCCGGCGGCGCGGAGCAGGACGGTCGGGATCGCCTGCTGGAGGACGACGAGGCCGGTGTCCGCGGGGGTGAACCCGAAGCCGAAGCGCTCGACGGCCGCGAACGGAATCACGTCCGTGACGACGAACGGCCCGAGGCCGCCGAGGAACGGCCGGGTGTGCCGCAACTCGCGCTCGCCGACGACGATCCGTCCGGCCAGCAGTCGGCCGAATGCGACCGAGGTGACGACCGCCCCCATCAGCCCGCCGAACACTGCCCCGAGGAGGGATTCCGTCTGCTTGCGGACCTCCCGCGTCGGGTGCGTCACGACCCAGATCGGGATGAACCACGCCACCCCCGACGCGGCCAGGAGCAACACGAACGCGGTCAACCGCGTGCGGAGGAGGGTGTGGAAAACCACCTCACCCGTGGGGGGCGATTCTGGCTCGGCCTCGGCGGCCAACTTCTTCCGCTCGTGAAGGAGGTACTCGGGAATCCGCTTCCCACAGCCCTCGCACCAGCCGTCGCGGACGGCGGTGTCGGACAACTCGGCGTCGCACGTGTCGCAGCGGATCGTGGGCATGGGCGATCCCCGGGCGTGGGGTCAGTCGAAAATCACGGTCTTGCGGTCGTAAACGAGGATGCGGTGGTCGATGTGCCAGCGGACGGCGCGGGACAGCACCACCTTCTCCAGGTCGCGGCCCTTCTCCAGCAGGTCTTCGAGCCCGTCGCGGTGCGAGATGCGCACGACGTCCTGCTCGATGATCGGCCCCTCGTCCAGGTCTTCGGTCGCGTAGTGGCTCGTCGCGCCGATGAGCTTCACGCCGCGCTCGAACGCCCGGTGGTACGGCTTCGCCCCGACGAACGCCGGCAGAAACGAGTGGTGGACGTTGATGACGCGCTGCGGGAACGCCCGCACGAACTCGCCCGACAGCACCTGCATGTACCGGGCGAGCACCACGAGGTCGATCTTGTGTTCGGCCAGGAGGGCGAGTTGCTGCCGCTCGGCCTCGGCCTTGTTCCCGTGCGCCACCGGGATGAGGTGAAACGGTACGTCGTAAAACTTCGCCCACTTCTCCGCGTCCGGGTGGTTGGCGACGATGAGTGGGACGTCGCAGGTTAGCTCGCCGGTGCGGTAGCGGTAGAGGAGGTCCATCAGGCAGTGGTCGTACTTCGACACGAACAGGGCCACGCGCACCGGCTGGTCCGAGCGCTCGAGCCGCCAGCGCATGTCGAACCGGTCGGCGAGGGGGGCGAACCGGCGCGGGAACTCGGCGAGGTCGAGGTTGAAGCCGGGCAACTCCCACTCGACGCGCATCAGGAACAGCCCGCGCTCGGCGTCCTGGTGCTGGTCGGCGTGCAGGATGTTCGCGTCGTGGCGGTACAGGAACTCGCTCACGCCGGCGACGATCCCCTTGCGATCGGGGCAGGTCACGAGGAGGACGGCAGTGTTCTTCATGGTGGTCAGTTGTCAGTTGTCGGTGGTCGGTCGGACAGGTCAGTCCGTGAGCCCTTCCGCGAAGGCGTCGGCCTCCGTCGGGGTCTGCGCGGTGTGGATCACCTGCACGGCGGCGTGTTCCTCCCCCTCGACCACGTCGGCCGCGTGTGCCTTCTTGATCGCCTGTTCGGTGCTCGTCGGGTCCACGGCCCGGCACGACTCCGTCAGCCGGTCGGCGAGGGCCTTCAACTCGGCCTGCCAGGCCGCGGCCTCGACGCCCGGCGGAGTCACCTGCTGGAACTCCTCCAACAGCAGAATCAACCGCAACAGGTGGCGGAAGATGAGCCCCTCCTGCTTGGTCAGCTCGCGGCTCGTGACGTACAGGTTGAAGTTGCCGCCGAACCCGAACAGGACGTCGCCCGCGGCCCACACGGCTTCGGTGTTGAAGTCGCCGACCTCGGGGTACTTCGCGTCGAACAGCAGCCGGAGCTTCTGGGCGAACACCGGCGGCCGCTCGTCCCACGGGATGAACTCGTCCTCCTCGTCGTCGTCCTGCTTCGGCGGCTTCGCCACCATCAGCCCGCGGGCGATCAGTTCGGGGTTGAGCACCTCGGTCTGGAGCGGCCCCTCGGGCATCTCCCACGGCACGCGGACGTACCTCAGCAGCGGCTTGGGTAGCTCGAGCACGCTCTCGAACGCCTGGAGGCGTTCTTCCGTCGTGGCAGTGGCGAGGGTGTCGATGAGGTACGCGCCGTAGAGCGGGTGGCAGGCGCGGAACACCAGGAGCGTTTCGAGCGCGGGCGTCGGCGTGGCGGTCCGCGGGACGTAATCCGGCACTGCCGGTGCGAGTGACACCGCCGCCAGCTCGCCGACCTTCAGGTCGATCACGAGTCCGGTTTTCTTCTCCGCGGCGTCCGGCTTCGCGTCGGTCGACTCCGGCGGCGGTTCGGGGTCGAGCCTGACGAACCCGTGGTCGTGGAGCGTGCGGAGCATCCGCGTCAACTGCTTCATCCCGGCCTCGACGCGGGGCTGGTCGAGGAGACGTTTGCGGACGACGGTGCGTATCTTCTCCACGTCCGGCGACACCTTGAGCAGGTACGCCAGTAGTCGCCACGGCAGCGGCCCCTTGCTGTAGAGGCGCGCGGGCGGCGCGGCTTTCAACCGCTCGAAGTCGCCCTCGCCCCAGTACTTCCGCTGCTGGTTGCGACTCGGCTTCTTCTTCTCCAGTGCCTTCTTGGCCTTCATCAGCCCGGGGTCTTTGGTGTCCTTTGGTATCTGGTCGTACTTCTGCTTCCAGTGCAGGATGCGCACGTCGTCCTCGTGCGGGAACGCGTAGACGAACCCCTCGGTGTCGTACTGTGGGCGGCCGGCGCGCCCGAAGATCTGGTGCGCCGTACTCGGGTCGATCACCTTCTCCTTCCCGAACGGCCCCTTCATCAGGCTCGACAGCACGACCGACCGCGCCGGCAGGTTGATTCCCGCGGCCAGCGTCTCGGTGCAGAGCGCGACCGACAGCAGCTTCTTCTCAAAAAGGTCTTCCACGACGCGGCGGTATTTCGGCAGCAGGCCGGCGTGGTGAACGCCGACGCCGCGGCGGAGCATCTGCTTGAGCTTCGGCCCGACGCCCTGAGGCCACTCCAGCGTATCAACCTCCTTGTTCAGCGCCGACTTCTGGGCCGTGGTCATCAAGTCGAGGCCCTTCAACTGCTCGGCCACGCTCCAGCACTCGTCGCGGTTGAAGCAAAACACCAGCGCCGGCGTCTTCCGCGACGCTTCGTCACCCTTCGCCAGCTCGACGACGAGGTCGTTGAGGAACTGGTCCGGTACCCACTTGTACGTCAGCGGCACCTTGCGCTCGCGCCCCTCGACCAGTTCCAGCTTGCGGCCGTGGCAGCGGTCGAGCCAGTTGATGAACTCGGCGGCGTTCCCGACGGTCGCCGACAGCAGCAGCAGGCGGACGTGCTTCGGGAGCATGTTCAGCGACAGCTCCCAGACGATCCCGCGCTCGGGGTCGGCGAAGCTGTGGAACTCGTCCATCACGACGCCGGAGACGTGTGAGAAGTCGAAGCCCTCCTGGTGCAGCAGTCGGTTCAGCAGGATCTCGGCGACGACGACGAGGACGCGGGCGTTCGGGTTGACGCGGCGGTTGCCGGTGACGAGCCCCACGTCGTCGGCCTTGAACCCCCAGCGGACCGCCGCGGCCTGCATCTCGGCGAACTTCTGTTCGGTGAGGGCGATGAGCGGAGTGGTGTAGTAGGCGACGGTGTTGGTGTGGAGCGCCTCGTAGAGCGCCGCCTGGGCGATCATCGTCTTCCCGGTACCGGTCGGGGCGCAGACGAGGACGCCCTGGTCGGCGGTGAACCACGACAGGAGGGCTTCTTCCTGGACCGGGTAGGGCGGGTAGGGGAGCTGCTCGAGGTACTTCGTCGCCAGGTCGCTGCGGTCCACGGCCGTCCCCCGGGGTGAACCGTTAGTGTAGCCGGCCTACCGTCCGCGGACGGCCCAGCCGATCGCCAGCCCGACGAGCGCCAGGATCACGACCGCGGCGGCCGCGTTCCAGCCTTCGTGCGGCGCCGCCCGGCCGTTGTCCGTGCTCGACGCCCCGGGTACGTACGGGCCGGACGGACCATCCGGGCCAGGCGGGTTCTCGCCCTCGATCAGGTCGTTGCCGCCGTCCGGCCGCTTCTTCAGGGTGAAGGCGTCGTAGAGGTCGCCGCGGGCGGTGCGCGACTCGTAGACGAGTTCGTCCTCCTCGAACCGCACGAGTTGGTACAACTGCACGCCGTTGCCGCGGCGGACCATCCACGGCGCGTCGCCGCCCGTGTAGAGTTTCGGGCCGCTCACCGACACCACGTACACGGTGCCGCGGAGCGTCTGCACCTGCGCGCCGGTCAGGGTGTTGTCTTCGCGCATCAGGCCGCTCCGGCCGTAGGTGTGGTCGTGCCCTTGCAGCACCAGGTCGACGCCGTGCGGGGCCGCGTCGATGACCTTCCGCCATGCCTCGCGCACGGTCGGGTTGTCGCGGTTGGCCGGCGAGTAAACGGGGTGGTGGAAGGCGAGGATCGTCCACCGGGCCGGGTTGTCGGCCAGCAGCTTTTCGAGCCACGCGGCCTGCTCGGCGTGCTTCTCGTTCGAGTTCAGGACGATCAGCCGGACGCCCTGGTAGTCGAGGTAGTAACAACTTTCAGGTAGCCCCGCCGGGCCGTGGTCGGGGAGGGTGAACTGCCTCCGCCAGTGCTCGGTCAGTCCGTTCGGGCCGCTGTACTCGTGGTTCCCCGCGGCCGGGACGCTCGGCACCATGCCGTTGATCCAGCCCGCGGCGGCGTGCCACTCGCCCCACTGTTGGTCGCTGTTACCGCTGTCCACGAGGTCGCCGGCGTGGACGACGAACCGCGCCTTCGGCATGTCCGAGTACGCCCCGCGCGCCACCCGCGACCACAGGCTGCGGATGCCGTTCTGGGCGTCGCCGAAGTAGATGAACCCGAAGGGGTCCGGCTCCTTCGCCGCCGTCTCGAACTGGAACCACTCGCTCCAGTTGGCCCCGTCACCGACGCGGTAGACGTACTTCTTCTTCGGCTCGAGCGCGGTGAAGTTCACGCTGTGGTACAGCGCGTCGTACCCGCCGGCGGTCAACTTCTCGGTCCGGGCGGGGAGCCGCGTGACCCGCTTCTCGTCGTAGCCGTGCCACCCCTTCTCGAACGCCGGTCCGTCGGTAGCGACTGCCAACTCGGCGACCGGGCCGCGGACGGTGGCGTCGGTCCGCCAGGTAACGGCCTGCGAAGTCGCGGGGTCGCCCGCGAAGGTGAGGATGACGCGGTCCGGCAGCACCGTCGGCCGGTACGCGGCCTTCAGGTCGGCGCGAGGTGTCGCGCCCGGGGGAGGGAGGGGGTCGGTTGACGTGGGCACAGGGGCGGGAGCCGGGTCAGCCTGGCGGAACGCGGCGATGACGCCGACGAGCCCGACCAGGGACGCGACGGCCAGCAGGACGGCGTGCGAGCGCGGAGAGGTCATGATGGCCGCGGGAGGTTCGGGCGAGTTGGCTCCATCATGCCCGAAACCCGTGCCGTGTCCACTGCCGCCCGGCACAAACTGGTTGCGACCCGTCCGCCCGGCGGGTAAGGTTCAGGGTTGGCCCGCCTCCCCACCCCAGGCCCGGAGTTCCGCATGTCCCGGCTGACCCGCCGCTCGTTCGTCCGCACCACCCTCGCCACCGCCGCGACCGTCACCGTCGCCGGCACCAAGTCGTCCGGGAAGGTGCTCGGCGCCAACGACACGGTCCGGGTCGCCGTCGCCGGGCTGAACGGCCGCGGGGCGTCCCACGTCGGCGAGTATCTCGGCATGGCGGGGGTGCAAATCGCCTACCTCGTGGACCCCGACACCCGCACCTACAAGCGGCACCTCGACTCGATTGCCGGCCGGAACAAGCCCGCGCCGCAGACCGTGCAGGACGTCCGCCGCGCGCTCGAGGACCGGAACGTGGACGCGGTCAGCATCGCGACGCCGAACCACTGGCACGCGCTGATGACGATCTGGGCCTGCCAGGCGGGCAAGGACGTCTACGTCGAGAAGCCGTGCAGCCACAACATTCACGAGGGGAAGGTCGCGGTCGAGATGGCCCGCCGGCACCGGCGGATCGTTCAGCACGGCACGCAGAACCGGAGTAGTCGGGCGTGGGCCGAACTCGCCGCGGTCGCCAAGAGCGGGCAGCTTGGCAAACTGCTCGTCTCGCGGGGCCTGTGCTACAAGACGCGGAACTCAATCGGCACGAAGGCCGCGACCCCGCCGCCGGCCGAGCTCGACTTCAACATCTGGACCGGCCCGGCGCAGACCCGCCCGCACCACGGGAACCTCGTCCACTACAACTGGCACTGGTTCTGGGACTTCGGCAACGGCGACATCGGCAACCAGGGCGTCCACCAGATGGACGTGGCCCGCTGGCTCATCCCGAACGCCACCTGGCCGCGGTCGGTTCTCAGCCTCGGCGGGCGGTTCGGCTACGCCGACCAGGGCGAGACGCCGAACAGCCAGATTACCGTCATGGACTACGGCGAGACGCAACTCGTCTTCGAGGTCCGTGGCCTGCGGACGGAGCAATTCCACGGGCAGGGCGTCGGCAACATCCTCCACTTCGAGGCGGGCGTGGTCGCGGGCGGCCGGCTGTTCCGCCCCGGTCGCACCGAGGGCGAGCCGCTGCCGAAGGTGGACGGGGCGCCGATGCCGAAGCCGGGGAGCATTTTCCAGAACTTCATCGCCTGCGTCCGCAGCCGCCGGGTCGAGGACCAGCACGCCGACATCGCCGTCGGTCACGTCTCCAGCGGCCTGTGCCACCTGGCGAACATCAGCTACCGGCTCGGCCGCGAGGAGGCGTTCAACCCGCGGACGCAGAGCATCGCCGGCAACACCGCCGCGACCGAGACGCTGGAGCGTCTCGAAGCACACCTCCGCGGCAACGCCGTGCAGCTCGACGGGGCGAAGTTGAAGGTCGGCCGGCGGCTGGAGTTCGACGCCGCGACCGAGCGGTTCAAG
>JBGAQM010000163.1:0-13433 GCA_044220735.1 Urbifossiella sp. | reverse complement strand
GGCACGGCGTCCGCACCGACTCTTCGAAAATCCACCGCTTGTCGAACCACCCGTGCTCCCCGAGGTAGAAGCCCTGGTCGGAGGCGTAGAGCACGATCGTGTTGTCGGCGAGCTTCTCGCGGTCGAGGTAGTCGAGGACGCGGCCGACGCCCTCGTCCACGGCCTTCACGCAGCCGAGGTAGTCGTGCAGGTACCGCTGGTACCGCCAGCGGACGAGGTCGCGGCCCTGCGGGGGGTTGGCTTTGAACGCCGCGTTCCGCGGTGCGTAGTAGGCGTCCCACGCCTTCTTCTGCTCGGCGTTCAGGCCCGGCGGGTCGGTGAACTTCATGTCCAGCAGGTTGATCGACTTCTCCAGCGTCATGTCCTGCCCGCGCTCGGCGGCGCCGCGGCCGGCGTAGTCGTCGAACAGCGTGTCCGGCTCGGGGTACACGCGGCCGTTGTCGTGGTTCAAGTGGCGCAGCGCCGGCGACCACTCGCGGTGCGGCGCCTTGTGCTGGCACATCAGGAGGAACGGCTTGTTCGGGTCGCGGGTTCGCAGCCAGTCCAGCGACAAATCCGTGATGACATCCGTGACGTACCCGGGCATCACGACGCGCTGCCCCATGCGGTTCATCGGCGGGTTGTAGTACTGCCCCTGTCCGGGAAGGATTTGCCAGGTGTCGAAGCCGGTGGGGTCGGAGACGAGGTGCCACTTGCCGAACAGGGCGGTCTGGTAGCCGGCCCGCTGGAGCAACTTCGGGAACGTCGTCTGGCTGCCGTCGAACCGGCTATTGGTGTTGTTGTAGAAGCCGTTCGAGTGGCTGTACCGCCCGGTGAGCAGGACCGCCCGACTCGGCCCGCAGATCGAGTTGGGGACGAGGCAGCGGTCGAGTCGGACGCCCTCTTTCGCCAGGCGGTCGATGTTCGGAGTCAGGTTCAGTTTGAGCGGGTGGTTGTAGGCGCTGACCGCCTGGTAGGCGTGGTCGTCGGTGAAGACGACGACGATGTTCGGCGGCCGCTTCGGCTCCTGGGCGCGGGCGGGGGCGGCGGCCGCGAGCGCGACGACGACCGCGACGAGGGTTCGCATCGGGGAGGCTCCTCGGGGACGGGTGCGGGTGTTCTAGTGAGCCGGGGCCGGCTATTCTGACGGAAGGACCCTTCGCCACGGACGCGACATGAACCAGTACCCCCTCCCGCCGCTCGGGCTGAACCCGTCCTCGACCGCGCAGGGGACGACGCCCGGCAGCTTCGCCAATCGCCCCGCACTCACCCCTGGCTCGCTCGGCGCGAGAACGTTCTCGTCGCCCGACACTCCGGGGATGCCGGCGGCGTCCGACAAGACGGCGTGGGACTTCCTGCCCGACGGCTGGTTCAGCGAAGAAGTGTCGGCCGCGGCCGCGAACGGCGCTGTCGGCAAGGGGTTCGACGCGGCCCGCGGCAGCGTCGCGTTCACGCAGGGGGACGGCACAGTCCGGCGTGTCACGTTCCCGGCCGGCTTCACGCCCGTCACGCAACTCGAATCGGCCCGCCTCGGCGTCATCACCCCGCAGATGCGCCGCGTCGCCGAGCGAGAAGCGCACCTCAGCGCCGCACAGGTCCGCGACGAGGTCGCGGCCGGGCGGATGGTCATCCCCGCGAACACCGTTCACCTCGGCTACCGCCTCGACCCGATGGCCATCGGCCGTGGCAGCAAGACGAAGGTGAACGCCAACATGGGCGCGTCGCCGGTGTCGAGCAGCACCGACGAGGAGGTCGAGAAGCTGCGCTGGGCCGAGAAGTGGGGCGCCGACACGGTGATGGACCTGTCCACCGGCGGCGACCTGAACGCCACCCGCGACGCCATCATTCGGGCCAGTACGGTTCCGATCGGCACCGTGCCGATTTATTCGATGATCATCGGCCGCAAGATCGAAGACCTGACCCCGGCGATGATCCTCGACACGCTCGAACACCAGGCCCGGCAGGGCGTCGATTACTTCACCATCCACGCCGGCGTGCTGCGCGAGCACCTGCAGTACATCCGCAAGCGGCTCATCGGCATCGTCAGCCGCGGCGGGTCGCTGCTGGCAAAGTGGATGATCACCCACGACGCGCAGAACCCGATGTACACCCACTGGGAAGACATCTGCGACGTGATGCGGCAGTACGACGTGACGTTCTCGATCGGCGACGGCCTCCGCCCCGGCGGCCTCGCCGACGCCACCGACGCCGCCCAACTCGCGGAACTGTACACGCTCGGCGAACTCACGGAACGCGCGTGGCGGAAGGGCGTGCAGGTGATGGTCGAGGGGCCGGGGCACGTGCCGTTCGACCAGATCGAGTACAACATGAAGCTGCAACGGACGGTGTGCCACGGGGCGCCGTTCTACGTCCTCGGGCCGCTCGTCACCGACATCTTCCCCGGGTACGACCACATCACGTCGTGCATCGGCGCCACCGCCGCCGCGTACCACGGCGCCGCGATGCTCTGCTACGTGACGCCGAAGGAGCACCTCGGCCTGCCGAAGAAGGACGACGTGAAGCAGGGCTGTATCGCCTACAAGATCGCCGCCCACGCCGCCGACGTGGCCCTCGGCATCCCCGGGGCGCGCGACCGCGACGACGAACTGACGAAGGCCCGTGCCGCGCTGAACTGGGAGAAGCACTTCGAGCTGAGCTTCGACCCCGACACCGCGCGGGCGTACCACGACGAAGACCTGGACGTGGACACCGACTTCTGCGCCATGTGCGGCCACGACTGGTGCAGCGTGCGGATCAGCAAGGAGATCGTCGAGTTCGCGTCCGGCAAGGACGAGGACTACCAGCGCGGCAAGGCGAAGGTGACGGCCGCGCTGTCGGCCGAGCAGCGCGAGATTTTGGAGAAGCGCGGCGTGCTGAGCCCGGCCGAGATTCACCGGCTGGCGAGCAAGACGAAAAAGGCCGTCGGCGCCGACCACGACAAGGCCGCGTGCCACAGCGACTACGCCGACGACGCCGAGGCACAAAGCATCCAGGCCCGCCGAGTGCCGTTGGCACAGGTCGGTGAGTGACCACCCGGCGAGCCGGGGGCGTGAGCCCCCACCAGGGCTGCGCGGCTCGTGCCATCGAGATATCCCGGGGCTCACGCCCCCGGTTCGCCCTCAATGTCCTTCCCCTTTCCCACCGGACGACCCGCCCCATGACCCGGACCGCCCCCGTCCTCGCCGCCGTCGCCGCGGCCGTGCTCGTCGCCGCCGTAGGCGCGCCCGCCCAACCGCCCGCCCCGCCGATCAAGGCGCTGCTCGTCATCGGCGGATGCTGCCACGACTACAAGAAGCAACAGGAACTGCTGACCAAGGGCATCTCCGCCCGCGCCAACGTGGTGTGGACGGTGAGCTACGACCCCGACACCGGCACCAAGCACCTGAACCCGGTGTACGAGAAGGACGACTGGTACAAGGGCTTCGACGTGGTCGTCCACGACGAGTGCTCGTCGGACGTGAAGGACCCAAAGGTGGTGGAGCGCATCCTGGCGCCGCACAAGGCCGGGCTGCCGGGGGTCGTCATCCACTGCGGGATGCACTGCTACCGCACCGAGGGCTTCCCGAAGGCGACGCCGTGGTACGAGTTCACCGGCCTGGCGACGACCGGCCACGGCCCGCAGCAGCCGATCGACGTGAGCTATACCGACCCGGCGAGCCCGATCACGAAGGGGCTGACCGGCTGGACCACGAAGAACGAGGAGCTTTACAACAACCTCACCGGCAAGCTCCACGAGACGGCGCAGCCGGTGGCCCGTGGCAAGCAGACGGTGACGGCGAAGAACGGCGAGAAGCGGACGGAGGAGGCCGTGGTGGCGTGGACGAACCGGTACAACGGCAAGACGCGTGTCTTCGGCACCACCCTCGGCCACAACAACGACACCGTCGCCGACCCGCGCTACCTCGACCTGGTAACGCGCGGCCTGCTGTGGAGCGTGGACAAGCTCGACGCGGCGCACCTGACCCCCGCGAAGTAACCGGAGAACACCCGATGTCACCCGCCACGACGGCGCTACTCACGGCCGAGGAATACTTCGATCTGCCGGAACCGACCGACGGGTCGAAGCAGGAGTTGGTACGAGGGGAGGTCGTCAACGTGCCGAGCCCCGGATTCCGGCACGGTGAGGTTCAGTTTCAGGTCGGGTTCCTGATCAAGTCGTTTCTGAAAGCCAAACCGGTTGGACGTGTGGCGACCGAGAGTGGGACCGTGACGGAGCGGAGACCGGACACGGTGCGCGGCCCGGACGTGAGCTTCTACAGCGTCGCTCGGTTACCCCTCGGGCTGGAAGTGACGAAGTACCACACCGAGACACCGGACTTGTGCGTCGAAGTGGTGTCGCCCTCGAACTCGATGCGGAAGCTCAAGGACAAGGCGAAGGAGTACCTGTTCGCCGGCGTCCGTGCCGTCTGGATCGTGGACCCGGCTGACCGGACGGTCACGATCATCACAGAGCCGTTGGAGTCGCGGGTGCTGGAGGCCGAAGCGACGCTCGACGGCGGGGACGTGCTGCCGGGGTTCAATTGCAAGGTCGCGGAGCTATTCGCGTAACGAGCGGGGTCGCGTCGGCGCCCGTGCGAACCCGTCGCTTACCGTGACGGGTTCGCACGGGGCGACGCGACCCCGCTCGGTCGTTTCACCTTATCCAGCGTTCGTGCCGGCAGTCTTCAGGTCTTCCATCGCGCGAGCCACGGCCAGCGGCAGCACCTTCCGCAGCCGACGACCGCGGCGGATCTCGGCCCAGTTCTTCAGGATCAACTCCGCCTGCCGGCTCCCCGTCCGGGCGAAGTACTGGTGCAGCAGCGGGTGCATCCATTCGTAATCGACGTGGGTGCAATCGATCACCGCCACGCTCTTGCTGTGAAGCTTCGCCGGCACCTCGGTGTGCGGGTCGAACACGTACAGCTCGCCGCCCGTCATGCCGCTGCCGATCTCGTTCTCCACCGGCCCCAGGATCAGCACCCGGCCGCGGGTCATGTACTCGCAGGCGTACTTCCCGGCGGCCTCGGCCACGATCGTCGCGCCGCTGTTGCGGATGCCCAGGCGGTGACCGGCCCGTCCGCCGACGAAGATCGTGCCGCCCGTCGCGCCGTAGCCGACGTTGTTCCCGGCCACGCTCTGAATCTCACCGCCGTAGTCGCTGGCGGTGTAGTCGAGCGTCACAACCACGGTGCCGCCGCTGATGCCCTTGGCGACGCCGTCCTGGGCGAAGCCGCGGAGCTCCAGGTCGAGGCCGTTCACGCACCACGCCCCGAAGCTCTGCCCCGCCTCGCCGTCGAGGCGGACCTTGATCTTGCGGTGGTTCGGCATCCCCTCCCGGCCGTACAGCCGGGCGATCATGCCGGCCGCGGTCGCCCCCACCGAACGGTCCGAGTTCCGCACGCGGAACACGATGTCGGCGTTCTGGGCGGTGTCGATGGCGTCGTGGGCGGCGCTGAGAATGCGACCGTTGAGCGTGAACGAGTCGCCGCCGCACACGCCGGGCGCGCCGACCTGTGGGTAGCGGTCGTCGAGCCCGACCAGCGCCATGTCCGGCTGGATGAACCGCCTCACGTCCACGAGCGCCGCCCGCGGGTGCTTCGCCTTCAGGTCGTCGCGCCGCACCAGCAGGTCGGACCGGCCGGTGATCTGCGACAGGTGCGTGAAGCCCATCTGCGCGAGCAACTGGCGGGCTTCCTCGGCGACGGTGATGAGGTACGCCTTCGTGTGCTCGGGGTGCCCCTTGAAGATTTCGGGGCTGCCGGTGATCCCGGTCGGGCAGTTCGGGATGTGGCAGCTCTTGCACACGATGCAGCCGACGGACACCATCAGCCCCTGGCCGAAGGTGAACTCGTCCGCCCCGAACAGGGCGTACTTGATGACGTCGTGCCCGTTCTTGATGCCACCGCCGACGCGGAGCTTCACCGCCGTGCGCAGGCCGTTCACGACCAGCGCCTGGTGGGCCTCGGCGAGCCCCATCTCGCTCGGCAGACCGGCGTGCTCCTTGCTCGACACCATCGCCGCGCCGGTGCCGCCGTCGATGCCGTCCATCTCGATAATGTCGGCGCCAGCCTTCGCCACCCCGACGGCGATTGTGCCCACGTTCTCGACCGCGACCAGCTTAACCGACACCGGCATGCCCGGCTTCGCGGCCTTCAGGTCGTAGATGAGCTGGGCAAGGTCCTCGATCGAGTAGATGTCGTGGTGCGGCGGCGGGCTGATAAGGTCGGTGCCGGGCTTGGCGAAGCGGATCTCGGCGATCTCGGCCGTGACCTTCTTCCCCATCAGCTGGCCGCCCTCGCCGGGCTTCGCGCCCTGCGCCATCTTGATCGACATCTCGTCGGCGTTGACGATGTACTCGGCGTCGACGCCGAACCGACCGCTGGCGATCTGGCGGATGCGGCTGCGGAACCGGCTCCGCTCGATCTTGCCGCCGAGGGTGTAAATCTCGGGGTGCTCCTGCCGCTGCTTGCGGACCTTGTCCCAGTACGGCCCCCACGCCCGCTCGGGGATGTCGTTCCGCCAGCGGGCCTCGCCGCCCTCGCCGCTGTTGCTGAGGGCGTCGAGTTCGTTGACGGCCGCGGCGATGGTCATGTGCGAGGCGCCGGTCAGCGCCCCGTGGCTCATCGCCGCGCCGCGGAAGTGGTTCGCCACGATGTCGCGCGCCGGCTGGACGCCCTCGACCGGCACCGCGGTCCCCGGCTTGATGTTGAACAGGTCGCGCAACACCGTCGGGACCCGGGTGTTCACCATGTTGGTGAACTTCACCCACTTCGCGCCGATCCGCTGCGGCGCCTCGGGGTCGGCCGCGGTCGGCGGGGCCGTGTACGCCATCTCGCCCCCGCCGCCCTCCGGCTCGGGGTGGGCCTCCTTCACCGCGTTTCGCAGCGCCATCCGCACCGCGCCGGTGAAGGCGCGGTAGTCCATGTTCTTGCCCAGTTCCTTCTTCTTGGCGACCATCTCCTCGGCGCGGGCGACGCGCCACTGGGCGTCCTCGACCAACTCGGCGAAGTTGATGCCGCCGACGCGGCTCGGGAAGTCGCCCAGGAACTCCATCAGTTCGGCGCCGAACCCGACGGCCTCGAACAGCTGCGCCCCGCGGTACCCCTCGATGGTCGTGATCCCCATCTTGGAGATCACCTTCTTCGTGGTGTCCTCCAGGGCGGCGAACAGGTTCTCCAGCGCCTCGCGCGGTTCGAGCCGCGTCTCCTGCTTGGTGTCGGCGTCCTTGAAGACCAGCCCGTCCTTCACGAGCCGCAGCATCAGGTACGGGTGAACGGCGTCCGCGCCGAAGGCCACCAGCACGCAGATGTCGTGGCCTTCCTGGATGTCGCCGGCCTGCACCACGAGCGAGCAGCGGTCGCGGAGCCCCTGCCGGCACAGGTAGCTGTGCACGGCCCCGAGCGCCAGCAGCGACGGCACCGGGTAGATGCCGCGCTTGCACGCCTCCCGGTCGGACACGCACAGGACGTGGAAGCCCTCGTGAACGGCCTTCTCCGCCGCGCTCTGGAGCGCGACCAGGCTCGACCGCAGCGCCTCGGCCCCGCCGGACAGCGGGAAGGTGGCGTCGAGCAGCTTGAAGCCCAGGACCTCGTTCTGCCGAATCTCCTCGACGATGGCGTCGGAGATGACCGGGCTCGGCAGTTCCATCTGCTTCACGGGCAGGTCGTCGGCCCCCGGCGCGGCCTTCGGCCCGCGGCCGAGGTACGTCGCCAGCGACATCGCCCCGCCCTCGCGGTACGGGTCGATCGGCGGGTTCGTGACCTCGGCGAACGTCTGCTGGAGGTACTTGAACAGCGTCGGGTGGTGGTCGGAGAACACCGTCAGGACGCGGTCGTGCCCCATGCTCGACAGCGGCTCCTTCCGCAGCTTCGCCATGTCCTTCACGAACACGGCACGCTCGAAGTCCCAGCCCGCGGCCTGCAACAGGTGGTCGAGCTTCCAGTCGCGGTCGGACAGCATCGCGCCCACGGCGTCGTCGATCTGCCGGGTGTAGTCGAAGCCCTCGGGGATGGTGATCTGGCGGCGGTTCAACTCCTGCACGCTGCCGAGCTCGGCCTTCGCCTCGGCCACCACGCGGTCCATGATCTGGTAGCTGTCGAGCCGCTCGCCGGTGGCCGTGTCGAGGGCGATCATCTGCCCCGGCTGCAACTGGCCGCTGGCGACGATGGTGGTGGGGTCGAGGCCGAACACGCCCGACTCGCTGCCGATGTACAGCCAGCCGCGCTTGTCCGAGCACCAGCGGACGGGGCGGAGGCCCATCCGGTCCACGAGGCCGACGAGGGTGCGGCCGTCGGTGCCGATGATGCCGGCGGGGCCGTCCCACGCCGCGAGGCTGCCGAACGCCCGGCGGTAGTACGTAAAGAGGTCGAACGCCTCCTGCCCCCAGATGTCGGCCTCCGTGTCCCAGACCGGCGGGATCGACAGGCGCAGCGCCCGCGGCAGGCTCCAGTTCTGCTCCAGCACCAGGTACTCGACCCACTCGTCGAGGCTGGCCGAGTCGGACATCTTCGGCGAACACAATTCGCCGCCGGGGATCGGCGGCGTCAGGCCGCGCGAGAACGCCGACACGGCGTTCCGGTTCGTGCGGACGGTGTTGATCTCGCCGTTGTGGCACGCCAGCCGGAACGGCTGCGCGAGCGTCCAGTTCGGGAACGTGTTCGTGCTGTAACGGCGGTGGAAGCTGGCGATGCCGGTCTCGAACGCCGGGTCGGTGAGGTCGGCGTAGAAGTCGCCGAGTTGCGGGCTCGTCAGGAGCCCCTTGTAGCTGATGAGCTTCGCCGACAGCGAGCACGCGTAGACGCCGAGGCCGGCGGCGCGGGCGCGCTCGCGGAGGACGAGCCGGCGGCGGTACAACTGCTTCTCGGCGTCGTCGGGGTCGCCGGTCACCTGGAACAAGGCGTGCTCGATGGCGCCGGGGCGCACGGCCTTCGCGGACGCCGGCAGCACGTCCTCGTTCGTCGGAACCGGGCGGAAGCCGAGGAACCGCACGGTCCCGCCGTCGAGTACCTCGCGCACGAGCGCGCGTGCGGCGTCGATCCTGGCCGGGTCCGTGTCGAGGAAGAAGAAGGAGCCGACGGCCAGCGCGTCGGCGTCCTTCAGGCCGGCGCCGAAGCCGAGCTTCTTGGCCTGCTCGCGGAAGAACGCCTGGGGGAGCGCGACGGTGAGGCCGGCGCCGTCGCCGGCGGTGCCGCACACGCCACCGCGGTGCTCCATGCACCGGAGGGCGTTGAGCGCCTTCTGCACAACCTCGGCCGACGGTTTGCCGTCCCGGGCTGCGACCCCCCCGATGCCGCAGGCGTCCCGACCGACCTCGTCCGTGTACAGGAGTTCGCCGCTGCGAACCCGCGCAAGACCCGCCTGATGGCTCATCGTCACTGTCACCACTGGAAAGAGGGGAGTATCGGTTCCGGGTGAGAGTCCGGGGGGTGTGGTACCCGGGCTCGTTGGGCGTGGTCGGGGAGAGGGTGACCAGCGCTCTGTTTTACAGAACCCGGAGAACGGATGGCAAGGCCCGGTCACGGGTTCGGGGGGGCGGCGGGGTTTTCGCGGAGTAGTGAAAAATCCGCGTGGCCGCTTGCTCGCGCCCGGGCGGGGAGGTAGAACACGGGTCGTTGACTCGCCGGTCGCGGCACACTTGTCGCCCCGCCCGCCCGGCCGTCCGTCCGGGGCACACGATCCACCACATCGGGAAGGACCGAGGTATGGGCGAGTTCATCGGCAGCTGGCAGTTCTTCGCCATCGGCATCGTGCTGTTGCTCGGCCTCGTCGGCCTGATGATCTTCCTGCAGAAGCGGAACAAGGACGAGGATTAAGAGGCGCCAGGAGTCTGGGTGGGCGGCGCGACGTCAGTCCGCCGGTGGGGATGCGGCACCTGCCACCCCGACCGGCGGACTGACGTCGCGCCGTTCGCTTTTCCGCCGGAACGCCTGCCGCCCGGCGGCGTACTCGCCGATTGCCACCACGACCGATTCGGCACGCCGGTCCCGCCACACGGCCAGTCGCACGCGCTGGCCCGGGGGCAGGGCCGAGATCAGGTTGATGAGGTGGTGTTCGTCCCGGAGCTCCACGTCCTCCAGCCGCAGCACCACGTCCCCGGCCCGGAGCCCCGCGGCCGACGCGGGTGTGTTCGGGTGGACGATCTCGACCAGCCCGCCGCACACCTTCGACAGCCCCAGCCGCAGCGCCTCGGCCGGGTCGATCGTCGCCGCCAGTTGCACGCCCAGGTAGCCGCGGGTCACGGCCCCCTTCTCGAAAAGTTGCCCCGCCACCCGCTTCACCAGGTTGGCCGGGATGCTGAACGACACGCCCGTGTTGTTCCCGTTCTGCGACGCGATCGCCGTGTTGATGCCGACCACCTTCCCGTCCAGGTCCACGAGCGGCCCGCCGCTGGAGCCGGGGTTGATCGACGCGTCGGTCTGTAGGAACTCCTTGATGCGAATCGTCGAGCCGAGGCTGATCTGGCCGCGGTCGGTCGCCGAGATGATGCCGTGGGTGACGGTCTGGTTCAGGCCGAACGGGCTCCCGAACGCGAGTACGTACTGTCCGCGTACGACGCGGTCGCTGTCGGCGAAGCTGCACGCCGGGAGTGACTCGTCGGCCAGCTGGAGCAACGAGACGTCCGACTCGGGGTCGGCCAGAATGCGCGTCGGCTGGAGGATGCGGCCGTCGGACAGGGTGACGTAGACCTTCTCGCGCGGCGCGTCGCCGACGACGTGGTTATTCGTCACGACCACGGTGCCAGCGATACCCGGGAAGCGAACGAGAACGCCGGACCCGGATTCCTCCTTCGCCTTGCCCGTCGCGGCGGCCGGGTTCGGCTTCACCGCATCGACGGCGACCACGGCCGGCGACACGCCGCGGACCACGGTCGGGAACCGGTCCGTCGGCTGCACGACGGTGCCGACGTCGGCCGCGACGGGCAGCGGCGGCAAGGGGAGGTTTTGCGCGACGGCGGGCGTCGGCGCGTGGAACGCGAGTTGTACGGCGGCCCCGCCCAGAAGGGCACACCCACCCAGCCCCACCGCCACGGCGAACCGACGGACCATGCGCGACCCTCCCAGCCGGAACGAACCTCACCCGCACTCTACAGGGGCGGGGCAAGGGGCTGGAGGAAATCGGGACGGGTTCGGCGAAGTGGGGCGGGGCGGTGGCCGTACGAAACGCACAAGGCCCGCGGCCGGTAAAAGCCGCGGGCCTTGTTGGAGCCGTGTAACCGGCGTTACCGGCTCAAGTCGATCTCGAGGTCGGCGATGCGGAACTCACGCTCGTCCATGTTGCCATGCTCGGTCATGCGGCCGTAGTCGGCCTCGCCGGTGTAGTCGCCGACGCTGCCGTCGCGCTCGAACTCGCGCTGGCACTTGATGCACAACGTCGAGTACGGGAGGGCCGACAGGCGAGCCATCGGGATCTTCACCTGGCAGCCCTCGCAGGTGCCGTAGGTGCCGTTCTTGAGCCGGCGGATGGCCCGCTCGACCTGAACGAGTTCCTTCGCTTCGAGCTCCGCTAGCTGCGACGAAAGCTCCTCGCCGCTGCTGTCGAACGCGGCGTCGGCGGCGTCACCCGCTCGCTGCATTCCCTTGCCGGCGGAGAGAATATCCAGTTCCATACCGAGCCGCTTGCGCAGTTCGGTCCGGCGGGCGACCAGGATCTTATGGAGTTGCAGGAGTGCGTCGGTTCGTGCCACGGCTCGCCACCTCCAGGGGGCTTAGCTTCCGGCCGGTTGTTACCGGTGGGAGCCTGACGGGTTCAGGGGTCACGGGATCGACACCGTGTCGGTCCCTACTGGTAACTAGTGTCGTGTTGGGGCAGCCTTTCGGGGCCGGCCATGGGATGGTCCCCACTCGCTCGACCCAACTCCCCCGACCGGCACAACTTCGAGTCGAGTGTGAACCACAAGGATTCGATGATTCCAGCGACCCGTCGTGTTGCCGTCTGTCGGCCGCTTGCAACCGCCGTGCCGCAAACCGTTCTCGTCTCGGCACGGTCGTCGGTCGGAGTTGAGAAGGCTTTCGGCGGCTTGGCGAAAACTCCGACGACACAACCGGTTGCCCGGATTGGGCAAATCCGGCCGGTCGCGTCGGGGTGCGCAAAATCGGGCAGATGTTGCGAAGTGGTGCAGCGGATTGGGCGGATGGCTGCTGTGAGCCGGCTGGTCAGGGTGGCCGGCGACTGTACCCACAGCCGGCCGGCCACCCCTACGGTCAAGACTGCAAGTTCTGCAGCATCTCACGGAGCGGGACTAACCGCTGTCCGCGGGTTTCGTCGATCTTCAGGGCTTTCAGGAACCGACGCCGCAACTCCGCCTGCAATTCGTCGATCGCGCTCGGCGCCGTGCTGTTGAGCCGAATGCTGCCACCGGCGCGGCGGTCGTGCCCGCCGGCCTTGCCGAGCCTGCCGACCACCTGGCGCAGGATGTCGCCGGAGCGGGCGTTGGCCATCGCGGCGCGGACGGAGAGGATGAGTTGGTCCTTGTACACGCCGCCGCACACGGCCCAGTCCACCTGGTCGAAGCGGATCATGAAATCGACGACCTCCGCGGCCTGCTCCGGCTGCGGCAAGTCGTCCACCCAGCTGATGATGAGGTTGTCGTAGATGAACGAACTCTGCAACGCCTGGAGCAGGCATTCGAAGTGACTGTGCGGCAGCCGGGCGTTGCGGATCTGGGCGATCTGGTCCTTGTCCGCGAGCGGGTACAGGAATATGAGGGCGTCGTCGTCCGCGGGGTTGGCTTCTCGCGGGAAGCCGGCCATCTCCGTTTCGATGCCGTAGAGCAGGGCGGTCGCCAACTTCTCGGGGATGTCGCACTCCTGCTCCCGGAGGTATTTCGTCACCACGGTACAGGTCGCGCCGTGTGAGGCGCGGATGTCGGTGAACGGCACGCCCTCCAGGTCGCCCGGGGTGTCGTGGTGGTCGATGACGGCGTACAGCCGGACCGCCTCGGGGAGCGTGTGCCGGCCGGTGTTCGGCTGGCTGTCCACCATCACCACGGCGTCGCCGGGCCGCCAGTCCACGTCTTCGACCTTCGTCAACTGAACGTTCAGCACCTTCACCATCGCCCGGTTCTCGGCCCGGCTGATGAGGCCGTCGCGGGTGACGAGCGTGGGCAGGCCGAGTTTCTGCTCGACCAGGTGGGCGAGCCCGAGCATGCTGCCCAGGCTGTCCGGGTCGGGCTGGACGTGGGAGACGAAGACGACGCGCTCGGCGGTCTTCAGGCCGTGTAGGAAGCGGTGTGACCGGCGGACGCCGACCGTCCCCGACCGCGTGACCCCTTCGGGGTCGGCGCTCGATCGCGCCATGTGGGTTCGACCTCCGACAACCCCGCGGCCGCGGTCCGTGCGGCCCGATCCGGGTCAGGCAGGCGAGTGCCCCGTCCCGAGGCACCCCTCCGTTGTAACTCACCGGCGGCCCGCCGCCAACGCCGGTTGCACTCGCGTCGGGCGCGACACCTGGGGGGGATTGACTTTTCGTGAACGAGC
>JBGAQM010000162.1:0-12962 GCA_044220735.1 Urbifossiella sp. | reverse complement strand
TCCCCGGCCCGGTACGCCCCAAGCACCCGCTCCCGCGGGGCGAACAACACCTCGACCGGCTCGCCGGCGAACAGGAACCGCTCGGCCAACCACGCCGTCGCGACCGCGTCCCCGTCCGGGCCGGCGTGAGTAATCACCCGCCGCGTCGGCGTCCGGGCCGGCCGTACCCGACACGCCGCGTCGGCCCGCCCGAAGGCTCGGCGGGCGGCGTCCCGGGCCGCGACCGCGAGATCGAGGGCCTCGGCGGTCAGCCGTACGGCGACCTCCTGCTGCCGGTCGGTCGGCCGGTGCTCCGGGCGGAGGGCGGCCACGTTGCGGACGTTCTTGGCGATCAGCCCGAGCCCGGCCGCGGCGTACAACTTGTCGGTCACGGCCGCGCCCGACCTGCGGGACCGGGTCGCCCTGACGTCCGTCGCGGTCACTGTGACTAGCCCGGTCAGTAGCTCGAGGAGCCGGGCCGCCTGCCCCGCGACCAAGTCGAGGGTGAGCAGCCGGTCGGGGAGGCGGTCGGTCACCGACCCCCGTTCGACGGCCCTGGTCAGGAGCGCGGCCTCCTTGCGGACCATCCCGACCGCCCGGTGCAGCCGGCTGGTGACCTCGCCGAACCGGACCGTGTCGTACACGAGCAGGGTGGCGGCGGTCATGCGGAACGGATTCGCGCCCCCGGCCGCCGCCCGACCGAGGACGTGCCGCTGATACTCGGGCGACGTGCCGGCGAGTTCGCGAACCTTGCGGTCGGTGAACCGGGTCCGGTCACCGGCCATGATGACCCCGGCCGCGCCCCCGCAGTTCGCGGTGATCGTCTCGACCGCTCGGCGGTACTTCTCATCCGACCCGCCTGTTCCCATGACGCCACCTCCCGCGCCCCCGCCGTGTCGGGTGGCCCAGCCGGGTCATTCTCCCTGCCGCCGGGCGGATGATCTAGTCGATCCGCTCGGCGGAAGCCGCCCGCGGCCCGACGGTCCGACAACTCAGCGACAAGACCCGGACGCAGCACAAACTTGAGCGGGTCCGTGAATCTGCGCGTTCCCGCACGCCAAGCTGCACCGCTACCTTCGCGAGGGGCTGCTGCCGAAGAAGGGGTAACTGCCGTGGTGCGATTGGTACACGTTTGGTACACTTCTTGGCTGTGTGGGGGCTCTGTCACCCCAACGCTGCCCGCCAGTGCCGCGGGCGGATTCTCTTTGAAAATGTGAGGAATCAACGCCACCGAAGCGTTACCGATGTGCAACACCAGGGCGAGACGCGCTAGATTCAGGTTCTAGTAACCGCAAGGTTGTGGAGGTTCAAGTCCTCTCCTCGGCACTGTAAGCAGGACAAGGGGTTACGGCGAAAGTCGTAACCCCTTCTTCATTTCCCGACCGGCGTACGCATAACTCAGGTCGAACAGCGTTGCCACCCTTTGCGTCCGCGTGGCCTGAACGAGCGCTTTCCCGTGGCGTCTACGGCCGTGATACGCGCCAATTGTTCACCTCAACCATGAAAGCCACCGGGATGAACGCCACCGGGAGTTGGTAACCCGCCATGTGTGCGTTGGGGTGGCGGTGGGAGACGATACCACCCTACCCCAACTCGCACTCGGACCCGAGTTCGTGGGACGTCGGTCCTTGACACCCCTCCAGCGCGGCGGATAGGTTGCGCATGGAGATAATTCGGCCACCGTGCCGCTCGTCCGACCGGACGAGCGACGGACCCCACTCCCAAGGCGCCACCGTGACTACCCTCTCGACCAAGCGCGACTCGCGGCGCGGGTTCCTGAAGCAGTTGTTCGCCGCCGGCGCGACGGGCGTCGGGGGCGGCCTCGCGGCCCCGGCCCGTGCCGGGGCGGGAGAGCCGGACGTGGTGAAGCCGTTCCGCGTCGGCGCCGTGCGCATCGCCGACCACGTGATCGGCCCGCTCGTCTTCCAGACCGAGGACTACGACTACCTGCTGTTCGACGCCCACCAGACCGACCGCCGCGGCCGGTCGGTCGGCACCGGCGTCGCGGTCGTGCGGCTGACGCAGTGCGCGGCGTGGCGGATGCGGACGGACGGCGACCAGGACATTTACGGCCGGGCGGCCGACCCGTCGGCGCTGGACGCCGGCGGCACCTACGAGGTGAATAACTCGTCGTGGGTGCTGGACGTGGTCGAGGAGCAACCGGCACTGGTCGGCGGGGCGGCGCTGCACCACTGCGTTTTCACGTTCAAGGAGTCGCACTTCGAGTGCGTCCTGGCCGGCTACGACTTCACGCTGTACGAGGGCGAGTTCGACGACCTGGTGGACCACCTCTCGAAGAAGGATTGAGGTTCGGTTCCCGGTCGCGGTGGTGCGCGCGGCCGCGACCGGGAACTCGACTTACCCCCTCGGCGGCACCCACTCCAACAGGTGGTACACGCCCGTCGTGTCGGTCTGAACGAACCCCAGGCGGTCGTACAGCCGGCGGGCGGGGTTGTTCGCCTCGACGTGGATCCGCACCGGCACCCCGGCCGCGGCCGCCTCCGCGAGCAACGCCCGCAGCAACGCCGAACCCGCCCCGCGGCCGCGGAATTCCGGCAACAGCGCGATGTCCACGACGCGGATCTCGGCCGGCCGGCGGTCCACGGTGAGGCGCCCGGCCGGCTCGCCGGCGCAGACGATGACGTCGAACGCGGCGTCTGGGAAGTAGCTCCGGTAGTGCGTGTCCTGGGCCCGGAACTGCATCCGCAGGAAGGCCTCGATCTGCTCCCGCGGCCAGCCGGTGGGCGCGAGTTCCTCGAGCCGGGTGCTGGCGTACACCCGGTAGAGGAACTCGGCGTCGGCGGGGCCGGCCGGTCGCAGGGACAGCGGCGGGGCGCTCACCCGCGCGGCGGGAAGACGCCCTGGAGGGCGATGATGAAGGTGACCACCAGGAACGGCTGCTGGTTGTTGTGCGGCTGACCGTTGCCGCCGACGCCGACTGCGAACGGCGACATCGTCACCTGCTGGATGCCCCCGGTGCCCGGGGCGGTGTAGGCCGTGACGTTCCGGTTCGCCGCCGGGAAGTTGCCGGCCGGGGTCGTGAGCGCCGCGTTGGCGTTCTCGCCCGAGTAGGCGTGGTTGTGGGCCGGCATCTCGGTCACCAGCAAGGTGTGGTTGGCCTCGCCGTCCACCTCGCCCATCCCCCGCGGGGTCAGGCCCGGCCCGTTCCCCTGGCCCATGGGGACCGAGGCCTGGAGGTTCGGCAGGGCGAAGTTGCTCACCCCGTTGCCACCGAACTGGGTGCCCAACAGTGAGAACAGGGCGGTGTTCTGCGCGATCGGCAGGAGTTGGCCGTTGCACAGCGCCCACCCGTTGGGGGCGAAGTTACCGGCGAACATCCGGATCTCACCGACGTACGGATCGGCCATGGCGCGGCTCCCGCGGGGTTAGTTCTGGGACGGAAACACGCCTTCGAGGGCGATGATGTAGTTGATCACCAGGCTCGGCATGACGTTGTTGTGCGGCTGGTTGCCGCCGCTCGGCCCGACGGCGGTCCCGGCGAGCGGGACGACCGGCCCCGCGGCGGCCGCGGCGTAGCGCTCGGACCCCGACGCCACGACCCCGGGCAGGTTCCCGGTCGGGTCCGTCGTCGCGGCGGTGCCGCCGGCGCCCGCCGGGTGCGTGTGAGACGCGATCTGGGCCGTCGTCAGAGTCACCGTCTCGGACCCGGAGGCCTGGCCGAGGTTGAACCCCGCCCCCCAGTGGAGGGGAATGCGGCCGCGCAGGTCGGGCAGGCCGAACGTCGTCTGCCCGTCGCCCCCGAAGGTCGTCCCGAGGAGGGCGAACAGGGCGGTGTACTCCGAGATCGGGAGCAACCGCCCGTCGCACGGGGCGAACCCGATCGGGGCGAAGTTGAACCCGGCCATGCGGATTTCACCGATATAGGGCTGTGCCACGGGTGTCTCCGGATGGGGTGGTTAGTTGCGGGACGGGAAGATGCCCTGGAGGGCGATGTAGAAGGTCACCGACAGGTACGGCTGCATGTTGTTGTGCGGCTGGCTGCCGCCGGCCGCCCCGACGACCCCGCCGTTGAGCGTGGAGGCCTGCGCCGCGTCGTAGAAGTTGACCGCCGCGCCGGAATTCTGGGGCGCCCCGTACAGGTTCCCGCTGGCGCCGCGCTGGTCGGCCGGCGGCGCCTTGGCACCCGTGAGGGGGTGATTGTGCGCGGCCAACTCGTTGGTGGTGAGGGTGTGGTTGGCCTCGCCGCCCACCTGGCCGAGGTTTGCGGTGTTCCCCCCGCTGCTGCCGAAGTGCATCGGCACCCGGCCCTGCAGGTTGGGCAGCGCGAACGTGGTCGTCCCGTTCCCGCCGTAGGTCGTGCCCAGGATGGAGAACAGCGCCGCGTTCTGGTTGATCGCCAGCAGTTGCCCGTTACACAGCGCGAAGCCTCTGGGGGCGAAGTTGAAACCGGCCATCCGGATCTCGCCGATGAAGGGCTCGGACACGGCCACCTCCGGGGGTTAGTTGAACACCGCCTCGAGGAGCAACCCGCCGGCCTCGCGGCCGACCGGGACCAGGAACACGTCCACCCGGCCGAGCCGGGGGTGGGCCAGCGGGTACGTTCCCTGCGGGAGTCCGGCGGCGGTCGCCGCGCGGAACAACAGGGTGAACCCAGCCCCGCGCGGCCCGCGGCGGTCGCCGGTCGGCACGGCCGAGACCAACTCCGCCGCGACCGGCCCGGCCGCGGCGTCGAGCTCGAACGACGACCCGACGAGTGCCGCGAAGTCGGCGCACGTCAGCCGGTCGAGCATGGGCCACGCGAAGGAGTAGGTGGAACGCCTGTGAGCGTATCAGCGCCCAACCCGAATTCCACCGAAAAAACCTGAAACCAGCCAGATTTGTCTCGCCGGCGTCTGCGGGTCGTCCGGAATGTGCCCCCGCACGCTTCGAGAATTCGGGCGGAAATTGCCTAGGCTACCAACCCGGGCAAGTTATAATCGAGCCTGGACTTTTGGAGTCCATGTATCTTTTCGGGATACCCCTGCGGGGCTGGCACGCCCGTTCCCTCACCCCCCTGAGGCCTTCATCATGCGCCGCCGCCCCAAGTCCCTGTCCCTGGAAGCCCTCGAAGACCGCTCGGTTCCGGCGCTCCTCGCGCTGGACGCCGCCAACGTGACGGTGTCGGCGACGGCCGGTCAGGACCAGGGGCCCGACGTCGCCATGCGGCCCGACGGGCAGGCGTTCGTCGTCGCCTGGGAGGCGCCCGATGCCGGCGGCAACCCCGGCATCTACTTCCAGCGGTACGACGCCAACTGGCAGCCGGCCGGGGGCGTGACGGCGGTCAACACCTTCACCTCGACGATCCAGAACCACGCCTCCGTCGGCATGGACGGGAGCGGGAACTTCGTCATCGCCTGGCAGAGCCAGAACCAGGTCAGCGGCGCGAGCCAGTTCGACGTGTACGCCCGCCGGTACAACGCGGCCGGGACGGCCATCGACGCGGCCGAATTCCTCGTCAACACGACCACGACCTTCGACGAGCAAGACCCGGACGTGGCGGTGAACTCCGCCGGCCAGTTCGTCATCACCTGGTGGGGCGGGGCGTTCCTCGCCGAGGACGTCTTCGCCAAGGGGTACAGCGGGATCACCGTCGGCGGCAGCGGGGCGCCGACGGTGGCGTTCGGCGAGACGACGGTCAACAACACCGTCGGGAACGTGGACGACCAGATCTCCCCGGCCGTCGGGATGGACAGCCTCGGGAACTTCGTCGTCGCCTTCCGGAGCTACAACCAGGCGGGCGGGACGGCGAACACCTACGAGGTGGTCGCCCAGCGTATGACCGCGGCCGGTGCGAGGAACGGGGCCGAGATCCTGGTGAATACGGCGGTCACGGCCGACAACCAGAGCGCTCCGGACGTGGCGATGGACGGCAGCGGGAACTTCGTCGTGGTGTGGCACACGGCCGGGGTGGACGCCGCCGGCAGCGGCGTGGTGATGCAGCGGTACAACAGCGGCGGCACCCCGCTCGGGGTGAACACGCTGGTGAACACCTTCCAGACCGGGAGCCAGTCGAACGCGCACGTCGCCGCGGCGGTCGGCGGGGACTACGGGGTGACGGGGGAGGGCGAGGAGACGGACGCCGACGCGCTCGGGACCGATGCGTACTACAAGAAGTACAACTCGGGCGGGACGGTGCTGATCGGGGAGACCCTGATCAACGCCGGAGTGACGTCCCTCGACGACAAGTCGCAGGCCAACGTGGCGGTGGCGATCAATGCCGCCGGCGACTTCGTCACGCCGTTCGAGAGCGGCAGTGGGGCCACGTTCGACATCGTCCTCCGCCGGTTCGGCGAGGCGCCGGTCGTGCAGTTCGCCTCCGCCGGCTCGGCCCCCAGCGAGGCGAGCGCGACCAGTTCGTACTCGGTGAGCCGCACCGGCGCGGCCTACGTGACTGCCAACGTCGCCACGGACGTGTCCGTCACCCGCACCGGCGGCACCGCGACCCCGGGGGCCGACTTCACCACCACGTTCCCGGTCACCGTCACCATCGCCGCCGGGTCCACCTCGCAGAGCGCCGCCGTCGCCCTATTCAACGACACCCTGTTCGAGGGGAACGAGACGATCATCCAGGGGCTCGGGGCGTCGGCGAACTACACGATCAGCGGCACCACGTCCCGGACGATCACCATCGTGGACGACGACCCGGCGCCGACCGTGTCGGTCAACAGCCCGAGCGTGTCCGAGGGGAACGCCGGCACCACCACCCTCACGTTCACCATCAGCATCCCGACGGCGAGCGGGCTCGCCGTGACCGGCAACTTCGCCACCGCGGACGCGACCGCGACCGCCGGCTCGGACTACGTCAGCACCAGCGGCGCGTTCACCATCCCGGCCGGGTCCACCAGCACGACGGTGAGCGTGACGGTGAACGGCGACACGATGTTCGAGAACAACGAGACGCTCGCGCTGAACCTGAGCGGCGTGACGAACACGTCCAACGCGACCGCCTTCGGCACCGGCACGATCACCAACGACGACACCGCCCCCACCGTGTCGGTGAGCAGCCCGAGCGTGACCGAGGGCGACAGCGGCACCGTCAACCTGACGTTCACGATCAGCATCTCGGCGGCGAGCGGCGTGGCGGTGGCCGGCAACTACGCGACCGCGAACGTCACCGCCACCGCCGGCAGCGACTACACCGCCCTGCCGAGCACGCCGTTCACGATCGCGGCCGGTTCGACGAGCACCACCGTGACCGTGCAGGTGACCGGCGACACGCTGTTCGAGGCGAACGAGACGCTCCAGTTGAACCTGAGCGGCGTGACCGGCACGAGCAACGCCACCGCCAGCGGCACCGGCACGATCGCCGACGACGACGCGGCCGCGACCATCTCGATTTCCAGCGGCAACAACCAGAGCGCGGTGGCCGGCACGAACTTCGCCAGCCCGCTGGTGGCGCTGGTGCGGAACGCCAACAACAACCCCGTGCAGGGCGTGAGCGTGGTGTTCACTGGCCCCGCGGCCGGGGCGTCGTCCGTGTTCTCGACCACCACGAACACGATCACCATTACGACGAACGCCTCCGGGCTGGCGAGTACCGGCACGTTCGCCGCCAACGCCACCGCCGGCGGGCCGTACGCCGTGTCCGCGGCCGCGACCGGCGGGACGAACCCGACCGTGAACTTCAACCTCACGAACCTGCCCCCGACGAGCTTCTCGATCGGCGACGTGACGCTCTCCGAAGGGAACGGCGGCACGTCGGTCCTCACCTTCACCGTCACCGCGTCGCCGGCGCCCACGGCCACGGCGACGGTCAACTGGGCGACCGCGGACGGCACCGCGACCACGGCCGACGGCGACTACGTCGCCGCGAGCGGCTCCCTGAGCTTCGGCCCGGGCGAGACCACGAAGACGATCAGTATCACGGTCAACGGCGACACCAAGTTCGAGGGGAACGAGACGTTCGTCGTGAACCTGTCGGGGGCGACGAACGCCGGCATCTCGGACAACCAGGGCGTCGGCACGATCAACAACGACGACGCCGCCCCGACGCTCTCCATCAACGACGTGACCGTGGCCGAGGGGAACGCCGGCACCACGTCGTTCACGTTCACCGTGACGCAGTCCGCGGCGAGCGGCCTGACGACGACGGTGAGCTACGCCACCGCCGACGGGACCGCCCTGGCCGGCAGCGACTACGCGGCCAACAGCGGCACCCTGACGTTCGCCCCCGGGGCGACGACGCAGTCGGTCACGGTGCTGGTGACCGGCGACACCGTGTTCGAAAACACCCAGACGTTCGTCGTGAACCTGTCGAGCCCGGCGAACGCCACCATCGCCGACAACCAGGGCGTCGGCACCATCACCAACGACGACGCCGCCCCGACGCTGGCGATCGGCGACGTGACGGTGTCCGAGTCGGCCGGCACGCTGACGTTCACCGTCACCCGCACCGGCGCCACCGAGGTGCCGATCGGGGTGAGCTACGCCACCACCCCCGGCACCGCCGTGAGCACCCCCGCCGGACCGGGCACGCCGGACTTCACCGCCACGAGCGGCGTCCTGAACTTCGCCCCGTCGCTCGCCGCGACCGCGACGCTGACGTTCGACGTGACGCTGACGAACGACACCGTGTACGAGGCCGTCGAGCAGTTCACCGCCGACCTGTCGGCCCCGACGAACGCCACCCTCGCCGACACCTCCGGCCTCGGCACCATCACCAACGACGACGCGGCCCCGACCATCAGCGTCGGCGACATCACCGTCGGCGAGAACGGCACGGCCACGTTCACCATCACCCTCAACGGCCCCACCGCCCTCCCCATCGCCGTCGACTACGCCACCGCCGACGGCACCGCCGTGGCGACCGGCAGCGCGACCCCGGGCACCCCCGACTACACGGCCACGACCGGCACCCTCAACTTCCCCGCGTCGGCGGCCGCGACGCAGACGCTCACCGTCACCGTGCCGCTGGCCGACGACACCACCAACGAGGCGGCCGAGCAGTTCGTCCTCAACCTGTCCAACTCGTCCAACGGGGCCACCATCGCCGACGCCCAGGGCGTCGCCACCGTCACCGACGACGACCCGCCCCCGACCGCCTCGATCGACGACGTGTCGCTGGCCGAGGGCGACAGTGGCACGACGACGTTCACGTTCACCGTGTCGCTGTCGGCCGCGAGCGCGCAGACGGTGACGGTGAACTACGCCACGGCCGACGGCACCGCCCTCGCCGGCACCGACTACGCGGCCACCAGCGGCACCCTGACGTTCGCCCCCGGGGTGACGACGCAGACGGTGACGGTCGTCGTCACCGGCGACACCGTGTTCGAGCCCGACCAGACGTTCGTCGTGAACCTGTCGAGCCCGACGAACGCCACCATCGCCGACAACCAGGGCGTCGGCACCATCACCAACGACGACGCCGCCCCGACGCTGGCGATCACCTCGATCTCGGCCGCGGAAGGCGCCGGGGCGGTGACGTTCACCGTCACCCGGACCGGCGCCACCGAGGTGCCGGTGACGGTGAACTACGCCACCGCCGACGGCACCGCCGTTGCCGGCAGCGACTACACGACGGCGTCCGGCTCGGTGACAATCCCGCCGTCGCTGGCTGCCAGTGCGTCGCAGACGTTTAGCGTCACCATCGCCGGCGACACGGCCGACGAACTGGACGAGACGTTCATCGCCGCCCTGTCCGGCGCCACCGGGGCGACGATCGCCACCGCCGTCGGCACCGCCACCATCCTCGACGACGACCTGCCCGTCGCCGTCGCCGACACGGCGACCGTGCTGGAGGACGGCACCCTGACCGCGCCGAGCGTGCTGGGGAACGACAACAAGGCCCCCGGGTCGGTGGCGGAACTGGTCGGCCCGACGACGCCGAACGGCACCCTCACGCTGAACCCGGACGGCACCTTTACCTTCGCCCCGGCCGCGAACTTCAACGGCACGAACTCCTTCCAGTACCGGGTGCGCAACCCGGCCGCCGAGGTGTCGGGGCCGGTCACGGTCACGATCACCGTGACGGCCGTGAACGACGTGCCGAGCTTCACCGCCGGGCCGGACCAGACCGTCGGCCGCAAGAACGGCCCGGCGACCGTGGCCGGTTGGGCGACGGGCATCTCGGCCGGCCCCGCCGACGAGGCCGGCCAGGCCCTCACGTTTCTCGTCACCACGACCAACGACGCCCTGTTCGACGTGCCGCCGGCGATCGACCCGGCCACCGGGGCGCTCACGTTCACGCCGACGAAGAACGGCTTCGGCACGGCCACCGTCACCGTCCGGCTCATGGACAACGGCGGCACCGCGAACGGCGGCGTGGACACGTCGGCCGCGCGGACGTTCACGATCACCGTCACCAAGCACAAGTCCGGGAAGGACGACCCGGTTGACCAGAACGAGTTCGCGCAGTTCGGGGCCGCGGCCGGGCCGGGCGGGCCGGGCACCATCGCCGTGTTCAACCCGAACGGGTCGCCGGCGTCGTCCTCGGTCCCGTTCGGGGCCGGCGTCGGGGTGCGGGCGGTCCTCGCCGACTTCACCGGCGACGGCACCGCCGACGAGATCGCCGGCACGGGCCCCGGCGTGCCGGGCCGGCTCGTCGTGCTCGACCCGACGACCGGGAAGACGATCCTGTCCGACTTCCCGTTCGGGGCCGGCTTCACCGGCGGCCTGTTCGTCGCGGCCGGCGACGTGAACGCCGACGGCCGCGCGGACATCGTCGTCACCCCGGACGCGTCCGGCGGCGGCCGGGTGGTGATCTACGACGGCGCCACCGGGCAGGTGGTGGCGAGTTTCCTCGGCATCGACGACCAGAAGTTCCGCGGCGGCGCCCGGGTGGCCGTCGGCGACGTGAACGGCGACGGGGTGACCGACGTGATCGTGTCGGCCGGGCTCACCGGCGGCCCGCGGGTGGCCGTGTTCGACGGCACGTCGCTCAAGGCCGGCTCGACGCCGAAGCGGCTGACGAACGACTTCTTCGCGTTCGACGAGAACCTGCGCGACGGGGTGTACGTGGCGGCCGGCGACCTGAACGGGGACGGGTTCGCGGACCTGATCTTCGGCGGCGGCCCGGGGGGCGGGGCGCGGGTGCAGGCGCGGGACGGCAAGTCGCTGTTCGGGCCCGACGCCGGCGCCGGCCAGTTCGTCACGCTGACGAACTTCTTCGCCGGCGACCAGGCGCTGCGGGCCGGGGTCCAGGTGGCGGTGAAGAATGCCGACGGCGACGCCCTGGCCGACCTGGTGACGGCGGTGATGACGCCGACGGGGCCGGAGGTGAAGTTGTTCCTCGGCAAGACCCTGGGGCCGAACGGCGGGCCGGCGATCACCGACCTAGAGCCGTACCCCGGCCTCCTCACCGGCATCTACGTCGGGTGAGAGCGGCGGCCCGGTTCACCGCCAGAGTGCCACAAGGTCAGGGGGCGTGTGGGATCCACACGCCCCCCTGATCCGTATTGGTTGGAACGTGTTCCGTCAGGAGAGTGCGCGGAACGGTTGCGAACGTGTGCCGGCCCAGTCGTTACGCTGTCCGGCCCCCTCACACCCGCCGTCGATGGGCGGGTTGGTCGGAGTACGGTAATCCGATCGACCACCCCGATCGCTCACGGACACGGCGCCCCCCAAGGACCGGTGGGCGGCCGGAGTGTCACTTGACGGTTACGGACCCTTTCCCGGCCAGGGACACGGTCTTCCCGTTGACGACGTAACTGAACACCATGTCCCCGGCCGGGACGGTGGCCGAGAGCGTGACCGCCGGACCGGCCGCCATCTTCCCCGTGAGTACGAGCTTCCCCGTCGCCGTCGAGCCCTGGCTGATGGTGAACGGGTACTTGTAGTTCGCCCCGGTCCCGGGGTTCGTCCCGTACAGCACGCCCGACCCGGTGATCTGGCCGGCCTTGCCGACGGTGCAGGTAGCGGTGACGAAGTTCCCGCCGGCCACCTGCCCGTCGATGATGATGGCGGACGGCTGCGCGAGTACGAACGCGGTCTGGGCCAGCAGGACGGTGGCGGACAGGACGAGAACGCGGCACATGGTGATTCCCCCCAAGGATGGCTGATGCGGGACCGGGCGGGTCGCGCGCCGGCGAGCGCCGGACGAAGACCGCGGACCGCCCGTCGGACCCGCGGGAGGGGCGTCACCCCTCCCGCCGCAGGAGGGATGCGCGCGACCCGGGGTTGTGACCGGGCGGAGGAGATTTTTTCCGGTCGCGGGTCAGTCGGGGTCGATGAGTTGCCCGCTGGTGCGCCAGTCGGCCGGGAGGAACGGGGCGACGTACTTCATCACGCCGATGTCGATCAGTTCCTCTTCGACCGCCCGCGGCGTGGGCGCGTCGAGGGTGCGGGCCGTCTCGGCGACGAGGAACCCGGCGAAGAGGCGGCGGGCGCGGCTGACCTGCTTGCGGAACGCCTCGGCCTGCACGGCGCGGCCGCTCGCCCGCGCGACGCGGGCGGCCAGTTCGGGCGACCCCTCGCCCGGGTGGTCCACCAGCGTCCGGAGGGCGGTGTGGCACAAACTCGCGGGGTGCTCGCGCTCGTGGTTCTCCAGCGCCTCCCAGGCGCCGGCCAGCACGACCCGCCGCCAGCGGGCGAGCCACTCCTCGTCGCCGGGCAACTCGACCGACTCGGGGGCGGCGACCTCGTCCAGCGGGGTGCCACTCGGGTGTGTCGGCGGGCGGCGGCGGAGGTGCGCGAGGGCGGAGTTCCGCACGGCGGCGATCAGGTAGTCTCGGAAGCGGCTGTGCAGGCGGTCGCGGTCGACGATCCCGCGTTCCACGACCCGGAGCAGGAACGCCTGGCACACGTCCTCCACGTCGTGCGGGTTCTTCAGGAACACGCCGAGGTAGCCCCGGATGGCCGGGGCGTACCGGAGGGCGAACTGCACCGGGTTCTCGACCTTCGACCAGTGGGTGGAGATCTGGTCGTTGCCGGCGCGGGCCGGGGGGTCGGGCGGGACGGACATGGCGGGCTTCCGGGCGGGGCGTGGCGGGAGGTGACGGTTCACGTCCCAGAGGCGGACGGTCTGGTCGGCGCTGCCGGTCACGAGC
>JBGAQM010000161.1:0-12604 GCA_044220735.1 Urbifossiella sp. | reverse complement strand
AGCCGGGGCTTGTTCCGCACGCGGAGCACCCCGGCCACCGGGTCGAGGTCGTCCGGGAGCAGGAGGTGGCACAACTCGCCCGGCCGCAGCCCGGTCAGGAGGAGGGTCAGGAACACCGGGAGCTGCCAGTCGTCGCACGCCTCGAGGAACGCGCACTCCTGGGCGGGGGAGAGCAGTTCGATCGGGCGGGCGGTCTCGACCGGGATGCGGTCGACCTCGACGACGGCGAACGGGTTGTCGGCGTACGGCGGCAGGTGGCGGCGGCGGGCGGCGAAGTGGAACAGCGCCCGGCAGCACTCCAGGACGAACCGCACCCCCTTGTCGAGGAGCGGGCGGGTCGGGGTGTTGGGGTGGCCGTTCGGCGACACGCGGACGCTGCGCAGGTGGCGGACGAACTCGATTGCGTGGGCGGCGGTGAACAGCCCGGCGTGCTTCACCGGGCGGCCGGTCAGGAACCGGAGCAGGTGGTCGGTGGCGGTGCGGTAGCGGGCGATCGTCTGGACCGAGGACCGGCGGACCTGCTCGTGGTGGTCGAGCCAGCGGGCGCGGAGGGCGGGGACGTCGACCGGGTCGAAGGACAGGGCGGCCGGGGCCCCGGTCTCGAGCTGCCCGTTGACCTGGGCGGCGAGCTGGCGGGCGGCGTCGCGGTCGGGGCCGACGCGGGGGCGGCGGCGCTTGCCGTGCTCGAAGTAGCAGAGGTACCAGACGCGGCCGCGGCGGTAGCCGGTCACCTTGCCGACGCGGAACGAGGGGGAGCGGGGCATGTCATCCTCGGAGAACCCTCCCGCCACAAAGTGCCACAAAAACTGCCACAACCGGGAGGGGCCGAGACGGCCCTAGAAAGGCAAAGGCCCCGGTGACAAAGACTTGCGTCACCGGGGCCGACAGGACAGCGGAGAGGGAGGGATTCGAACCCTCGTTACCCTTGCGGGTAAATCAGTTTTCGAGACTGACGCATTCAACCACTCTGCCACCTCTCCGTGACACCTCTAGTCTAGCACCCGCGGCGCGGGCCGTACAGTCGCTCTCGCGGGGTTCCTCCGATGGACCTCTCCGACCTCCTCGCCGGCCTCGCCGACCCGGCGGCGTATCCCGACGCCCCCGACAGCGTCGAGGTGCGCCAAACGCACATCTCGGCCGTGTTCCTCGCCGGCGAGTTCGTCTACAAGCTGAAGAAGCCGGTCAACCTCGGCTTCCTCGACTTCACGACGCCGGAATTGAGAAAACACTTTTGTGAGGAGGAGGTTCGCCTCAACAGCCGGCTCGCGCCCCACGTCTACCTGGGTGTCGTGCCCGTGACTGCGGACGGCGGGCGGGTGCGCGTCGAGGGGGCCGGGGAGCCGATCGACTGGGCGGTGAAGATGGCCCGGCTCCCCGACGGCACTTCGCTGCTCGACCGCGTGAGGCGCGGGGAAGTCAACGCGGCCGACATGGCACGCCTCGCCGAATTCCTGGCCGAATTCCACCAACAGGCTGCGGGGGGGCCGGCGGTCGCGGCCGGGGGCCGGTTCGGGGTCGTCGCCGGCAACGCGCGCGACAACTTCACCCAGGCCGAGGCCCACGTCGGCACCACGCTCAGCCGATCCGTCTTCGCCCGCCTCCGCGCGCTCACCGACATTCATCTCGACCGCCTACGCCCGCTCATTGAAGCACGGGCCGACCGCGGCGTGCCGCGCGACACGCACGGCGATCTCCACCTCGACCACGTCTACTTCCACGCCGACGGCCGACCGTTCGCCATCGACTGCGTCGAGTTCAACGACCGCTTCCGGCACGCCGACCCGGCTGCCGACCTCGCGTTCGTGCTCATGGACCTCCGCTTCCACCACCGCCCAGACCTCGCAGCCGACCTGGAGCGTGCGTACGTTCGCGCGGCAGGTGACGCGGAACTCGCCGCGCTGCTGCCATTCTACGTCGCGTACCGGGCGGTCGTCCGGGCGAAGGTCGAGGGGATGGAGCGAGCCGAGCCGAGGTGCCCGCTGACGCGCGCGCCGCCGCGGCGGAGAGCGCCCGCGGGCACTGGTTGCTGGCGCTCGGCGTGCTGGAAGAGCCGACGCGGCGGCCCGCGCTCGTATCCGTCGGCGGGCTGTCGGGGACGGGCAAGACGCATCTGGCGCGGCGCGTAGCGGTGGCAGCCGGCTTCGAGTTGATCCGCTCGGACGTGGTGCGGAAGGAACTCGCGGGACTCGCCGAGACCGAACGCGGCAGCCCCGACCTGTATGAATCGGCGCACACCGAGCGGACCTACGCCGCGTGCCTGGCGCGGGCCGACGCCATGCTGTTCGAAGGGAAGCGGGTGCTGCTCGACGCCACGTTCCGCGGCGCTGCCCGTCGCGCCGGGCCGTGGTCGAGCTCGAGGCGTCGGCGGCGCGTGCCGGTACTGGGCGTAGTGTGCGAGGCGCGGCCCGAGACGGTGCGGGCGCGGCTCGCGGCCCGGACCGGCGACGCTTCGGACGCGACGTGGGAGACGTACCTCGGGCAGCGCGGCGGGTGGGAACCCGGGGACACGACGGACACGATCACGGTGGCGACGGACGAGGGGACGCGCTCGGCGCGGTGACGGCGGCACTGCGGGCGCGGGGGCTACTATCCTGATCGCGCCCGGCCCGGCTACATCACCCGGCTCACCTTGCGGTACAGCGCCTCGTACTCGGCGGCGCTGCGGTCCCAGCCCCAGTCCTGCGCCATCGCGGTCCGCACGACCTGCGCGAAGTCCGCCGGCCGGTTGCGGTACAGCTCCAGCGCCCACCTCACCGTCTCGTACAGCGCGCGGGCCGAGAACTCGCCGAACGAGAAGCCCGTCGCCGTGCCCGCCGAAAGGTTCTCCTCGGTGGCGTTGACGATGGTGTCGGCCAGCCCGCCGGTCGCACGCACCACGGGCGGGGTGCCGTAGCGGAGGCTGTAAATCTGGTTCAGCCCGCACGGCTCGTACCGGCTCGGCATCAGGAACAGGTCGGACCCCGCCTCCACCGCGTGCGCCAGCCCCTCGTGGAAGCCGAGGAACACGCCCACCTTGTCCGGGTGCCGGGCCTTGAACGTGTTCAGCTCGTCGTGGTACTCGGGGTCGCCGTCGCCGAGGAATACCAGCTGGCACCCCAGGTCGAGGAACCCGGGGCGGCGCTCAACACGAGATCGACGCCCTTCTGGCTGACGAGCCGGGCGACCATGCCGAGCACCGGCACGTCCGGCTTCTGCGGCAGGCCGTAGCGCTTCTGCAAGTCCGCCTTGCACGCCGCCTTCACGGCCGCCACGGTGGCCGCAGTGTACTTCGCGGCGATGTGCCGGTCGTGGCTCGGGTCCCAGTCGGCGTAGTCGCAGCCGTTGACGATGCCGCTCAGCTTGTGGCTCACGCCGCGGAGGAGGCCGTCGAGCCCGCAGCCGAAGTCGGGCGTGGTGATCTCGCGGGCGTAGGTCGGGCTCACGGTGTTCACCGCGTCGGCGAACACGACGCCGGCCTTGAGGAAGTTCAGGTGCCCGTGGAATTCCAGCTGCGCCGGGTTGAGGAGCCACCCGGGGAGGCCCGTGAGTTTCATCACCTCGGGGCCGTACATCCCCTGGTACGCGATGTTGTGGATCGTGAACAGCGAGCGGACGTCCCGGTACGCCGGCTTCGAGCGGTAGGCCTCGTTGAGGAACACCGGCACGAGCCCGGTCTGCCAGTCGTTGGCGTGGATGACGTCGGGCGTGAAGCCGAGGTACGGCACGGCTTCGAGCACGGCGCGGCAGAAGAACGAACCGCTCGGCGTTGTCGGGGTAGTCGGCCTTGTAGCCGCCGGGCATCCCCTGCTGGTAGAGGCCGCGGCCGGGGCCGTCGTCGCGCTCGAAGAACGGCGGGTGTTCGACCAGGTAGACCGGCACGTCCGAGTTGGGGAGGCGGGTGCGCAGCAGGCGGCAGGCGAGGGTGCGGCCGCCGAGCGGGACGGGGAGGGCGGCACCGGTCTTCTCGATGACCGCACCGGTGCGACGCACGGCCCCGTAGTACGGCATCACGACCGCGACCTGGTGCCCCCGGCCGGCCAGCGCCCGCGGCAGGGACGCGGCCACGTCGGCGAGCCCCCCGGTCTTGGCGAGCCCCGCCACTTCCGACGACGCCACCAGAACCCGCAACCCTCCCACGGCATCCCCCCCGCTGGCCCCCGGCGCACCGGGACTATACGCGGGTGAGTGCAAATGGGTAGCCCAACCGCGGCGGGTGCTTGCACCGACCGTCGCCGCGGGGTACGTTCGTGGGGTGTTTCGACCGATCCGGGGGTCGCTCATGCGCACGACGTTGGGACTGCTCGTGGTCGTCGGGGTGCCGCTGGCCGCCTTCGCACAGGACGACCCGCTCGTCGGGGCGATCGTCTTCCCGAAGTCGCCGGCCGTCGAACTGCGGGCCGACGACGGGGAGAGCCTCGGCCCCTGGCGGCCGTCGGCGGCCGTGGTCTCGAAGGTGCTCCCGTCCGGGAAGGTGCACATCGTTAACGTGTACCCGCCCGGGTCCGGCGGCTCGTGGACGCGCCGGGCCGACGTGGTCAAACTGGCCGACGCGGTGGCCCACTTCGGGCGGTACATCCGCGACAACCCCGACGACGCGTGGGGGTACGAGCTGCGGGCGCAGGCGTACGGCGAACTCCGCGAGCACGCCAAGGCCGCGGCGGACCTGACGGAAGCGATCCGCATCGAGCCGACCGCGGACCGGCACGTCGTGCGCGGCAACCGGTACTCGGAGCTGAAGGAGAACGCCAAGGCCGTCGCCGACTACACCGCGGCGCTGCGGCTGAACCCGAACGACTACTTCGCGCTCGTCAACCGCGGCCGCGTCCGGTCGCTGACGGGCGACGGGGCGAAGGCGGAGACCGACCTGAGCAAGGCCGCCCGCCTCCAGCCGGGCGACCCGATCGCGTTCAACGAGCGCGGCCTCATGTGGGACCGCCGCGGCGACTTCGACCGGGCCGTCGCCGACTTCACGGAGGCGATCCGGCTCAACAAGTCGTTCGCGGAGCCGTTTGCCAACCGCGGGTACGCGGAGATGGGCCGTCGCGACTACGACGCCGCCGTGGACGACTACACGCGCGCCATCCGGCTCACCCCGAAGAACGCCGACTACCACTACCACCGCGGCTTCGCCTACGCGCTGCTGCGCGACAACGAGATGGCCCTCGCCGACTTCACGGAAGCGAGCCGCCTCAACCCGACGGACCCCCGCCCGTTCATCAGCCGCGGCGACATCCGGCGCCAGCAGAAGGACACGGCGAAGGCGGTCGCCGACTTTTCCGAGGCGATCAAGCTGGCGCCGAAGTCGCCGGACGGGTACACCCGCCGGGCCGCGACGTGGGACACGGCCGGCGACTTCGGCAAGGCCATCCCCGACTACGAAGAGGCGATCCGCCTCGCGCCCGAGGCCCCGGTTCCGTACAACGCGTTGGCGTGGATTCGGGCCACCTGCCCGGAGGCCAAGCACCGCGACGGGGCGAAGGCGTTGGCGTTGGCGACGAAGCTGTGCGACCTGAGCATGGGGAAGGTGGCCGACCACCTCGACACCCTCGCCGCCGCCCACGCCGAGTCGGGGGAGTTCGACAAGGCGGTGGCGGCGCAGAAGAAGGCGATTGCGCTGCCGGGCGTCGCCGCCGCCACGGCCCGCGAGTACCGCGAGCGGTTGAAGCTGTACGAGGCCGACGAGCCGTACCGTCAGCCGGCGCGGGCGAAGCAGGACTGACGGGAGCCGGGGGGTGAGACTTGGACCGGGTGATCGTGGTCGGGGGCGGGCTGGCGGGGTTGGCGGCGGCGGTCGAGCTCGCGCCGCGCGGGTTCCGGGTCACCGTCCTCGAAGCCCGGCCGCGGCTCGGCGGCCGCGCCGGCCTCGTTCACCGACCCCGCCACCGGCCAACTCGTCGACGCCTGCCAGCACGTCAGCATGGGCTGCTGCACCAACTTCGCCCACTTCTGCCGCACGGTCGGCGTCGCACACTTCCTCGCCCCGCAACCGCGGCTCACGTTCGTCACGCCGGACCGGCGGCGCAGCGTCTTCAAGGCCGACCCGTGGCCGGCGCCGTTCCACCTCGGTCGGGCGCTGCTGGGGGCGCACTACCTCACGCCGGTCGAAAAGCTACGCGTGGCGTGGGGGCTACTCGCGCTGCTGCGCGAACGCCCGGACGCCGACCCGCCGTTGCGCGAGTGGCTGCTGGCGCACCGGCAGACGGGGCGCACCATCGACCGCTTCTGGGGCGTGGTGCTCGTCAGCGCCCTGAACGAGACGGTGGACCGCGTCGGGCTGAGGTACGCCCGCAAGGTGTTCCGCGACGGCTTCGTCCGCCACCGCGACGGGTTCACGGTCCACGTCCCGTCGGTGCCGCTCGGCCGGTTCTACGGCCCCGAACTGCGGGCGTGGCTCGACCGACACGGCGTCGAGGTGGTCGAGGACTGTGGGGTGAAGCGCCTGACGGGGGCCGTGTCGGGGGTCGAACTCCGCGACGGCTCGCGCCGCGAGGCCGACTGGTTCGTCCTCGCGGCGCCGTTCGAGCGCGTGCCCGACCTGCTGCCGCCGGAACTTGCCGCCGACCCGTTCTTCGCCGGGGCGAAGGAACTGGCCCCGTCGCCGATCACGAGCGTCCACCTGTGGTACGACCGGCCGCCGCTCGACCTGCCGCACGCCGTCCTCGTCGATTGCCTCGGCCAGTGGGTGTTCAGCCGCGGCGAAGTGGCCCCGGCGAGTTCTACCTGCAAGTCGTGGTCAGCGCCGCCCCCTCTCAAGGGCTTGGCCGACGAGGTCCAACGACGAATCACGGAGGAACTCGCGTGCGTTCCCCGCCGTGCGCCGCGCCAACCTGCTGCGCGCGAAGGTGGTGACCGAGCACACCGCGACCTTCAGCGCCGTCCCCGGCGTGGACCGGTTCCGCCCCCCGCAGGCCACGCCGGTGCCGAACCTCGCCCTCGCCGGCGACTGGACCGACACCGGCTGGCCGGCCACGATGGAAGGGGCCGTCCGTAGCGGCTATCTAGCCGCTGAAGTGATTCTCGCTCGGGCCGGGCGCCCGGCCCGACTCCTGCGGCCCGAACTCGGCGGCTGACGCAAGTTTTTGCACCCCCTCCGCCGATGACGCAAGGAGGGCACTGGAACTCCGCCGGCCGGCGCGTCACAATAGGAACGACCGGTACGTCCCCCCGGGGCTCCTCCCATGCTCGGGCTCGTCCTCACCGCCGCGATCGCCCCCGCCGCCCCGCCGGTGGACCCGGACCCGAAACACCTGGCCGTGACGCCGGCCGAGCAGACCCGCGCCGTGGCGCTGGTCGAGAAGCTCGGCAGCGCGCGGTTCGAGGACCGCGAGAAGGCCCAGGACGAACTCGTCGGCATGGGCCGCCGGGCCGTCCCCGCGCTCACCGAGGCGCTGACCAGGCACGCCAGCGCCGAGGTCCGCGCCCGCTGCCAGACGCTCTTCCCCCGCGCCCGCGCCGACGACCTCCAGGCCCGGCTCGCGGTGTTCACGGCCGACGAGGCCGGGAAGTTCGAGCACGAACTCCCCGGGTGGGCCGAGTTCCGTCAGATCACGGCGGGGTGCGGGCCGGCGTCCCGGGCCGTGTTCGCCGACATCGTCACCAACCCGATCGGCCGCGAACTGCTCCTCACCGACCTCCAGCCGCAGGAACTCGGCCTCCGCATCGCGCAGCGGAAGCAGGAGATGTACCAGCGGCGATTCACCGCCACGCGGCCGGGTCAGGTGCAGGAGCCGGCGGCGGTCGAAGTACTCGCGCTGATGCTCGCCGAAACCCGCACCCCGTCGCGTCACGTGCCGAAGACGACGAGCAGCATCGTGGTGTACACCTCGGGCGTGTTCGCCTCGACGGTCAGCGGCGGCGGCCAGCAGGCGCGGGTGTACCGGGCCATCGCCGGGAAGTGGGTCGCCAGCCGGGACGACGCCGTGCTGATGCAACAGGCACTCCAGGTGGGCCAGTCGCTCGAGCTCCCCGAGGTCGCCGACCTGGGGGCGCGGATGGTGAAGACCGCCGCGGTGACGCCGTTGCAAAAGGCCCAGGCGGCGATGGCGGTGGCGAAGGTCGGGAACGCGAAGCACCTACCCTCGCTCGAGTCGGCGTTCAAGGACGAGGGCGCCCTGCCCGCCATCGGAGTCATCGTCGCCCCCGTGGGCGCGCCGGCAGTTCCGGCGGCGGCGAAGAACATGCAACTCCGCGACGTGGCCCTGGCCGCCGCGCTGCTCCTGACGGAGCAGGACCCGACCGAGTACGGATTCGAATCGGCGAACCCCGCCCCGCGGGCGACGGCGCGGTACTCGTACACGATGTGGCGGCTGGCGCCGGACCGGCGTGCGGCGGCCTTGCAGAAGTGGGCCGAGTGGCGGGCCGCGAACCCGGATTACGGCCAGGTGCGGTAGCAACCTCCCGGAGTTTCCCATGTCCCGGCTGTGGGCGGCGCTGGTGGTGGGGGCGGTGGCCGCCGCGGGGGCCGGCCGCGCCGACGACCCGCCGGACGCGCCCGAAGTCACGACCGAACAACTGGCGAAGGTCCGACTGCTGGTCCGCCAGCTCGGAAGCCCGTCGTACCAGGCCCGCGAGGAGGCCACCGCCGAACTCGCCAAGCTGGGGCGGGTTGCTCGCGCGGCACTGGCGGAGGCCGTCGCCACGTCGCCGGACTACGAGGTCCGGGCCCGCGCCGCGCGCCTCCTCCCCCGGGCCGAGGCCGCGGACCTTCAGGTGCGCATCGACGCCTTCGTCGCCGACGCCGACGGCAAGCGGACTCACGACCTGCCGGCGTGGGACAAGTTCCGGGACATCGTCGGCGGCGACAAGTCGTGCCGGGCGCTGTTCGCCGAGATGCTGAAGGCGCCCGAGAACCGCGACGTGCTGACGGCCGTGGCCGCCTCGAAACGCGACGGCGGCCTCGCGGTGGGGCACCGGCGAATGGCGATGTACCTGGGGCAGAACCCCGGGGCGTTCGGCGGCTTCCGCGGCGGGGTGATGCCGCCGCAGAAGCAGCCGACGCTCGCGGACATCAGCACGCTGCTGTTCGGCGAGACGGCGGTGCCGGCGGCCGACATCCCCCGGACCGGGCCGTTCGTGTTCATCACCGGGGCGTACTACGCCCAGCAGCAGGTGTCGCAGCAGACGGCGACGAACCCGGCCGCGAACGCCCACGGCGAGGCGTACCGGAAGCTGGTGGTGAAGTGGCTCGACACGCGCACCAGCCCCGACGACCTGAACAACGTGGTGAACGTGGCGCAGACGTTCGCCCAGCTAAAGGACATGTCGCCTCTGCTGCGGCGGGTGGTGACGGCCGACGGCGTCCAGGGGCACGCCCGCGGCCAGGCGCTCGTGTATCTGGTGCAGCGGAACAAGAAGGCCGAGCACCCGTTCCTGAAGTCGCAGCTGAAGAACGACACGGTCGTGACCCAGGTCGGCCTCGGCCAGAACCCGGCGGGGATGCAGGTCATCGGGTCGTGCCAGCTGCGCGACATGGCGCTCGCGCTGCTGCTGACGGAGACCGGCCAGAACATGCACGAATACGGCTTCGAGACGGCCCCGGGGAACGTGGCGAACCCTCTGGGGAGCCCGTACCCGACCTACGCCTTCACCGCCGACGAGAACCGCGACCGGGCCCTCCGCCGGTGGGCCGACTGGGAGGCGAAGCACCCGATCCCCGCGTACGACCCGGCGATGCCGCCGGCGAAGAAGTAAGCATTCTGCTCGGCCGCTTGCGGCGTAGCGGCGATCCCGCCACGCCGCAAGTGGCGATTCGACATTAGCCCATCAGCGTGCGGAACTCCTCGAACAGGTAGCTGCTGTCGTGCGGGCCGGCGGCCGCCTCGGGGTGGTACTGCACGCTAAACGCCCGCAGCCCCATATGACGTAGCCCCTCCAGCGTCCGGTCGTTCAGGTTGATGTGCGTCGGCTCGGCCCCCGGCGGGAGCGTCGTCGGGTCCACCGCGAATCCGTGGTTCTGCGTCGTGATCTCCACCTTACCCGTCCGGCTGTCGAGCACCGGCTGATTCGCCCCCCGGTGGCCGAACTTCAGCTTGAACGTCTTCGCCCCGAGCGCCAGCCCGAGCAACTGGTGGCCCAGGCAGATGCCGAACACCGGCTTCTTGCCGAGTACGCCCTTCACGGCCTCGATCGCGTAGCCGACCGCGGCCGGGTCGCCGGGGCCGTTCGACAGGAAGATGCCGTCCGGGTTGTGGCTCAGGATCTCGTCCGCGGTCGCGGTGCCGGGCACGACCGTCACCTTGCAGCCGACCTGCGTCAGGCAGCGGAGGATGTTCCACTTCATGCCGTAGTCCACGGCGACGACGTGCTTGTCCGCCGGCCGGGCCGGCAGGACGTGCTCGGCGAACCGGCCGAATCCCTCGCTCCAGGTGAACGCCTTCGGCGGCACCACCTCGCTCACCAGGTCGCGGCCGGCCATGCCGGGGAACGCCTTCGCCTTCGCAACCAGCTTCGTGTCGTCGAGTTCGGTGGCGGACAGGACGCCGTTCATCGCCCCGCGGACGCGGAGCCGGCGGACCAGGGCGCGGGTGTCGATCCCCTCGATGCCGACGACGCCCGCCGCCCGGAGGTAGCCGTCGAGGTCGCGGTCGCTGCGGAAGTTACTCGGGACCTTGGTGAGCTCGCGGACGACGAACCCGGCGACGCGCACCCGGTCGGACTCGCCGTCGGCCGGCGTGGTGCCGTAGTTGCCGATCAGCGGGTACGTCATCGTGACAATCTGACCGGTGTAGCTGGGGTCGGTGAGGATTTCCTGGTAGCCGGTCATGCTGGTGTTGAACACGACTTCGCCGGCGGATTCGCCGGCGGCGCCGAACGCCCGGCCGGTGTACACGGTTCCGTCTTCCAGCGCCAGTTTCGCTTGCATCACGTCGTGGGGTTGGGGTGCGGGGCGCAAATCAGATGAATCTTACCGGTTTGACCCGCGGCGGCGACCCGCGGATTCGAGTAACATGGAACCCGACGGTGGATGTCGCCGTCAAATCACCAACCCACCGGAAGCCGTTCCTGGCTTCGACCCGCGAGCTCCCGCCCGCATGACCACCTCGCTGGACCGCCGAAAGTTCATCGGCACCGCCGCGGCTCTGTCGATGCCCGCCGGCAGCTACGCGAACGTCGTCGGCAGCAACGACCGCCTCCGCGTCGCCTTTATCGGCTGCGGGGGCCGGGCGCAGGCGCACATCGACCTCGTGAACCGCTTCGCACGCGAGGGGAAGGGCGTCGCCCCCGCCGCCGTCTGCGACGTGTGGGACGGACTCGACGACGTGTACGACGTGGCCTTCGGCGGCAAGACGACACGCCGAACGTATTCGCAGGGGCTCTACCCGTCGGCGCGCAAGTGCGGCCTCGACCCCGCCGACGCCGGCCGCGTCACGAAGGACTACCGCCGCGTCCTCGACCGGCCGGACGTGGACGTGGTGGTGATCGCCGCGCCCGACCACTGGCACGGCAAGATGACCGCCGACGCCCTCCACGCCGGCAAGGACGTGCTGGTCGAAGCCCCGTTCGTGCGGCGGGCGGAGGAGGCCGTTGCAGTCGTGGACGCGTGGCGGCACACGGGGCGCGTTGTCACCGTCGGCGTGCAGGGGATGGCCGACGCGGTGTGGGTGCGGGCGTTCGACGCCCTCCGGACCGGCACGATCGGGCACGTCGGCCACGCCCAGACCGGCGCGTTCCGGAACGACGCCCGCGGCCAGTGGCGCTACTACCGCCTGGCCCGCGAGATGACGCCGCGGACGATCGACTGGGACCGTTTCCTCGGCCACCGCGTCGAGTTCGCCGGGAAGCCTCTCGGCCCGTCGCCTCAAGAACTGCCGTTCGACCGGGCCGCGTTCGCGCAGTGGCGCTGCGTCCGCGACCTCAGCGGCGGGCCTCTCTCCGATCTGCTGTGCCACCCCGTCACGCACATGGTCGCGGCGCTCGGCGTCCGCGAGCCGGCGCGGGTGACTGCCGGCGGCGGGATCGTGCTGGAAGCCGACGGGCGCGGCGTCCCCGATGTGGCGACGGTCGTCGCCGACTTCGACGAGGGGTTGCAGTTGGTGGCGACGGCCGCGACCGTGGCCGGCTTCCCGACCGACGAGTTGATCCGCGGCCGTCTCGGCGCCCTGCGGTTCTTCCGCGGCGGGTACCAGTTGTTCCGCGACGACCCGCACCGCGGCGCGAGCTTCCCCGCCCGCGCCGCGCGCCCGCCGGAGCCGACGAGCGTGGTGACGGTCGAGCCCCCGCGGAACGAGACGGAGGCGCTGTGGGAGAACTTCCTGGAAAGCGTCCGGTCGCGGCGGCAGTCCACGTTCTGCCCGCCGGACCTGGCCGCGGTCGGGGCGACGGTGTGCGCGATGGCCGAGGCGAGCGTGTGGGGTGGGAACACTCCCGTGTACTGGGACCGCGAGCGGCGTGAGGTGACAGCCGCCGGTGGCGACTGGGCCGGGCGCTGGGTCAAACGAAGTGCCGCGCGCTCGGAGCCTGGAACGATCGCGGGTTGGTCGGCGGGCGACGCGGGTCGGACGCTCCACCCGCCTGCGGATCAACGCCTGGCCGGACCGTGGAGGAACGGGCGCGATCCCACCGGCTGACGGGGGGCCGGTTTCCAACCGGCCGTGCTGTCCACGGCCGGCTGGAAGCCGGCCCCCAC
>JBGAQM010000160.1:0-13111 GCA_044220735.1 Urbifossiella sp. | reverse complement strand
GCGGCGAACGACGTCGGGTCCGCGGCGGGGAACGGCCGGCGGCCGGTCAGCAGTTCCGTCACCAGCACGCCGAGCGCGAACAGGTCGGCCCGCTTCAGGTCGGCGGTCGTCGCCAGCGGGTCGGGGGCTTCGAGCAGTTCCGGCGCCAGGTAGCCCGGCGTGCCGCGGACCGCCACCGGGCCGCCGGCGCGGGTCGAGAGGTTGAAGTCGATCAGCAGCGGCGAGCCGCCGCGGCCGATCACGGCGTTCATCGGCTTCAAGTCGCCGTGGGCCACGCCCTGCCGGTGCAGGTAGGCCACCGCCCCGGCGAGCTTTCCGGCCACCGCCGCCGCCCCCACCAGGTACGGCTCCCCGGCCCGCACCACCTCCACGTCCGCGGCGTCGGCCGCGTCGTCGGCCCCGGCTACGGTGAGGATCACGTCGGCGCGGTCGGCCGCGGGGCCGTCGGGCGGGAAGGCGACGGCGACCACGTCGGCGAGGGTGTTCGCCCCGACCAGCGGCATGCACACGGCCGTCCGCCCGGCGACCTCGTCCGCCCAGTACACGCCGGTGACGTGCGGGTGGTCGAGCTTGCCGATCACCTGCGCCTCGGCCGACGGGCCGGCCGTCAGCTTCAGCACGCACAGCCGGTCGGTGTTCGGGTCGTAGGCCAGGTACGCGCGGGCGAACCCGCCGCCGCCGAGCACCGACACCAGCCGCACGCGGCCGACCGTCTCGCCGGGCGGCGGCCAGTCGGCGTCGGCGTCGCCGCCGACGAGGTCGGGGTTCTCGTCGGTCAGCCGCCGGTGCTCGGCGATGACGCTGTGGACGACCGACTGAACGTCGGGGAAGAGGGCGGCGAACGACGCCGGGCTCGGGGCGTCGCCGGCCTGCTCGCGGAGGAGGTAGTCCTCGTAGGCCAGGTCCACGACCAGGGACGGGTGGTCGGCGAGCTCGGGGTGCGCGGCGAGGGCGGCGGGCGCGTCGGGCGCGCGCTCCTTCCGCCACTGCTTCTTGAGCCGGGCGACGAGCGTGCGGGCGGCCTCCAGCGCGGCGGGCGACGGGTGGCTCACGGCGCGTCCTCGCACAGCTCCCGCAGCCGGTCCACGATCCGCCGGACGTGCCGCTCGCTTAGCTGCATCTTCTCGGCGATCTCCGCCTGCGTGTGCCCCGCGCGGAGGAGGGCGACGACGCGGCGGTGCGCCGCCGGGAGGCGGGCGGCGAGGGCGGCCCACCGCTCGCCGGCGATGGCGCACTGGCTCGGGGTGGCGTCGCGGCCGGCGACCGGCACGTCGGCGCCGTCGGCGGCGCGGGCCAGCGGCTGCTCGCGGGTGACGTCGTACCCGGCGGACCGGTAGCGGCGGCGGCACACCGCGGCGACCTTGTTGCGGGCCACCGTCGCGAGGTAGCCGCCGAGCTCGTCGGGGCTGTCGAAGTGGGTCTGCTCGGGCGGGCGGGTGAAGAACGACGCCCACACGTCCTGGACGAAATCGACCGAGTCGTACTCCTTGCGGAGCCCGTCGGGGAGGCGGCGGCGGACGGCCGCGCGCACGACCCCGCCGTACCGGTTGTACAGCCGGAGCAGGGCCTCGGCGTCGCCGTTCCGGTACTGCTCGACGAGCCGGCGGAACTCGAGGTCCGTGGCGTCCACGTCGGTCACCGGGGGTGTGCTGGACAGGTGTCCGTTTCACCCAACATGATCGGCGATGCGTCCGCGTTTGGCAAGACGTAGCACGGCCGCACCGCCGCGCGGGCGCGGCGTTCGGCGGGAAGTGGCTTCGGGCGGGGGTCCGGCTAGTCGCCGACGATGGCCGTCGGCTCCGCGTCGTCATTCTCGTCGGCCGCGGGCCGCCGTTGGTCCGGCGCGGCCTGGCTGTGGACCAGGAACCCGGACTCGGTCCGCCACAGGCGGAGCTGGACCAACAGGTCGTTGAGGCAGCTCTGGAGCAGGGGCTCGCGGGCCGCCGCGTCCGACCGGGCGGCCTGTTGGGCCAGGTTGATGGCGACGGACGCAACCTTGAGCACGGACATCGTCGTCCCTCCCGTGGGGGCCGCAAGTACGGCCTTCAACGGGGGCTAATTGCAATCGCCGGAAAAAACCGGACACGAATTTCTCAAGAAATCCCGCCGCCGTGCCGGGGGGCCCGCGGCGCAAAGCCGCAAGTGTTCGCGCGGGTGGTTCCGTTGCCGCGTGCGGTGTCGCGCCGCGGCGCCGGCCGCTCACAGCACCCGGCCGAGCACCACGATCGCGCCGTTGAGGGTGAGCGCGAACGACACCCACAGCCAGTACGGCACCATCAGCCACCCGGCCGGCCGCGACACCTCGAAGAAGTGGAGCACGGTGATCCCCGCCAGCACCCACAGCGCCAGCAGATCGAGCAGGGCCACGAACGGGGCGCGGAGGCCGAAGAAGAACACCGTCCACGCCAGGTTCGCCGCCAGTTGCAGGCCGAACGCCGCCAGCGGGCAGCACACGTCCTCGCGGTCGCGGGCGAGCCACACCAGCGTCCCGGCGGCGGCCGTCATCAGGTACAGGACCGACCACACCGGGCCGAACACGGCGTCCGGCGGCGTCCACGTCGGCTTCGGCAGGCTGGCGTACCAGTCGCCCGACAGCGACGCCGCGGTCACCGCCGCGGACACGACCTGCACCCCGAGCACGGCGGCGAAGACGACGGCGCCGCCGGCCCACGACCGGCTGCGGTGTTCGTCGGCCGTCTCGGGCCGGGGTCGGGTGAACATGCACACCGTGGCCATAACTCGCTCCCTGTCGCTGGGCCGGACGGGAGGAGTTAAAGCAACCGGCGCGCCGGGCACATTCCGAACTGCTTGCGGGTTCGCGCCACGCCGCGCAAACCCACAAGCGGATTCACCCTACGACAGGACCGGCACCCCGAGCCGAGCCGCGTGCGGGGCGAGCGCCTCCAACACGCCCGGGTACAACTGCACCCCTTCGGCCGCAGCCTCGCGCATCTTTGCAAGCCCGCGCTCGCCGGGGAGCCGCACCGCCTCGCCGCCGGGCACCGGCGCCGCGGCCCGGCACGCCGCCGCCAGCCAGCCCGCCTGCCGGCGGAACTCGTCGGCCCCGCCGAACGCCGCCGGGTCGGTCGCCTGCACGAACACGGAGGCGCCCCAGCGCCCGGGCCGGTCGGCGCGGCCGAAGCCGCCGAGCCCCTGCGTCAGCGCCTCGACCAGCAGCGCCAGCCCGTACCCTTTGTGGCCGTGGTCGAGCCCGCCGGCCGGCAGCAGCGTGCCACCCGCGGCCAGCACCGCGGGGTCGTCGGTCGCGCTCCCGGCGGCGTCGAGCGCCCACCGGCCGGGGAAGCGCCGGCCCTCCTTCGCCAGCCGGTTCGCCATGCCGTTGGTCGTGATCGACGCGCTGATGTCGATCAGGATCGGGTCGCCGTCGGTGGGGATGCCGACGGCCAGCGGGTCGGGGGTGAACACCGGCGTGCGGCCGCCGAACGGCGCGACGCTGGCGACGGCCGGGTCGGAACTGGCGACCTGGACGAGGAAGCCGCGGCCGGTGGCGCGGCGGAGGAAGGCGGCGAGGCAGCCGATGTGGTGGCTGTCGCGCACGACCACGGTGCCGACGCCGTGGGCCGCGGCGCGGTCGCAGGCGAGTTCGACGGCCTTCGCGGCGAGCCACACGCCGGGGAGGCGGCGGCCGTCCCACGTCACGCACCCGCCGCGGTCGACGACCACCGCCGGGTCGCCGGTCGGCGTCATGGTGCCGTCGCGGAGTTCGGCGAGGTACGCGGGGGCGAGCTGAAGGCCGTGCGTGGTGTGGCCGAGGAGGTCGGCCTCGACGAGCCCCGCGGCGACGACCGCGGGCTTGTCGCCGTCGCACCCGGCGGCGGCGAACAGGGCGGGAGCGTGGGGCATGGGGACTCCGGCGTGGGGCCGGTTTCCAACCGGCCGTGTCAGCTCCGGCTGGTTGGAAACCGGCCCACGTCACAGCCGGGCTCCGAGTAGCGCTTGCCGCGCTTGCCGAAGATCGGCTTCTTCGCCGCCGGCGCCCCGGTCGGCGTGCCCGGCGGCGCGTCCGGGTCGCGCGGCGGCTCCTCGCCCGGCGCCACACCCAGCTTCCCGCCCTCCAGGTCCTGCTCGTCGATGCCCCAGCCGTCGTCGTTGCGCAGCACCTGCGTCGCCGCCCGCGCCACGTCGGCGACGCCGGCGGTCACGTCGGCGGTGCGCTCGCTGCGCCGCACCGGCGTGTACCACGGGCCGCCCGGCACCTCGTCCTGCTCGATCAGCCGGTTGATCATCACCTCGATGTCCGTCAGCAGCCCGCCCTGCTCCGGCGTCGAGAACGAGATGGCGATGCCGTCGCGGCCGATGCGGCCGGTGCGGCCGATGCGGTGGACGTAGCTCTCGATGTCCTGCGGGAGGTCGAAGTTGATGACGTGCGACAGCCCCTCCACGTCGATGCCGCGGCTCATCACGTCGGTGGCGATGAGGAACTTGATCTCGCCGGTGCGGAACGCCGCCATGATCTTCTCGCGCTGCCCCTGCGGCAGGTCGCCGTGGATCACCGCCGCCCCGCGCACCTCGCGCTTCAGGCCGCGGTACAGGTCGTCGGCCCACCGCTTCCGCTCCACGAAGATCAGCGCCTGCCGCGGCTGCTCGCGCTCGATCACCTTCACCAGCAGGTCGAACTTCTTGTGTTTGTCCACCGTGAAGTAGCTCTGGCGGATCTTGTCCACCGTCATCACCTCCGGCGTCATCTGGAGGTGCGTCGGGTTCGTCATGTACCGGTGGACGAGCTTCTTGATCGGGTCCGGCACCGTCGCCGACATGAGGAGCGTCTGGCGCTCCAGCGGGCAGCGGCGGAGGATGCGCTCGATGTCCGGGCGGAACCCGATGTCGAGCATCCGGTCGGCCTCGTCGAGCACCACGAACTTGACATCCTTCAAGATCATCGACCCGCGGCTCAGGTGGTCGAGCATGCGGCCCGGGGTGCCGACGACGAGGTCGCAGCCGCGGCTGAGGCCGTCGAGCTGCCGGCCCATCTTCGCGCCGCCGTACACGGCCACGGTGCGGAACCGCTTGCTCGGCGCCAGCTTGTCGGCCTCGGTGGCGATTTGCAGCGCGAGCTCGCGCGTCGGCGTCATGACGAGGCCGATCGGGCCTTTCAGGTTGTGCGGCCGCCACCGGTTCATGAACGGGAGGAGGAACGCGGCCGTCTTGCCGGTGCCGGTCTGGGCCTGGCCGATCACGTCCTGGCCCTTCATGGCCACGGGGATGACGGCCTCCTGCACCGGCGTGGGGTGGACGTACCCGGCGCGCGACACGGCGTCGAACAGCGGCCGCATCAGCTTCAGGTCGGCGAAGGTGACGGCCGGGTCGGTCTCGGGCGGGAGTTGGTGCTCGGGCGGCTCGGCGTCGAGGTCGAGGTCGGCGTCGGGGTCGGCGTGCGGCGGCGCGGACTCGTCGAGCTCGTCGTCGGCGTCCGCGGCGGGGTCGGGGGTCAACACATGCTCCTGTGCGGGTTGGCGGGCGTCCTTCGCATTGCGGTTCATGTTATGGATCGGGGGGCGGGCGGCGCCGCGGCTCGAAGCCGCCAGCGGCAACCGAACCACCCGCGCGAACGCTGGCGGCTTCGTGTTTCCCCACGCGAAGCCGCGAGCGGCAACCGAACCAGCAGAGTTGCCGCTCGCGTCTTTCGCGTGGGGAAGCGCGAAGCCGCAAGCGGCAACGGAGCCACCCGCGCGAACGCTGGCGGCTCCGCGCCGCGGAACGTGGTTGCCACCCACCCCACGCCCGGCCAGAATACTTCGACCCTCCCCGCTCGCACTCGCACCCCCGGAGCCCCGCCATGCCCTCGTTCCCGAGGTCCCTCCTCGCGGCCGCACTCGTCGGCCTCGCCGCCGCCACCTACACCGGCGCCGCCGACGCCGTGAAAGTCATGGCCCCCGCCGAGTTCGACCAGGCGCTGCTCGCCGAGGTCAAGGCCGGCGCCGTGGTCGCCAAGAACCTGCAACACCTGTCCGACGTCATCGGCCCGCGGCTCACCGGGTCCAAGCAGCTCGAGCGCGCCAACAACTGGACCGCCGAGATGATGAAGAAGTACGGCCTGGAGAACGTGAAGCTCGAGCCGTGGGAGATGCCCTACGGGTGGGAGCGCGGCACGGCGTCGCTGAAGGTCGTCGAGCCGGACACGCGGGTGAACTGCGTCGTCGCCGCGTGGGGCTGGACGCCCGGCACCAAGGGGAAGGTCACCGGCCCGGTCGTCGTGCTGAAGGTCAGCACCCGCGCCGACCTCGACAAGTATAAGGGGAAGCTGAAGAACGCCATCATCATGACGGCCGAGCCGGCGAAGGTGGCCCCGGTCACCGACCTGAACTACGGCCCGCTGCCGCCGCCGAAGAAGGTCGAGCCGAAGGTCGAGCCGAAGGAGGAGAAGAAGGCCGCCCTCGGCGCCGTGTTCGCGCAGGTCCAGCCGGAGAAGAAGAAGGAGGAGCAGCCGGAGAAGAAGGACGACCAGCCGAAGAAGGAGGAGCAGCCGAAGCGGAGCACGTTCACCGAGGACGTGGAAGCGTTCCTCGTCGCCGAGGGCGCGGCCTGCCGGCTGCAGGACTCGGGGAAGCCGCACGGGCTGCTGGCCGTGTCCGGCAACTGGAAGGGGACCGACCGCGTGCCGTCGCCGAACATCATGCCGCGGCTCACCGTCGCCCACGAGTACTACGCCATGCTGTGGCGCCTCGCCAACCGCCCGGAGCCGGAAGTCACGCGCGTCGAGGTGGAGATCAGCAACACGTTCGTCCCCGGTCCGGTGACGTGCTTCAACACCGTCGGCGAGGTGAAGGGCTCGGAGAAGCCGGACGAGTTCGTCGTCGTCGGCGCGCACCTGGATTCGTGGGACTTGGCGACCGGCACGATGGACAACGGCACCGGCAGCTGCACCGTGCTCGAAACGGCCCGCGTCGTGGCGGCGCTGGCGAAGAAGGGCTACCCGCCGAAGCGGACGATTCGGTTCGCGCTGTTCACCGGCGAGGAGCAGGGGCTGTGGGGCTCGCGGCGGTACGTCGAGCGGCACAAGGACGAGATGGCGAAGACGTCGATCGCGCTGGTCCACGACACCGGCACCGGCAAGGTGTACGGGTTCGGCGTCCACGGCCAGGCGAAGGTGAAGGAGATTCTGGAGCGCGAGCTCGTCACCGTCGCCGCGGGCGAGGGCTGGAAGGGGATCGACATGGGCGGGGTGTTCGGCAGCGACCACCAAGCGTTCCACCCGGCCGGCGTGCCGGGGCTGGCGTGCCGGCAGGACATCGACGAGTACCGGCTGACGCACCACACGCAGACGGATACGTTCGACCACGCCAAGACGGGGAACCTGTCGCAGGCGGCGGGGGTGCTGGCGATCACCGCGACGCGGGTGGCGAACCTGCCCGAGTTGCTCCCGCGGATGGGAGGCGGGGTCGCGCGACCGAAGAAGGACTGAGTCGATCCGCCGCTTGCGGCTTCGCGCTGGGACGCGCGAAGCCGCAAGCGGCAACGGAACCACCCGAGCAACGCTTGCGGCGTCGCGCCGGGAGAGCGCGAAGCCGCAAGCGGCAACATAACCACCCGGGCGAACGCTTGCGGCTTCGCGCGTCCCAACGCGAAAACCGTACGCGGCAACTCAGACACCCGATGGACGCCCCCCAGTGGCCCGCCGGCCCCTTCAGCCCCGAAGGGGCGCTCGCCCCGCACCGGCGCTTCGAACTCGTCGCTGAGGTCGGCGCCGCCCCGGCCGGCTTCCGCGCCGCGACCGCCGGCCTCAGCGACGACCAGCTCGACACCAAATACCGCAACTGGACCGTCCGCCAGATCGCCCACCACGTCGCCGACAGCCACGTCAACTGCTACGTCCGGTTCAAGCTGGCGCTGACCGAGGACGTGCCCACGATCAAGCCCTACGACGAGTCTCGCTGGGCCGCGCTCCCCGACTCCCGCGGCGACGTGGCGGCGCCGCTGGCGCTGCTGGAAGCGGTCCACGCCCGCTGGGTGCAGCTCCTCGACACGATGACCGAAGGCGATTTCGGGCGGGCGTACTTCCACCCCGAGTTGGGGACCACGATGACGCTCGACGAGGCGCTGGCGATGTACGCCTGGCACGGCCGGCACCACACGGCGCAGGTGCGCTGGGTGCGCGAGAGATGGGGGTGGTAAAGAAGTTCCGCCGCGTGCGGATTCGCGCTTCCCGGCGCGAAGCCGCAAGCGGCGGAAGAAGATGTCACGTCCCGTCGGTCGTCGTCGCCGCCTTCGGGGCGGCCCCACCGCCGCCGGCCGGCGCGTCGCCGAGCTTCGGCAGCGCCGGGATGTTCTCCTTCGCCGGGCTCTGCTTGCCGTACTCCTCGAAGTCGAGGTACAGCAGGGCGCAGCCGGCCGCCATCGCGACGAACGTGATGAACGTCATCACGGTGTACACCGGCTCCGTCCGCCGCGCGGCCCGCACCGGCTTCTCGGCCGACTTCGACGACTTCTTCGCCATGACAAAACCCCTGTGCGGCGGTGGGCGGGTTTACGGGGCCAGGGAGCTGCCGACGCGGCCCACGCGGTCGCCGACCTTCGGCAACTCCTCCGCGCGGAGCGACCGCAGCGGCCGCCGCGGGTCGGCCGGGCGGAACGTGCCGACCGACGTCTGCAGCCGGGCCGTGTCCACCACGATCGTCCCCAGGTAGCGGGCGTCCGGGCCGGTCCGGTACACGTCGAGCGTCGCCCCGTTGGTCACCCCGTGGTCGATGCCGAGGCTGAACTGCACCGACCCGTCGCGGTACGCCTCGACGGTGCCGCGCGTCCCCTCCTTGATGGGCAGCGGCCGCGGCGCGAACAGGCTCGACCCGCCCGACCCGCCGCCGCCGGTGAACCCGCTGGCCTTGGCGTCGGCGAGGAGGTTGGACACCTCCTCCAGCTTCTTCAGCGCGTTCTCCGCGTCCTGCGACTTCTGCCGGGCGATCGTCTCGGCGGCCTGCTTGTCCTTGATGGCCTGCTCGGTCACGATGGTCTGCTTGACCTTCTCGTCCTCGAGCACGTTGACCCGCTGGCCGAGCTTGTTGGCCCGGCCGGACTCGGCCGTGTTCAGCGCCTGCAGCTCGGCGATGCGGGCGTCGTGCTTGTCGATGCCGGTGTTGACGAGCTTGATCTGCTCGCCGTTCTTCTCGACGTCGTCCTTGAGCTTGGCGACCTGGGCGGTGAGCCCGTCGGCCAGGGCCTGGGCCGACTTCAGCTGCCGCTTCAAGGCGTCCTGCTCGGCGAGGCCGGTGCGGTACTCGTTGTCGCGGGCGGCCACGGCGTCCTTGTGCGCCTTCTCGTAGTTGTCGGCGCGGGTCTTCCAGTTGGTCCGCGCCGCGAACACGGACACGGTGAACCACATCCAGACCAGGGCCAGGAGCAGCACGAACACGGCGAGAATCTTGCCAAGCCAGCTCATCGACCGACCCCCCGCACGTGCCGATGTGGATGCCACCCCCACCCGCCGCCGCGGGTGGGCTCCGCCCGAACCGTTATTCCTTCGCCTTGAACGCGGCCAGCCGCGCCGTCAGTTGGTCGAGCCGCCGCTTGGCGGTGTCCTTCTGCTCGGACACGTTCACCCGCGCCGCCCCGAGGTACGACGCCTCGTTCTGCAGGTCCTCGCGGAGCGTCCGCTGGCGGGTCAGCTTCGCCTGCACGTCCGAGATCTGCATCTGCAGCTTCAGCTGGGCGGCCCGGTGCTTGGCGATCTCCGGGTCGAGCACGTTCACCACCCGGTCGATCGACTTGGCGATGAGGGCGTCGAGGGTCTCGGCCCCGCCGAGGTTCTTGCCGTCCGGCCCCTTCACCGCCTTGCCCGGCGCCGCGACGTTCAGCCGGCCCGTGGCGTCCTCCTCGAGCTCGTAGAAGCCGGTCGCGCCCGTCCGCGCCGCCGCCAGGAGTTTGACGTACTCGGCCTGGCGCTCGGTGCGCTCCTTCTCGGCCGCGCGCAGGTCCCGGAGCCGCTGGCCCCACAGGCCGGAGGCGGCGCCCGCGGCCTTGGCGTGGCCGTCGGTCTCGCGGGCCAGCCCCTTGAAGTTCATGACGACGTGGCCGCGCGGGGCGCCGTCCGCGGGGACGTCGTCGAACCAGCCCGGCCGCTGGGTGTAGACGGCCGTGGAGAACACGGCGGCCCCGACCCCGGCGATCAGGGTGAGGAACACCAGTAGTTTGGCAATCGCCGTCATCGTGGTGCCTCGTGCCCGCCCGCCCCTTCGCCCTTCGCCCCGCGCGAACCGCCCGCCCGCCCCCGTCACCGCTTCTGGCTGTACCGCTGCCGCTCGACGTTCGTCAGGTCCGCTTCGAGCCGGTAAATCTCGTCGAGCGTCTGGGCCACGACCCGCTGGATGTCGAACAGCTCGCGCTCGGTCTGGTCCTGCCGGGCCAGCAGGTTCGACACGTCCTGCTTCACCTGGGCCAGCTGCGCCTTCAGGCCGACGGTCGGGTCGTCGAGCTGGGTCTCGAGGTCCTTCACGGCGTCGGCGTCGCGGCGCTCCTGGTCGGCCTTGCGGACCTCCTGGTCGGTCACGTCGCGGAGCCGCTGCGTGCGGGCGATGGCCAGCTGCCGCAGCGTCGCGTACTCGGCGACGAACGTGTTCTGGTCGTCGTCGGTGAGCTGGCGGACGCGGGCGACCATCTCGGCGAACCGCACGGTCTGGGCGCCGACGGTGCGGGCGTAGCGGCGGGCGCCGACCACCATCAGCACCCGCTTCTGCCACGCCGCCGACTGGTCGAGGTGGACGAGCAGGTGCGCGAGGCGCGCCCGGCGTTCGCCCTCGTCCTTCGTCGGCCCCTCGCGGAGCGCGCCGGCCTTGTCCAGCCGCTCCTCCGTCTTCTTCGGGTCCTCGGCGCCCTCGGCCGGGGCGTCGATGGCCGACGTGTCGGCCTTCTCCGGCGCCTTCAGGACGCGCTCGAACCGGGCGTACAGCCGGTCGCGCAGGTCGTCGCCCTTGCCGGCCGCGAGCAGCGCCTGGAACTGCTTCCGCTCGTCGAGCGTCTCGGCCTGGAGCTCGATCAGCTTGAACGCGGCGGCGGCCCGGGCGGCGGCGCCGTCCTGGCCGTCGAGGTGCGTCTTCACCAGCCCGTACACGCGGCGGACCTCGGCGAGCTGCGTCGGCACGGGGTCGGCGACGGCGAGGGCCACGTCGGTCTTGTCGCTGCCGGCGGCGGGGGCGAAGTACGACTTCAGCAGCGCCGGGCCGACGGTGGCGGTCGCCTTGCCGCCGGGGCCAACGACGACGAACGGGATTTCCGCCTCGGGGTCGGTCGGGACGGCGTCGGGGTCGCCCGGCTGGTCGCCGAAGGGGATGCCGTTCAGGAGGATGACGTGCCGGAGGCCGGCGGCGGCGATGGTCTGCCGGCCCTGCCAGTCCTGGATCGCGAGGTAGGCGAACCCGCCCCCGACGAGGAGGTTGAGGACCAGGAGGACCTTGCCCAGGGTGCTCATGTGGGGCGGTTCCCAGGGACGGGCAACGGCCGACCCCGCCGCGGGGTCGCTACCAAGTGATTGTGACGGACGCCGGACACCAGAACAAGCGCCGACCCGCGAGAACCCGCGGGAGATCGGTCGGCCGCGGGGGTTCTGCTGGTTGCGCCGCGCGGCTCGTGCCCCATCTTACCCGCGCCCCCGGCGCATTCCAACTCCTGATCCGGCGCGGGCTCCCGCCGCGGCGCGAAGCGGCAAACGACAACGGAACCACCCGGGCGAACGCCTGCGGCTTCGCGTCGGGACGCGCGAAGCCGCGAGCGGCAGCGGAACCACCCCAGTTGCCTCCCCCCGTCCCTCTCACCGCCGGCCCCGTCGTGACCTATAGAATGACATGCCTCGCAGTCCGCACCCCGCCGGTCGGAACGGAGTCGCCGTAATGCCCCCGCCGCCGGACGTGACCGCCGCGGACCACCCCCTCACACTCGGCGCCTACGAGGTCGTGTCCAAGATCGCCGAGGGCGGCATGGGCACCGTCTACAAGTGCCGCGACCCGCGCTCCGGCGAGTTCGTCGCCGTCAAGGTCATCTCCCCCGGCACCACCCGCAACCCGGTCGTGCTGCAACGGTTCGAGCGCGAGTTCACCTCCGCCCGGGTGCTCGAACACCCCAACGTCGTCCGCGCCATCGAGTACTGCGGCACCGGCCCGAACCCGTTCCTCGTCATGGAGTACGTGGACGGCGAGTCCATCGGCCAGATGGTCGAGCGCGCCGGCGCCATGCCCGAGGCCGAAGCCGTGCGGCTGATCGGCCAGGTGTGCGACGGCCTCCAGCGGGCGCACAAGCAGGGCCTCATCCACCGCGACGTGAAGCCGGACAACGTCCTCGTCACCAAGGCCGGGGTGGCCAAGCTCACCGACATGGGCCTGGTCAAGGACGTGGAGGGCGACACGAACCTGACGAAGACCGGCCGCGGCCTCGGCACCCCGCATTACATGGCGCCCGAACAGTTCCGCAACGCCAAGGGCGTGGACGCCCGCGGCGACGTGTACAGCCTCGGGGCCACGCTGTACTGCATGGTCACGGGCGTGGTGCCGTTCAACAACTCGAACCCGCTCGACTGCTGGATGAAGAAGATCCGCAACGAGTTCCCGCCGCCGCGCGAGCTGAACCCGGCGGTGAGCGAGCGGGTGGACTGGGCCGTCCGCCGGGCCATGAGCGCCGACCCGGCGAACCGGCCGGCGAGCTGCCGCGAGTTCTTCGAGGACCTGACCGGCCAGAGCCGCCCGTCCGGCCCGGTAAAGGGGACGGCGGCGGCGGCGGGCCCGGCCGACAACTGGTACCTCGTGTACCGCGACGAGAACAACCAGCCGACGACGGTGAAGGGGACGACGGCGAGCATCCGCGACGCGCTGAAGAACAACCTGCTCGGCGACGCCAACCAGATCCTGGTGGGCCGGTCGAAGACGGGGCAGTTCGTGCCGCTCGGGTCGTCGCCGGAGTTCCGCGACCTGGTCGTCGCCCCGGCGGCGCTGGGGCCGGACGGGAAGCCGTCCGGGGTGCCGCGGCGGCCGGTGCCGGTGCCGACGCCGCGGCCGAGTTCGGACCCGACCGTCGAGCCGGGGGGGGACCTGTCGGGCCGGCACCCGCGGCCACCGGCGCCGCCGTCGGGCCGGTACGTGCCGGCGCCGCCGCGGGGCCCGAAGCGCGAAGC
>JBGAQM010000159.1:0-13038 GCA_044220735.1 Urbifossiella sp. | reverse complement strand
CCGGCTTCGACCGCACCTCGGCCGACGGCGGCCGCACCTGGACCGTGCCTCGGATGCTGCCGACGCCGATGTACGGCCCGGTGCGGGCGAAGCCGCTTCAACTCGCGAACGGGGTCATCCTCGCGGGCACGTCCGTCGAGAGTTACCGGAACTGGACGCCGTACGTGGACCGCTCCGACGACGACGGCCTGACGTGGTCGCGCTCGAACCCGTTCCCGCTGCCGCGGTTGTTCGGACAGATCCAGCCGGCACTGGTGCCGACCGCCGACGGCAAGGGCGTGGTGGCGCTGATGCGGTCGCGCTCGATGAAGGTTTGCCGGTCGGTGTCCGCCGACGGCGGCCGGACGTTCTCCGCGGCGGAGGAGGTCGATGTTCCCAACCCTAGCGCCGGCATTGACGCGGTCCGCACGAAGGCCGGGCAGCTGGTGATGATCTACAACCCCACGGCCGTGGCCCGAACGCCGATCAGCCTGGGCGTGTCCGCCGACGACGGGAAGACGTGGCGGAAGGCCCGCGACCTGGAGACAGAACCCGGCGAGTACTCGTACCCGGCGCTGATTGAGACCGCGGCCGGCGAGTTGGTGATGACGTACACGTGGCGGCGGACGCACATCAAGGTCGTCCGGGTCGATCCGACCACGCTCCGGTAAACTGTGCGGACACCACCGGAGTTCCCTCCTTGCTCTCGACCCCCGTCGGCCGCCTCCGCGTCGTCGCATTCGCGGAAGGCGTTTCGTGCCTGTTGTTGTTCTTCGTGGCGATGCCGATCAAGTACGTCGAGGCGCTCGGGAACGACCCGACGCCCGTGAAGTACGTCGGCTGGGTTCACGGCGTGCTGTTCCTGCTGTTCGGCATCGCCGGGTTCCAGGCCCAGGCCGCCCGCCGGTGGCCGTGGTCCGCCGCCGCCTGGGGGTTCGTCGCGGCCCTCCTGCCGGGAGGCACGTTCGTGTACGACGCGCGATTCCTGAAGCCGGAGCACGACCGCGAGCGGGCCGAGGGCGGTTCGGCAAGGGGTTTGCAGTGACCTCACCGGACCAGCCCGGAGAGCCAATGTCCGCCGCACTCCCGCGCCCGCAACTGATTACCGACGTAGACCCCAAGACGGCGCTCCCGGCCGTGCGGGCGCTCACGAACGTCATGGACCGGGCGGTCACGATTCCCGGGACACGCGTCTCGTTCGGGCTGGACGCATTGCTCGGCCTGATCCCCGGCGTCGGCGACACGGTGAGCTCGCTGATCGGCAGCTACATCATCCTCGTCGCCCACCGGCTCGGCGCGCCGACGAGCGTGCTACTGCGGATGGTGCTGAACCAGGGGATCGACGCGCTGGTCGGCGTGATCCCGTTCGCCGGCGACTTGCTGGACATCGGGTTCAAGGCGAACGTGAAGAACGCCCGCCTCCTGGAGCAGACGCTCGAAGACCCCCGCGGCACCGGCCGGGCAAGCCGGTGGGTCGTAGTCGGGTTGCTCTTAGCCGTGTTCGCCATCGGCGCGGGGACGGCACTGCTCGGGTACTGGCTGGTGAAAGCGATTTTCGGCGGCTAAGGCGACGGCACCGCTACACCGGCCGCTCGCCCGGGTCATACCCGTAGCGCCGGATCACGTCGCCCCAGCGGCTCGTCACCTCGGCGCGGTCCGCCTCCGACAGCGTGTAGCGGTTCGCCTCGTACCCCTTCGTCGCCGCCAGGTACTCCCGCAGTTTCGGCTCGTAGTCCGCGTAGCCGCCGAGACTCAAGGCGTCGTACACCCGCCGCACCTGGCCGGCGGTGTCCTTGACGAGGTCCTCGTAGCGCAGTTCGTGGAACTGGCCACGTGGGACGAGCGGCCTGGCCTCCTCCAGCCGGTCGTAGATCGTGCGGAACTCGGTGAACACCTTTTCCCGAATGCGGTCCACATTGGTCGGCGTCTGGAGGCCATGCTTGCGGCCGAGCGACGTCCACAGGTTCACCGTTGACGAGAACACGACGTAGGGGTCCCGCACGATGTGGACGAACCGCGCGTCGGGGAACATCTCCAACAGCACCCTCACCCGTGCGGTGTGCGGCGGCGACTTCAGCACCAGCCGCCGCGGGTCGCGGTACGTCACCGCCTGGAGGAAGCGGCGGAAGCCGTGCTTCCAGCCGGCCAGCTGCGCCGGCGTCAGCCCCGACAAGTCGAGCGAGCCCGGGAACACCGTCGGGCGGTTCGGGAAGGCGATGTCGGCGTAGGGCGACGGCAGCCCGAGCAGGCACAGGGCGAACTCGTCCTCCTGCGGCCGGTCCCAGCCGGCGGCCATGTTGTCCATCGGCCGCTTGTCCGGCACCATGAACTTCAGCGGCCCCTTCAGCAACCCCTCGGACAGCAGGAAGTGGTTCGGCGCGAAACACTGCAGGTACGTCGGGCTGGTGAAACGCGGGTCGAGGCACAGGAGTTCGTGCAGCAGCGTGGTCCCGGTCCGCCAGTGTCCGCGGCGGCCATGTTGTCCATCGGCCGCTTGTCCGGCACCATGAACTTGAACGGCCCCTTGAGCAACCGCTCGGTCAACAGGAAGTGGTTCGGCGCGAAGCAGTGGAGGTACGTGGGGCTGGTGAACCGCTGGTCGAGGCACAGCAGTTCGTGCAGCAGCGTGGTGCCCGTGCGCCAGTGGCCGATGACGAACACCGGCGACCCGACGAGGGCGGTCCGTCGCACGGCCTCGCCGTGGAGGCCGGTCGTGAACCACCGGCCGACCATGTTGCCGACCGTGACGACCGAGGCGATCGCGGCGATCCACAATTGCCGCGGGTGGACGGCGAAGCGGTTGCGCGCGAGCAGCCGGAGGTAGGCTGGGTAGTCCGACCCCTCCCACATCCGCGGCACCCACGGGTCGCGCTTCGGGCCGGGGCCGGCCGATCTCATCCGAAGCACTCCCACCGGGCGACGAAAGGGACGTTGAAGCGAATCCCCCGCCCGGGGGCAAGTCGGGAGTGCCGGCGCGGCACGTTTGACGGCCCGGCGTGCGGCCTTAAGATCGGGTCGTAGCGGGGAGGGCGGTCGTGGTCCCGTTCCGGCTTCAGTACGCACTCGGCCGGTGTGACCGCTTCGCGGTCGAGGCAACCCCGCACCTCCCCGCCGCCGCCGCGGCCCTCGGGTTCACGACCGGCACCGTGTACCTCGCCTGCGTTGCGACGCCATGGTTCCTCGTGCTCCTGGCACTGCCAGTGTTCACGACCCGCCGACTGCTGGCATTCCTCATCGAACTCGTGCTGGTACCCGCACGTCCGGTGGACGTCGTCGTTGAAGCCGACCGCATGGGGGTGGTCGTAGCCGACGACCGCGTCTGGTTGTACCTCGACGGGGTGATTCAGGTCTACCGGTCGGCCGGCAGCCGGACCTGGACGTTGCTGCACCTGAATGGATCCGTGCTCCTCATCCCACGGAGTGCGATCACGGCCGAACAGGTCGCCTTCCTCCAGGGATTTGCCTTGAATGGGTGGCGGCGACGTCACCGGGTTCGGGCTACTGAATGAGCGTCGGCAAGGTTTGTAAATTAACTTTACTAAAGCCGCTTTACAAAGCCCGTGGCTGGCTGTAGTCTAACGGGCACTCATGGCACCCTCCGGCAACGGCACGATGTCCGCCATCACCACAATCCGGCCGTCGCTGGTCGGTCGGCTCAACGAGCGGCAGGTCCTGCGCGTCATCCAGGACCGCGGGCCGATGTCGCGGGCCGAGGTTGCGCGCGAGTGCGGCCTGAGCCCGCCCACTGTCTCCAAGGCGGTCGCGTCGCTGCTGAAGTCGGGTTTGTTGGAAGAAGCCGACGCCCCCGAAACCACCCGCGGCCGCCCCGCGCCGCGGCTCCGGCTGGCGAGTGCGACGGCCCAGGTGCTCGGCGTCACGATCGACGGCGGGCACTGCGAGGTGGTTTCCGCCGGGCTCGACGGCGAGTTGCACGCCGACCTCGTGACCGTCCCCACGCCGACGAGCTACCCCGCGCTGCTTGACGCGCTCGAGGCCGCGGCCCGTACGCTGATCGCACGTCCGGGCGTCACGACCCTCGGACTCGGGGTGAGTCTTCCGGGGCTGGTGGACTATCGTAAGGGGTGCGGCGTGCTGTCGCCGAACCTGCCGATCACCAACGGCCACACGCCCGCCGCCGACCTGGCCGACCGCCTCGGGATCGAGTGCACGGTGCTGCAGGAGTCGCACGCACTCTGTCTCGCCGAGCGCGAGTACGGCCTGGCCCGCGGGCTCGACGACTTCGCCATGCTCGACGTGGGCACCGGGGTCGGCCTCGGCGTGATGAGCGGGGGCCGGCTCGTGACGGGTCATTCGGGTTTGGCGGGCGAGGTCGGTCACATCACGGCGGTCGCCGACGGCGGCCGGCCGTGCGGCTGCGGCAACCGCGGCTGCCTGGAAACCGTCGCGAGTGACCGGGCGCTTGCCGTGCACGCGTCGGAGAAACTCGGCCGGGTTGTGGACGTGGACGAGGTGATGGGCCTACTCAAAACCGGTGCCGTGGACCTGGCCGACGAACTGCGGGCGGCGGTGAAGTACCTGGCGGTCGGCGTGGCGGCGGTGCTGAACCTGTTCAACCCGGCCACGCTGTTCATCCACACCCGCCTGTTCGAAACCGACCCCGGGCTGTTCGACGAGGTGGTGCGGCAGGCCGGCGCCCGCGCGCTGCCGCCGGCGTTCGCCGACTGCCGCATCGTCCCCGCCAAGGGGAGCAAGCGGCAGGGCGCGGTCGCCGGAATCGTCCGCCGCCTGACCGACGCCGTGGCCCAGGACAACTAAATCTCTTCACCGCCCCACGGAGTATCAGGGATGCGTGCCCTCCCGCCGCTCCTCGCCGCCCTCCTCGCCGGATTCGTCGTCCACGACGGCAGTCGTGGAGCCGAGTTGCCGCCGCTGAAACTGCTGTTCCTCGGCGACAGCGCCGGCCACCAGCCCGCCGCGCGCTTCGAGCAACTGCGGCCGGTGTTCGCGGCCCGCAACATCAGCCTCACGTACACCGACAAACTCGACGACCTGAACCCCGCGAAGCTGAACCAGTTCGACGGGCTGCTGGTGTACGCGAACCACACCAAGATATCGCCCGACCAGGAGAAGGCGCTGCTGGCCTACGTCGCGTCCGGGAAGGGGTTCATCCCCGTCCACTGCGCCAGCTACTGCTTCCTCAACTCGCCGGCGTACATCGACCTCGTCGGCGCCCAGTTCCGCACCCACACGACGGGCACGTTCCGCACGACGGCCGTCGCGCCGGACCACCCCATCCTCAAGGGATACCGCTCGTTCACGAGCTGGGACGAGACGTACACCCACCACAAGCACAACGAGACGGACCGCACGCTGCTGGAAGTCCGCGAGGAAGCCGGGGTGAAGGAGCCGTGGACGTGGACGCGCACCCACGGCAAGGGGCGCGTCTTCTACACGGCCTGGGGCCACGACCAGCGCACGTGGGGCAACCCGGGCTTCCACAACCTCCTCGAACGCGGCGTCCGGTGGGCGTGCGGGCAGGACCCGGCGCTGGCCGGCGTCTACTTCGACCGTCCCGACATGACCACGGCGCCGAAGGGGCTGGCGCCGTTCGAGTACGTGCCGGCGAAGGTGCCGTTCTACCCGGCCGGCAAGAAGGGTGGGGCGAAGGGCGACCCGGGCGGGCGGATGCAGAAGCCCCTCCCCGCCGCTGAAAGCGTTCGGCACTACGTCACCCCGGTCGGGTTCGAGGTGCGGCCGTTCGTCACCGAGGAAAAGCTCGGCGGCAAGCCCCTGGCGATGGCCTGGGACGAGAAGGGTCGGCTGTGGGTGTCGATTTCGCTCGACTACCCGAACGAACTAAAGCCCGCCGGTCAGGGGCGCGACCGCATCGTCGTTTGCGCCGACACCGACGGCGACGGCGTGTGCGACACGGTGACCACGTTCGCCGACAAGCTCAGCATCGTGACCAGCCTGCTCCCGTACGCCGGCGGCGTGATCGCCCACCAGGCGCCGGTGACGCTGTTCTTGAGGGACACCGACGGCGACGGCATCGCCGACGTGCGGCAGGAGCTCCTCCGCGGCTGGTCCACGGGCGACACCCACGCCGGCCCCAGCAACCTCCGCTACGGCTTCGACAACTGGGTGTACGGGGCCATCGGCTACGCCGGCTTCAACGGCGTGGTCGGCGGCGAGCGGCTCAACTTCCGCCAGGGCTTCTACCGCTTCAAGGTCGAGACCGACGCCGGCGCCCTGAAGGTAACGAAGCTCGAATTCCTACGCAGCACCAACAACAACACCTGGGGGTTGAACTTCGACGAATCCGGCGAGCTATTCGGGAGCACGGCGAACGGCTGCCCGCTGGTCCACATGCCGATCCCGAACCGGTACACGGAGCAGGTCCGCGGGTTGAGCGCCGGCCCGCTGCCGAACATCGCCGCCGACAACCACTTCGAGCCGGTGACCGACCACGTCCGCCAGGTGGACTGGCACGGCGGGTTCACCGCGGCGTCGCACGTCGCGCTGTACACCGCCCGCACCTACCCGCGCGAGTACTGGGGCCGGACCGCCTTCCTCAGCGAGCCGACCGGGCACCTGACCGCGACCTTCACCCTCCGACCGAACGGGGCCACGTTCGCCGCGACGTACGGCTGGAACCTCCTCGCCAGTGACGACGAATGGGCCGCGCCGATCGACGCCCAGGTGGGGCCGGACGGGAACGTGTGGGTGAACGACTGGTACAACTTCATCGTGCAGCACAACCCGACGCCGGCCGGGTTCAAGAACGGCGCCGGCAACGCCTACGAAACCGAACTCCGCGACAAGAAGCACGGCCGCATCTACCGCGTTGTCCACGGTGGAAAGGCGGACGCCGGCCCGAAGCTGGTCGGGGCGACGCCGCACGAGTTGGTCGCGGCGCTCAAGAACCCGAACCTCGGCTGGCGACTACACGCCCAGCGACTCCTCGTCGAGCGCGGCAAGCGTGACATCGAGCCGGACCTGTTGAAGCTGATTCAGGACAAGTCCGTGGACGAGACCGGGCTGAACGCGGGCGCCGTCCACGCGGTCTGGACGCTGTCCGGACTCCTCGGCCCGAAGGCGGTGCCCGAAGGACTGTTGGAGTTCGTCGGAGCCGGCGTCACGCACCCGTCGGCCGCCGTGCGGCGAGCGACGTACCTGGGACTCGTGACGAAGCTTTCGGACCACGCGGATCGCCTGCTCCCGAGTCTCACCCCGCAGTCGCCGTACGCCGACGCCGACGTGCCGGTGCGTGTCGCCGCCCTCCTCGCCACCGCCGACCTGACCGACGCCGCGAATCTCAGCAAGGTGCTGGCGTCACACCTTCCCGACCCGGCGTTTCTGGAGCCGGTCGGCCTGCCCGACGCGACGGCCGCCGCCGGCGCCGCCCACCCGCTCCGATTCCTGACCGCAGTCGCCGCCACACCGAAGGAGCGGACGCTTCCGCCGGATTCCGTGAAGGTGGTCGAGTTAGTCGCCCGGACGTTCGCCACCAGCCCGAAAGCGCCGCCTGCAAAGGGCGGGGCCACGCCAGCGCCGGTCGGCACTCCGGCCGCTGGTGAGGCACAGCCGGCCGCGGAGCCGTCTCCGGTCGAGCGCCTGCTGCGAAGCCTCGGCACGAACCCGAAGGCCGACGACGCCATCCTCGCCGGCCTCGCCGCGGGCTGGCCCGCGGGCAAGTCGCTCGCGCTGACGCCGGAGGGCGAGAAGGCCGTCGGCGACCTTCTGGGCAAGCTCGCCCCGTCCGCCCGCGGGAAGCTCCTCCGGTTCGCCGCGGCCGGCGGCGTGAAGGGGCTCGACGCCCAGATCGCCGGCGTCGTGAACGGCCTCCTCGCAACCGCCACAGATGCCAAGGCCAGCGACTCCGACCGCATCGACGCCGCGAAGTCGGTGATAGACTTCCGCCCGGACGACGCCGACGCCGCCGCGAAACTCCTTGCCGCGGTCACGCCGCAGACGCCCCCGGCGGTCGCGGGCGGCATCTTCGAAGCACTCGCGGCCTCGCGGTCGAAGGCGATCGGTCCGGCGGTCGTCGGCCGGCTCCGCGAACTACCTGGTACCGCCCGCCCCGCCGCGCTGCGGCTGGTGCTGGGCCGACCCGACTCGGCCGCGGCCTTCCTCGACGCCGTCGAGAAGGGACAACTCCGCTTCGACTTGTTGGCGCTCGACCAGAAGACGGCGCTGGCCAACAACGCCGACAAGGCCGTGGCCACGCGGGCGCAGAAACTCCTCGCCGCGGGCGGCGGCCTGCCGAGCCCGGACCGTCAGAAGGTGATCGACGAACTGCACCACGTCGTGAACAAGACGGGTGACGTGGCAAAGGGGAAGACGGTGTTCACCGCCCAGTGCGCGAAGTGCCACACCTACGCCGGCGAGGGGACGCAGGTCGGCCCCGACCTGACCGGCATGGCCGTCCACCCGAAGGAAGAACTGCTGATCCACATCCTTGACCCGTCGCGGAGCGTGGAGGGGAATTACAAAGCCTACCGCGTTGTAACGAGCGACGGCCGCTCGCTCACGGGTCTGCTCGCCGGCGAGACGAAGACGTCGGTCGAGGTGGTGGACGCCGAAGGGAAGCGGCACCCGCTGTCCCGCGACGACATCGAGTCGCTGGCCGAGACCGACAAGTCGCTGATGCCCGAGGGATTCGAGAAGCAGATCAACCCGACCGAGCTGACCGACCTGCTCGAATTCCTGACGCAGAAGGGGAAGTACGTCCCCGTGCCGCTCGACCGCGTGGCGACGGTCGTCACCACGAAGGGGATGTTCTTCGAGGACTCGGGCATCGCCGAGCGGCTAGTCTTCACCGACTGGAAGGTGAAGACGTTTAACGGCGTGCCGTTCGTGCTCGTGGACCCGCAAGGGGACAAGACGAAGAACGCGGTGATGCTGTACGGCCCGAACGGCAAGCGTGCCCCGGACATGCCCAGGAGCGTGTCGCTGCCCTACGCCGGGAAGGCGAAGGCGGTCCACCTGCTCAGCGGGGTCGGCGGCTGGAACTTCCCGGCAATTCCAAAGGGGAGCGTCAGCATGACCGTCCGTCTCCGCTACGACGACGGCAAGACGGAGGACCACAACCTCGTGAACGGCGTCCACTTCGCCGACTACATCCGTCGGGTGGACGTGCCGGAATCGCAGTTCGCGTTCGCCATGCGCGGCGGGCAGCAGGTGCGCTACCTGGCCGTGACGCCGCGCCGGCCGGACGCCGTGATTCGAGCGATCGAGTTCGTGAAGGGACCGGACGCGAGCGCGCCGGTCGTCATGGCCGTGACCGTGGAATCGCCTTGAGAATAAGTCCGCTTGCGGCTTGGCGCTGCCCACCGCTAAGCCGCAAGCGGCAACCTAACTACCTGCCCGCCCCGTGAAACTCCCGCCCGCCGGACACGTTGCCATGTTCCGACCGCGCCTCACCGCCGCCGTAGCCCTCGGGGCCGTCGCCGCCGCGTTGACCGTCCGCCACGCCGACGGCCAGCCCACACCCGCGCCGAAGGCGTTCGCCCAGGCCGACGTGGACTTCTACGAGAAGGAAGTCCGCCCGATTCTGGCGACGCACTGCCTCAAGTGCCACGGCGCGGACGAGAAGATCAAGGGCGGGTTCAGCCTCGCCACCCGCGAGGCGGTGCTCGAAGGGGGCGACACCGGCACGGCCGTGGACCTGAAGAACCACGCCGCCAGCCTGCTCCTCAAGGCCATCGATTACAAGGACGAGTCGATGCGCATGCCCCCCAAGGGCAAGCTGCCCGACAAGGACATTGCCGTGCTGCGGAAGTGGGTCGGCGCCGGGCTGCCGTACCCCGCCGACAAGCTGACCGCGAAGGCCGGCGCGGCCAAGCACAAGGAGAAGGGCGGCGTCGTCACCGAGGAGGCGAAGCGGTACTGGGCGTTCCAGCCGGTGAAGCGCCCGGCCGCGCCACAGGTGAAGAATGCCGCATGGGTCAAGACGCCGATCGACGCCTTCATCCTGGCGAAACTCGACGAGAAGAACCTGCGCCCCGTCGGCCCCGCCGGCCGCACGGCACTCGTGCGCCGCGCCTACTACGACCTGTGGGGGCTCCCGCCGACGCCGGAACAGGTTGACGCGTTCGTCAAGGACACGTCGGCGGACGCCTGGCCCAGGTTGATCGACGCGCTGCTGGCGAGCCCGCACTACGGCGAGAAGTGGGGCCGGCACTGGCTCGACGTGGTCCGCTACGCCGAGACCAACGGCTACGAGCGCGACGGCCCGAAGCCGTTCGCGTGGCGCTACCGCGACTACGTCATCAAGTCGTTCAACGCCGACAAGCCGTTCGACGTGTTCGTGAAGGAACAGATCGCGGGCGACGAGGTTCCCGGGTACAACCCGGACGCGGTCATCGCAACCGGCTTCTACCGCCTCGGCATCTGGGACGACGAGCCCGCCGACCCCCGGCAGGCGCTCTACGACGGCTACGACGACCTCGTGACCGTGACCGGGCAAGGGTTCCTCGGCATCACGATGAACTGCGCCCGCTGCCACGACCACAAGGTCGATCCGTTCCCGCAGGCCGACTACTACCGGTTCCTGTCGTTCTTCCGCGACATCCGCCCCTTCAGCGACACGCGCGGCGTGTCGTCCGGCACCAACATGACGGACATCACGCCGCCCGAGCGGCGGAAGGTGTACGAGGCCGAACTGCTGGAGCGGCAGGCGAAGGTCGCCGACCTGACGAAGCAGATGCGGGCCGTCGAGGACGCGGCGATCAAGAAGATGCCGGCCGAGGACCAGCGCGCGAGCGAAGGCCCGGACCGGCCGAAGATCGTTGCCAAAGTGCCCGGCTTCCTCAGCGCCCGCGAGCGCGGCGACTACCTGGGGCTCAAGACCGAGCGGGCGGCGCTGGAGAAGCAGCCTCGGCCCGTCGGCCAGGAGTTCGCGCTGTCCGTGAATCACTGCGACCCGCGCCCGCCGGCCGTGTTCGTCCTGCCGCGCGGGAACCCGCACGCGAAGGGGGCCGAGGTGCAGCCCGGCTTCCCGCAGGTGCTCGGCGTGCCGGACCCGGCCATCCCCGCGCCCCCCGCGGGCGTCAAGAGCAGCGGGCGCCGCACGGTGCTGGCGAACTGGATCGCGTCGAAGGACAACCCGCTGACGGCGCGCGTGCTGGTGAACCGCGTCTGGCAGGGCCACTTCGGCCGCGGCATCGTGCCGTCGTCGAACGACTTCGGCAAGCTCGGCGAGAGCCCGACGCACCCCGAACTGCTCGACTGGCTTGCCGCCGACCTCGTGGACGGCGGCTGGACACTGAAGCGCGTCCACAAGCTCATCATGACCTCGGCCGTGTACCAACTCGCGTCCGCCGGCGACGACGCGAACCTGAGAGCAGACCCGGCGAACACGCGGCTGTGGCGATTCCCGATGCGGCGGCTGACGGCCGAGGAGGTGCGTGATTCGGTGCTGGCCGTGAGCGGGTCGCTGAAGCCCAAGATGTTCGGCCCCAGCGTGTACCCGAAGATTCCACGCGAGGTACTGGCGGGTCAGTCGGTGCCGGGTCAGGGCTGGCCGGTGTCGCCCGCCGACGAGGCGAACCGGCGGACGGTGTACGTGGCCGTCAAGCGGTCGCTGCAAGTGCCGATCCTGGCGACGCACGACCAGGCCGACACCGACAACAGCTGCCCCGTCCGCTACACGACGACGGTGCCGACGCAGGCGCTGGGGCTGCTCAACGGCGAGTTCTCGAACGAGCAGGCGGTCGCGTTCGCGGCCCGGTTGCTCCGCGAGTCGCCCGGCGACGTGTCGGCCCAGGTGACGCGCGCCGTCCGCCTCACGACCGGCCGCACGCCGCCGCCCGCGGAGGTGGCAAAGGACGTGGCGTTCGTGACCGAGCAGCGCACGCGCCACGGGCTCGACGAGAGCACGGCGCTGGCCCGCTACTGCCTGCTGCTGTTGAACACGAACGAGTTCGTTTACCTCGACTGACACCCGGCCCGCACACGACCTCCGCGAGGAGTTGACCGATGTCCCGAAACCAGTTCTGCGGCCGGACCCGCCGCGAGTTCCTGTGGGAATCCGGCGGCGGCTTCGCCGGGCTCGCCCTCGCGTCGCAGCTCGACCGCGACGGCTTCTTCGCCCGCGCTTCGGCACAAGACGGCCCCACCGCCCCGCCGCGGTCGTTCGTCAACCCGATGGCGCCGAAGCCGCCGATGTTCCCGGCCAAGGCCAAGTCGGTCATCTTCATCTTCTGCTACGGCGGCCCGAGCCAGGTCGATACGTTCGACCACAAGCCCGAACTGTACCGCCTCGACGGCCGCACCATCCCCGTGCGCACGTTCGGCCGCGGCGGCCACAAGGCCGAGGGGCGCGTGGTCGGCCCGAAGTGGCAGTTCAAGCCCTACGGCCGCTGCGGCAAACTCGTCAGCGACCTGTTCCCGAACGTGGGCAGCTGCGTGGACGACATCGCGTTCGTCCACTCGCTGTACGCCGAGAGCCCGATTCACGGGTCGGCGCTGCTGATGATGAACAGCGGCCGCATCCTCAGCGGCCACCCGAGCCTCGGCGGCTGGGTCACGTACGGCCTCGGGAGCCAGAACGAGAACCTGCCCGGCTACGTCGTGATGCTCGACAAGACCGGCGGGCCGATCAGCGGGCCGAAGAACTGGTCGAGCGGTTACATGCCGGCGGCGTACCAGGGCGTCGTGATCCGGGCGGACCGCACCCCGATCCACGACCTCGCCCCGCCCCCGGGCTTCACCCGCGAGCAGCAGCGCACCCTGCTCGACCGGCTGAAGGAGAAGAACGAAGAGCACCTGGCCGCGCGGCGCGACAACAGCGAGCTGGCCGCCCGGATTGCGAGCTACGAGCTGGCGTTCAAGATGCAGCAGCACGCGCCCGAGGCCGTGGACTTCGCCCAGGAGACGGCCGAGACGAAGGCACTGTACGGCGTCGGCGAGGAGAAGACGGACGACTTCGGCCGGAAGTGCCTGCTCGCCCGCCGGCTGGTGGAGCGCGGGGTGCGGTTCGTGCAGGTGTACAGCGGCGGCGCCCACAACGACGACAACTGGGACGCCCACACGGACATGGTCCGCAACCACGGCAAGCACGCCGGGGCGACCGACAAGCCCGTGGCCGGGCTG
>JBGAQM010000158.1:0-14284 GCA_044220735.1 Urbifossiella sp. | reverse complement strand
CACCTGCACCTGCGGCGACGCCAAGTGCGCCAAGGCGGGGAAGCACCCCGACTCCCGCCACTGGCCGGGCGGGTCGGCGGACGCCGCCCACTTCGAGGGCCGCAACGTCGGCGTGTTCCTCGGCCCCGACTCCGGCAACCTGGCGGACGTGGACCTCGACTGCACGGAGGCGCTGCTGGCCGCCCCGCACCTCCTCCCGCCGACCCCGGCCGCGTTCGGCCGCGGGAACGCCGTCACCCACCAGCTCTACACCGTCGCCGACGGCGCCGCGGCGTTCGCCCAGCTCCGCGACCCGGTGCGGGCCGGCGCCAACGCGACGATCATCGAGCTGCGGTGGCCCGACTGGGACAAGGAGAAGGAGCGACCGAAGGCGGTGCAGACGGTGTTCCCGCCGAGCCTCCACCACAAGGGGAAGGAGGTCGCCTGGGTCCGCGAGGGGGCGCCCGCCGCCGTCCCCGGCGCCGACCTCGTGGCGGCCGTCCGGCGCGTCGGCGCGGCGGTACTCGTCGCCCGGTACGCGAAGCCCAAGACGCGGCACGACCTGGTGCTGCTCCTCGCCAACCTCGGGGTCCGTGCGGGCTGGGCCGACGACGCCACCGTGGTGTCCTTCATCGCGGCCGTGTTCGCCGCCATGAAGGACGCCGACAAGCTGGAGAAGGTCGTCCGCGGGGAGGGGCCGAACGCCGCCGCCGACGCCCGCAAGCGGCTCCGGGACGGGAAGCCGATGACCGGCCTGCCGGCCCTCCACAAGATGCTCGACCCGGCCCTCGGGGCCGCAGCGGCCGAGGCGGTGGTGGCCCGCGTCCGCGACTGGCTCGGCCTCCCCGACCGCGACCCCCCGAAGCCCGCCGCCGGCGGCGCGAAGCCGGCCGGCGGGGGCGGCACCGTGCGGTACACCCCGCTGCCGCCGTGGCGGCCGTTCCCGACTGAGCACCTCCCGGCCGCCGTCCGCCCGTTCGTCGACTCCGTCGCCGCCGCCATGCGGTGCGACCCCGCCTACGCCGCCCTCCCGGCCCTCGCCATGTGCGGCGGCATGATCGGGATGACGCGGACCGTCCGCCTCAAGGCGTCGTGGTGCGAGCCGGCCGTCATCTGGGCCGTCGTCGTCGGCGACTCCGGCGTCCTCAAGTCCCCGCCGTACAAGCGGGTGTTGGCCCCCGTCATCGCCCTCCAGGTCGCGGCCCTGAAGGTCAACCGGCTGGCGCTCGAGGCGTACCGGGCCGAGCTCCGGGAGTACGAGCGGCGGAAGAAGCAGTTGAAGAACGAGGACCCCGGCGACCCGCCGGAGGAGCCGTCCTGCCCGCGGTTCTACTCCCGCGACACCACCGTCGAGGCGCTCGCCGGGTTGCTCGCCAAGAACCCGACGCGGTTCCTGGTCGGCCGGGACGAGGCGAGCGGGTGGCTGGCCAGCTTCAACCAGTACAAGGCCAAGGGCGGGAGCGACCAGGCCAACTGGCTCGAGCTCCACGCCCTCGGCACCCTGTGCGTCGACCGCAAGACCGGCGAGCCGCGGACCATCTTCGTGGACGGCGTCGGGGTGAGCATCGCCGGCGGCATCCAGCCGGGCGTGTTCCGCTCGGCCCTGACGCCCGACCACTTCTCGGCCGGGGTGCCGGCGCGGCTGCTGTTCGCGTACCCGCCGAAGCGGTTGAAGGTGTGGTGCGAGGACGACATCGACCCGGCGGCGGAGGCGGCGTACCACCGGCTCGTCGAGGGGCTGCTCGGGCTCCTGCCGCACACCGACGACGGCGGCAACCCGTTCCCGGTGGCGCTGCCGCTGACGCCCGACGCCAAGCGGGAGTGGGTGGCGTTCTACGGCCGGTTCGCCGAGCGGCAGGCCGACACGACGGGCGACCTGGCGGCGGCGTTCTCCAAGCTCGAGGGGTACGCCGCCCGGCTGGCGCTGGTCCACCACGTGTGCAACTCCGTCGCCGCCGGGGAGGCGGCCCTGGAGCCGGTCGGGGCGGCGAGCGTGCGGGCGGGGATCGCGATGGCCGAGTGGTTCGCGGCCGAGGCCGAGCGGGTGTACCAGATGCTCGGCGAGGAGGACGAGGAGGTCGAGACGCGCGAGCTGGTCGAGACGGTGCTGCGGCTGGCCGCGCGACACGGCGGGCGGGTCACGCCGAAGCAGCTGCAGCGGTCGAATCAGCGGAAGTACCGGGCGGCGGCCGACGCCGAGGCGGCCCTCCGGTCGCTGTGCGGGCTGGCGGTCGGCCGGTGGGTCGAGGAGACGACCGGCGGCCGCCCGACCCGCTACCTGGAGGTCCACCCGGACGGACCCGCTGCCGGCGGGGACGACGACGGCGGTGACGAAAGCCCCCCGAACGGTGGCGGTGGTGTGACGAAAGGTCCGGACGCCCCGGGCGGCGATTCTGCCGCAACGCATGGTCCAGTCGGCGCTTCCGGCGCGAGTGGCGAAGACGGTGGGGGGCTTTCGTCACTTTCGTCACACGTCACACAGCGCCCCAGGCACGCGCCGCCGGCTGGCGGTGCGGCGGACGGCGGCGACCACCAGACCGACCCGGCCGAGGCCGACTCCGGCCGCCGGACCGCTACCGGGTTTGACCCCCCGCCGTCGAGGAACCGGGCCGGGGCCGAGGGCGGTTGGCGGGCGGTGCGCGGCGGCCCGGCGAGACGTGTGACGAAAGGGGGACTGCCGGCCCGCCGCCGGTCGCGGCTGTGGGGGGCCGGATTCGGAGGCGAGGCCGCGGATGACGTGTGACGAAAGTGACGAAAGGGTTCCGCCGGGACCGGCACGACGCGAGGGGTGACGACCATGCGGGCGACGGACGCTCCGACGGCAGGGTCGGCCCGCCGGACGCAACTCGCGGTAGGTGATTTCATCGAATCGGGCGGCCTCGGGCGGGGGCTTCGTCACACGTCGCGCCGCCTGGTGCCTAGGACGCGGCCGAATCCGTGCCGGTCGCCGGGGACTTTCGTCACACACGCCGGAGGGGTTTCGTCAGCACATGGGACACGCCTTGGTCACCACCGAGGCGGGCCTGGCGGGCGTCGCCGAGGCGGTCGCCGCGTCCGCCGGCCCGGTCGGCCTCGACACCGAGACCACCGGCCTCGACCACGCCCGCCACCAGGTCCGCCTGCTGCAGCTGGCGACGCCCCACGGGACGTTCCTGGTCGACGTTCATGGCTTTGGCCCGCCGCTCTGGGCGCCGGTGTTCGAGGCGTTGGCCGCCGCCGGGGTCGTGGGCCACAACCTGGGTTCGACCTGCCGTTCCCTCAGGCTGCCTCGGGTTCACCCCGGCCGGGTGTGTGGACACGATGCTCGCCAGGTGTGCTCCGCGCCGGCGACTTGGCCGCCAAGCACGGGCTGCGGGACGTGGCCGCCCGGCACCTTGGGCTGACGCTCGACAAGGAGCTGCAGCAGGCCGACTGGGCCGGGCCGCTTACCCCCGACATGCTCCGGTACGCGCTGGACGCCGAGGTGCCGCTCCGGGCGTGGCCTGAACTCGCCGCCGAGCTGGAGGCGGCGGGGCTGACGGCGGTGGCTGAGATCGAGTTCGCGGCCCTGCCGTGCGTGGCGGGCGGCGTGCCGCGGCGTCGGCCTCGACCGCCGCGTGGCGCTCGCGGCCGACGCGGACGCCGAGCGGGCGCGGCTCCGGGAGGCGCTCGACGCCGCGGCCCCTGACGGGGCGACGCTGTTCGGCGCCCGCAACTGGGACAGCCCGGACGACGTGAAGGCCGCCCTCGCCGCCGTCGGCGTCGAGCTGGAGGCGACCGACGACGACGCCCTCGCCGCGGTCGCCCACCCGCTCGCCGGGCTCGTCCGCGACTACCGGTCGGCGGCCCGGCTCGCCACGACCTACGGCCGCGAGTGGCTCCGCCACGTCGCCGCCGACGGCCGGGTGTACGCGACGTGGAAGCAGATCGGCGCCGGGGCCAGCGGGCGGATGAGTTGCAAGGGGCCGAACCTCCAGCAACTCCCGCGGGACGCCCGCTACCGCCGGTGCTTCGCGGTGCCCCCGGGCAGGGCGCTGGTGAAGGCCGACTACTCCCAGATCGAGCTCCGGGTGGCGGCGAAGGTGGCCCGCGAGAAGCGGATGCTCGAGGCGTACAAGACGGGCGAGGACCTCCACACCCTCACCGCCAAGGCGCTCCTCGGGAAGGCGGAGGTGACGAAGGCCGACCGGCAGCTGGCGAAGGCGGTGAACTTCGGCCTGCTGTACGGGCAGGGGGCGGACGGGCTGCGGCGGTACGCCCGGGCCGGGTACGGCGTGGAACTGACCGAGGCCGAGGCCGTCCGCCACCGGGAGACGTTCTTCCGCACCTACCCCGGCCTCCGGGCTTGGCACCGCAGCGTCGGCGACGGGGCCGTGGACACGCGGACGCTGGCTGGCCGGCGGCGGCTCGGGGTGACCCGCTACACCGAGAAGCTGAACACGCCGATCCAAGGCTGCAGTGCCGACGGCCTGAAGCGCGCGCTCGCGCTCCTGTGGGAGCGGCGGGCGGCGTGCCCCGACGCCTTCCCCGTGTTGTTCGTCCACGACGAGGTCGTGGTGGAGTGCGACGCGGACAAGGCGGAGGAGGCGGCGGTGTGGCTGCGGGACGCGATGCGGGACGGGATGGCCCCGCTCGTCAGCCCCGTCCCGGTCGAAGTCGAGGTGAGCGTGGGGCCGACGTGGGGCGGGTAACCGGCCGGTGGGTCACTTCGCAGTGGCGGCAGCGGCCCCCGCCGACCGCTTCCGCCCCGCGGCCTTCCGCCCTACCGTCGCCGGCGGGAGCGTGCCGGGCGAGTCTGCTGCGGCGAGCCGCCCCGGCGCGGCCGTGCGGAACCGGGATGGATCTGAGGGTGAGGGCACTCTGGAAAGACGTGCGTCACTCAACCCGGCGGGGGACCACGCAACTCGTCCAGTTGGGGCTGCACGACGCCGGAAAAGCAGTCCGGGCAGATCCCGTGCGAGAACCGCACGTCGGCGTGGGCGCTGATGTACGCCTCGACCTGGTGCCAGTACGCCCGGTCATCGCGGATCCGCTTGCAGTAGCAGCAGATCGGCAGGAGCCCTCTCAGCCGCCGGACTTGCTCCAGCGCCACCTCCGCCGCCACCTTCGCCTCCCGCAACTCGTCCTCCGCCCGCTTCCGCCCGGTGATGTCCCGGACCACGCCCTCGGCCGCCACCAGCCCGCCGTCCGGGCCCCACACCGGGACGACCCGCTGCTCCGTCCAGACCGCCCGCCCGGCCCGCGACACGAACCGCACCTCGATCCACACCTCGCCTGACATGCCGCCGGCCATGAGCGCCGCCACCCGCGGCCGGTCGTCCGGGTGGATTAGCCGGAGCCCGGCCGCCGGGTCGGCGTAGAACTCCTCGGGCTCGTACCCGGTCAGGTCCCGCACGGCCGGGCTGACGTACGCGTACCGCGGGGCCGGGGAGTACTCGAACCGGAAGATCACGTCACGCGCGTTCTCGGCCAGCAGGCGGAACCGCTCCTCGCTCGCCCGGAGGGCCTCCTCGGCCGCCCGCCGCGGGGTCAGGTCCCGGGTGATCTTGGAGTACCCGACGAGTTCGCCGCCCGGGTTCCGCAGGGCGGTGATGACGGCGCTCGCCCAGAACCGGCCCCCGCCCTTCCGCACCCGCCACCCCTCGTCCTCCGACGACCCCACCGTCCGTGCGGCATCTAGGAGGCGGGCAGGGACCCCGTCGGCGACGGCCTCGGGCGGGTAGAACATCGCGAAGTGACGGCCGACCGCCTCGGCCTCCGTGTACCCCTTGATCCGCTCGGCCCCGACGTTCCAGCTGGTGATCAACCCGCCCGGGTCGAGTCCGAAGATGGCGTAGTCAGCGGCCGCCCCGACGAGGAGGCGGTAGAGGGCGTCGTCGGGTACGACCGGGCCGCGGGCCTGTCCGGTGTCCATCCGGGCGTCTCCATGCCGGCCCGCCGCGGGGCCGTCGGGCGGCCGCCGGGTCGGTGCAACCGGCGGCGGCGACACATTCTGGCAAGTGTCCCCGGCGGGGGGAAGTGCAACCGCGCGTGAGGGTGTCGGCGGGGCCGCAGGGGCGATGCGACGCCTGCCGCCTCCTGTCCGCGGACCGTAATCTCAGGTCCGGGTCGCCGCAGGCGACGGCGGACGCCAGCCCCACTTCGGCCGGCCGCCGCCATCCAGCGCAGACGTGATCGTTCCCATTGATCCCCGGCGGATCGGAACAATCCGCCGTCACTTTTCGGTCGGCCGGGGTAGTTCCTCGGTAGGGGGGCCCCACGCGGTAGTCCGTCACTTTTCGCGGCGACGGGTAACAGACCAGGTAGGGGCGTTCCGCATACGCACGAAGGGGGTGGCGATGGACGTGGAGATGTGGCCGGTGAGCCGGCTGAAGCCGTACCCGCAGAACCCGCGGCACAACGACGCCGGGGTCGATGCCGTCGCGGCGTCGCTGAAGGAGTACGGGTGGCAGCAACCATGCGTTGTGGACGAGCAGGACGTGATCGTGGTCGGTCACACGCGGTACAAGGCCGCCCTGAAGCTCGGCATGACCGAGGTGCCGGTCCACGTCGCTCGCGGGCTCACCCCGGAACAGGCGCGGGCGTACCGCATCGCCGACAACCAGACCGCGACGCTGTCCATATGGGACGGCGGGCTGCTCGCCCAGGAGTTGGCAGCACTCCAGGCGGCCGACTACGACCTCGGCCTGACCGGGTTCGCCGAGGACGACCTGCTGGCCCTCCTCGCCGACCCGCCCGCGGCCGCGAGCGGCGACCCGGACGACGTCCCGGAGCCGCCGGCGGCGCCGGTCACCCGCCCCGGCGACCTGTGGGCCGTCGGCCGCCACCGCCTCCTGTGCGGCGACGCGACGAAGCCGGCCGACGTGGCCCGGGTGCTGGGCGGGGAGCCGGCGGACGTGCTGCTGACGGACCCGCCGTACAACGTGGACTACGAGGGCGGCACCGCCGACCGGCTCACGATCGCCAACGACGACCTGTCCCCCGACGACTTCCAGCAGTTCCTCGTTTCGGCACTGTCTGCCGCTGCGACCCACCTCCGCCCCGGCGGGGGGTTCTACGTCTGGCATGCCGACACCTTCGGGCTGTCCGTCCGCCGTGCCGTCGCCGAGGCCGGGCTCCGGGTCCGCCAGTGCCTGGTGTGGGTCAAGCCTTCCCTGGTCCTCGGCCGGCAGGACTACCAGTGGCGCCACGAGCCGTGCCTGTACGGGTGGGCCGCCGGCGCCCCACACACCTGGCTCGGCGGCCGCGCCCAGACCACCGTGCTGGAGTTCGACAAGCCGGCCCGGAACGCCGAGCACCCGACGATGAAGCCGGTGGCGCTGTTCGGGTCGCTACTCGCCAACAGCTGCCCCGAGAGGGGCGTGGTGCTCGACCCGTTCGGCGGGAGCGGCACCACGCTGGTTGCCGCCGAGCAGGCCGGGCGGGCCGCGCGGCTGCTCGAACTCGACCCGCAGTACTGCGACGTGATCCTTGCCCGGGCCTCCACGACGTTCGGCGACGCCGTGCCGATCCGCCTGCTCGACGGCGAGACCGAGGTCGCCCACGCGGACGTGGTCGGGCGACGGCGGGCCGAAGCGGCCGCGGCGTAGCCGGTACGATCGGGGGGCGGACCATGCGGCTCAGGAAGCGAGTGGGAGCGGTCGCGGCGGTCGTGGCCGCGACCACGGGCTGTCCTGGGCTCGGGGTGGTGAACCGCCTCGCTGCCGACGACGACGCTGCCGACCCACCACCCTGTCCGGCCTGCGGCGGGTGTCACGTGCTGGTGATCGAGGAGGTCGTGGTCGCGGCCGGGGAACCGGCAGCCGACCCGCCCGGACCCTGAAGATCGGCGGAAAAAGTCTGCACGTTCGCCCAGTCGGGCGGGGGGGAGCGATGGTCGCTCGGAAGAAGAATGACGACGCCCTGGTGCTGGCGCTCGCCTGCGGGGCGACCGTGGAGGCCGCCGCCCGCCAGTGCGACCTGTCCGAGCGGACGGTGTACAAGCGGCTCAAGGAACCCGAGTTCCAGCAGCGGGTCAAGCAGGTGCGCTCCGACATGGTCCGGCGGTCGGCCGGGCTGCTGTCGGCCGCGTCCGGCGAGGCGGTGCGGACGCTGCTGGCGCTGATGAAGGAGTCGGCCCCGCCGAGCGTCCGGCTGGGGGCGGCACGTGCGATCCTCGAACTCGGGATGAAGATCGGGGAGTTGGCGGCGCTGGAGGCCGAGGTGCGGGAGTTGGAGCAACAGATCAAGGCCCTCGGCCCGCCCAACCCCGCGAGGACGTGGTGAACCTCCGCGGGCGGGTCGGGCGGCTGGCGGCGGCCCTGGCCGGGCGGGGCGGGGCCGACCTGGCGTCCATCGTGGTGTGGGTGCCGGCCGGGGGCGACCCGGACGCCCGACCGCCGGGCGTGTACCGGACGGGCGGCGTCCTCGACGTGGTGTACGAGGGCCACGAGCCGAGCCCGAGTCTGCGGACCCGGGTGATGGAGCAGGCGGCGCCGGCGGCGCTGGAGATCGTGCTCGGGCCGGAGGTCGTCCCGCCCCCGGCCGTCGAAGCCGGGGCGGCCGACGCCGCCCATGCCGAGCACGGGAGGTGGTGATGAACGCGCGTCGCACTCGGCTCGGCCGGCTGCGGGCGGCCGTCGCCGCGGTGGCGGCCGCGGAGGCGGTGCCGCAGATGGAGATCTGGCTGCCACTCAAGGACGGCGGAACCGAGGTGCCGGGCCGCTACTCCATGCCCGGCGGAAAGGCCGTCATCGTTTTGTTCGACCCCAACGACCCGGCGTTGGCGGAGGAAATATCGTGAGCACCCGCGCCCTCGGCCGCCGCCTCGCTGACCTTGCCCGCCGACAGGCTGCCGCAGCAGAGCAGCACACCGCGCATACCGCGACCGAGAATGCAGAACAGGCCTGGTGTCAGGCATTCCTGGCGATGGTGCCGGAGGACTTGCGGATGCCGGTCGCGGTCACTGTGTGCAACACGGACGCGCGGGACTCACTTCTGTCTTGGGCCGCCGCGCCGTTCGCGCGGTGGGCGACCATCCCGCCTGGGTTCCAATTCCCCCGCGCGCTGGTCGAGTGGCTGCTGCACCCCCGCGGTCGTGGTTCATGGGCCACAGCTGCGAGCGGTGCGGGCTCGCCGTCCCGCTCCACATGACCCCCTCGAACGACCCGAGCCCGCTGCCGACGATCGTCGACTTCCCCACCTGCCCGGCGTGCGGCGGGCCGACCTCTGACCCTCCGGCCGGGGGACACCGTGGTGATGGACAACCTACCGTGCCACAAGTCGTTGGCGGTGCGGGTGGCCATCGAGGCAGCCGGGTGCCGGCTCCGATTCCTCCCGCCGTACAGCCCGGATCGGAACCCGATCGAACAGGCGTTCGCCAAGCTCAAGCGGGGTCTGCGGACGGACGGACACCGGGACGTACCGATCCTGATCAACTTCCTGGAGGGGGTTCGCCACGCGTACTGCCCGGACGAATGCGCGGCCTACATCCGCCACTGCGGGTATGGACAAATACCCGCTACACCGCCACCGAAACGACTCTACGTGTAACTTGTACGCGGGGTTACCGGCCGGTGACCAGTCTGGCTACACCACCTCACTCTGGCGAACTGGTGCTGAGTTATGGGCGCGGCTAAACAAATTTATTGATACGGCCAACATCGACCATATTCTCCAGAAACCCTGATGGCGAAAATCGCTGAGGGCTTTCCGACCCCGATTGCGCATTGATCTGCGACGCCGTTCCCGCCGCGCCCGGACTCGGGGTACGGAGGCGTCGTGGGGCTCCACCATGAGCGTTCGTGCCGTCGCCCGCTGGCTCCGCTCCCTGTTCCGGTTCCCGCGGCCCAACCGCCGCACCCGCCGCGCCGCCGCGTGGCTCGGGGCCGAACCGCTCGAAGCCCGCGACGTGCCCAGCAGCGCCGCCATCAACGCCGCGTCGCGGCTCGTGCCCGTCACCGCGTTCACCTCCGGGTACGAGGCGTTCAACACCGCCCTCACCCGCTCCCTCGACGACGCCATCGCCGGCCTCGGCGCCGTGCCGCTCGTCGGCGACCGGCTCAACGAAGCCGTCGCGCCGGTGTTCGAGAGTATCCGCACCGCCGGCGTCGGCGTCGTGAACGCGGTGCGCAGCGTCTATGCCTCCACCGACGCCGACGTGATCGCCGGCATCCGCACCGGGCTGTTCAACGCCCTCGGGCCGTCCGGCGCGAACCTCCTCCTCGACACGCCCGACGCCGGCACCACCGTCACCGTCGCCGACGTCGCCCGCAGCGGCGCGACCACGACCACCTCGACCGAGCGCTTCTCGCAGCTCGACGTTCACCTCGGCCGGTCGTTCCACGTCGATCTGCCGCTCGACCTCGCCCTGTCGAGCTCGGCCATCCTCGCCCAGATGCCGGGGCTCGACCTGCAACTCGCGGCGACGAACGGCGTCCGCGTGGCGGTGAACTGGGACGCTTACCTCGGCGTCGGGTTCGACCTCGACACCCCGCTCGGGTTCTACTTCGACTCCACCGCCGCGGACGAGTACGGCACGCCGGTGCCGGAGTTCTCCACCACGCTGAGCGTGTATGCGGCCCCGCCGAAGGACGCCGCCGGGAACGACGTGTTCAGCGACGCCCCGGGTCTGTCGGCGTCGGCCGCGGTCGGTGTCCTCCAGGCCCGCGCCACCGACGGCATCGTCGAGGGCGCACGTGTCTCGGCCGAGTCCACGAAGACGTTCGCGGCGAGCGGCACCGCGTCCGCCTCGTTCCAGTTGCAGGTGCGGTACGAGCGGAACGGCACCGTCGTGAACAGCCCGACGTTCACCGTCAGCGTCCCGAGCACGTCCGGCGGCACGACCGGGCTCCTGCTCGCGCTGAACGCGGCCCTCGCAACGGCGACCACGAACACGGCGAACCTGAACCTCGACCACGTGAACGCGAACCCGTTCTACCTCGTGCCCGACTTCTCCGCGAACGACGACCCGACGAGTACCACCGGGCAGTTCCGCACCGTCCTCCGCTCGACCGACCCGGACATCCTGAACGTGACCATCACCGGCGGCGAGGAGCTCGGGTTCGCCGCGACGCAGTACGAGGACGGGCGGTCGCGGTCGCTCGGGTTCGCGTCGAACCCCACGGCCGTCAACGGCACGCTGACAGCGGCGTTCCCCGCGCCGGTGTCCGGCAAGCTGGCGCGGGACGTGGACTTCACCCTCGTCGTGAGCGGTACGAACGTGCCCGTGGTGATCCGGGCGGACGACGTGAACGACACGATTGTCGCACGCTCCGGCGACCCGACCACCGGCGCGTCGCTGCAACAGGTGGTGCAGGCCGAGCTGAACGCCGCACTGACCCGCGCCGGGCTGCCGCTCAACCTGACGGTGAACGTGAACGCCAGTGGCGTGTTCAGCATCACGCGCCCGGCCGGTGTGACCCTCGCGGCTACGTACCAGACGCTCGAAACGAGCCGGGCGAGCGTCACCGTCGCGGTGGACCTGAGCGACGACGCGACCGCCGGCCCGACCGCCGGCCGGATCGCCTTCCGCGACCTCGCCGCCGCCGGCTCCGACGCCATCGGCGACCTGGTGCTGCCGTCGGCCCGGGCCGACGCGAAGGTGCGGCTGCACTTCGACGCCAACGCCGGGTCGCTCGACGGGTACGCGCCGCAGGGGCTCGGCATGGGGGCGAGCGTCGGCAGCCACACCGGCATCGGCCTCGGGCTGCCGGGCGTCGCGTTCGACTTCGCGTTCGACGCCAGCATCGCCTACGACGCGGCCGACGGCGCCGCGGCCGAGTACGGCGACCCGTACTTCTACAACGTCGCGCTCGACCCGGGGTCGCTGTTGTCCGGCGTGCTCAAGCCGATACTCTGCACGGTGAACAAGGTGCTCGGGCCGATCAACCAGCTGATCGGGTCGGGGAGCGACCTGCTGTACGAACCGCTGCCGGTGGTGCGGACGATCTTCGGCACGAACGCCTCGATCTCGCAGATGCTGTCGAACAGCGGCGTGGGCAGCCAGCTGGTGTCGTTCGTGGACCGCATCGTGGGCATCCCCGGCTACATCACCACCCTCGTCTCGAAGTTCTCGAACGCGGTGGCCGCGGGGCAGTCGATCTCGCTCGGGTCGTGGTACTACGACACGAGGTCGCCCACGCCGGGGTTCCGGCCGGTGGCGTTCGGCCTCGTCGCCGACGGCGTGAAGGACCTCGCCGCGAGCGTGTTCCAGTCGAGCCTGGACATCGGCGTCAGCAGCCCCGGGCTGTCGATCGACCTGCTCACGCCGTCCACCGCGCTGAAGCTGCTGACCGGCGAGACGTTCAACATCGTCAGCTACAACCTGCCGAGCGCCAACATCCACGCCGGGATCGGGTTCTCGGTCCCGCCCGTCACCCTCGGCATCCCCAAGGTGGCGGACACCACGTTCACCCTCGGCGGCAGCGCGAGCGTGGACATCGTCGCCGAGCCGATCAGCCTGCGGTACGACTCGACGGGGCTGGCGCGGATCGCCGCCGCGTACCGGGCCGGCACCCGGCCCGACTACGGCAGCCTGCTCGACGGCGTGTACCTCGACCTGACCAACGGCGACGCGATTACCGTGTCCGGGAGCATCTCGGCGAGCGGCGGGGCGAATCTGACCACGGACCTGCTCGGCGAAGTGTGCGACATCGACGCCTCCGTGAGCGGGAGCATTTATGGCCGCGTCCAGCTGCAAGACCCGACCGGCGGCGACAACAAGATTCGCCTCCGCGAGGTCTTCGCGCTGACGGACAACTTCAGCAACCCGGCCGCGCTGCTGTCCCTGTTCCACCCCACGAACACCGGCGTCGGCATCAGCGCGAGCTTCAGCATCTCGATCGACGTGCTCGGGCTGAACGTCACCGAGGTGCTCGACGAGCTCGGCTTGCCGAATAGCTACAGCGCGAGCGCCGACCTGAGCTTCGGCGACGTGTTCGGCTCCGTCACCCGGCGGGCCTTCCCGTCTACGCCGTCGCTCGGCACGATGTCGAACGGCGTGCTGACGCTGCACACCGGCCCGCTCGCGTCCCGCCGGCTCGTCGGCGACACGAACGGCGACGACGGCGAGACCGTGAGCTTCACCCGCAGCGGCAGCACCGTCACCGCAATCGTGAACGGCGCGAGCCAGGTGTTCACGGGCGTCACCCGCGTGATCGTGGCGGGCGGCAAGGGGAACGACACGATCAACGCCTCGGCCCTGAACATGCCGGTCGAGATGTACTCCGGCGGCGGGAACGACACCTTCACCGGCGGCACCGCGGCCGACATCCTGGACGGGACCGGCGGCGGGAACGTGACCATCTCCGCCACCCAGGGCGGCGCCGACGTGATCCGCGGCGGCAGCGGCGGCGGGACCATCACGGTCGGCGGCACCGGGGCCAAGACGGTGTACGCCGGCACCGGCGCGAACACGATCACATTCTCGACCAGCGGCAACACCCTGTACACCGGCGCCGGCAGCCCGGTCGTCAGCGGCGGCGCCACGAACACCTACATCCTCGGCACCGGCCGGGCCGACATCACGCTCGGCACCGGCGCGAGCACGATCGTGGACGGCCCCGGCAGCCACACGATCCGCGCCGAGGCGAAAACCACGGCCCTCGTCTTCACCTCCGTCGGCGGCGACGACGAAGTGTTCGGCACCGACTTCGCCGACACCCTCACCGCCACCGGCTTCGGCGATGTGACGTTCCACGGCCTCGGCGGCAACGACACCCTCACCGGCGGCGCCGGCGACGACCTCCTCGACGGTGGCGACGGGAACGACTCGCTGACCGGCGGCGGCGGCACCGACACCTACAACCTCGGCGCCGGCAACAACGTCGTGCAGATCGGCACCGGCGCCGCCCGCTTCACGAGCGACAACGCGGCCGTGAACCACCTCGGCGGCACGGGCAGCGACACGATCTACGGGGCCGACGCCCGCACCGGCTTCCACTACCAGGCCGTGAGCGGCAACGACACGGTGTACGGCTCGAACTTCGACGACACCCTCGTCGGCGGCAGCGGTACCGACGTGCTGTACGGCAACCGCGGCAGCAACGTCCTCTCCGGCTCCTTCGCCGACACGCTGCTCGGCGGGCCGTCGCTCGGCGGGTCGGCGGTCGAGGGTACGGCCCACGACCACTTCATCCTCGACGCCGCCGCCCAGACCGGCGTGAACCTCACCACCCCGGGCGTGCTCGCGCCGGTCGGCGGCACCGGCACGCGGAACGTGAACTACAAGCCCGGCGACAGCATCGAGGTGAACGGCAGCGCGACCGCCGACACGATCACCGCCCGCGACGTGACCGCGACCCTGATCTTCCGCTCGCTCGCCGGCAACGACCGGTTCACCCTGGAG
>JBGAQM010000157.1:0-13550 GCA_044220735.1 Urbifossiella sp. | reverse complement strand
CTCACGGTGTCGGGGAGACCGGGGCGAACGTCACCACCTTGGGCATCACCGGGACGGTGGTGAGCGGGGTGGCGTTCGTGATCGGGTTCACCAGCACCACGTACCCGGACGCCGGGACGCCGGGGTTCACCTCCGAGAACGTGACCTTGGGGAAGATCACGGCCACGATGTTCGCCAGGTTGGTGAGGGCGGCGATGCCGGAGTTCCGCAGGGCGACGAGGCCGGGGATGAGGCCGAACACGAGGACGCCGAGGACGAGCACCAGCTCGCTGGAAATGACAGCTGCGGTGTCGTCCGCCCAGAGGCGGCGGAGGGTGCGGGGCATCGGGGCGGTCTCGCGGGTGGCTCGCCCCCGGCGGGTTGCGCCGGTGGTGTTACCCGTTACTATGACCGCGGCGCCGCGTGGCGCCGCCCCCGACTTGCGGGAAAGTGAGCGAATTCGAACCGCCGCGGGTGGGGCCGGGGCGGTCCTGCCGGGCCGCCCGAGGAGTCCGACGGCGCGGCCGCGCGGCGCAACCGGCCCCACACGTGGATCAGGGCGCCGGGTCCACGTTCGGCGGGCCGGGGTACAGGAAGTCCGTGTCCTCCGGCACAGTCTGGCTGGCCTCGAGCTGGATCGCCGTCGTGTAGTCGACCTGCAGGCCGCCCACGATCGCGACGGTGCTGATGCCACCCACCGGGACGATGGCGTACCCGGAATACGTGAAGCTGGGGGTGATGCGGCCGAGGAAGTTGCCGATCGTGGCCAGGGCGGCGTTGACCGAGTTCCGCAGCGCGACGAGACCGGGAATCAGGCCAAACACCAGGATGCCGAGGACCAGGACCAGTTCGCTTGAGATCACGGCCCCGCGGTCGTCGTCCCACAGGCGGCGGAAGAGCGTCGTCACGGTGTCACCTCGTCGGTGCATTTAGGACTCGTGGGATTACCCCGCGGTCACTGTAAACGGTTAGCGCCGGCAGGGTCCACGCGACCGCGCGTGGAACCGTAACCGGATCAGGTCGCGGCGCCGGTTGATGTCTCACAACCGGGGCGACCGCGTGAATTGTTGGATTCGGGCGATCCGACGGGACCGGACGACGCGAGCGCCGTCCGGTCCGAAGCGGGCTCAGGGAGCCGGGAGGACGACGAGGTAGGTGCCGACAGTCGGCGCGACCTGGGAGGCCGACAACTGGGTGGCGGTGGTGTAGTTGATCTGCAGGCCGCCGACGAGGGCGATGTTGCTGGCAAGGGGGCCGCCGACCGGGCCGACCGCGTAGCCGGAGTACGTGAACGACGGGGTGATGCGGCCGAGGAAGTTGCCGATCGTGGCCAGGGCGGCGTTGATCGAGTTCCGCAGCGCGACGAGGCCGGGGATGAGGCCGAACACCAGGATCCCGAGCACGAGCACCAGCTCGCTCGAAATCACGGCGCCCTGGTCGTCGTCCCACAGGCGGGCGAACAGGTTGCTCACGGCGAGTACCTCTCTCTTGGAGACGTGGAACAGGAAAACAACCGTCCGCGGAACAGCTATGCTCCGGTGCGAAAGCTGGTGCGGTCGGCAGGAACTTCGCAGCCAAACTACCTGTCTTAACCGGCAGCAGCAACCGTAATCGGAACGAGTTTCCCAAATTCCCCATTGCCGACTGTCCGACTAACCGACACGACCAGAACAACCGCCACGGATTGCTCAGACCGCGCCGTCTGCCAGCCGGCTGTAGCGGCTGTATTGGCCGAATTGCTTACACCGGTGCGAGTAACGGAAAGCCGCGCCGGCGGCGCGGATTCCACCGGGTGCGGCGGCGGCGGGGGTGGGGGAGGGTATAGTAAGCGCACGGGTCGGCGAGGTTTTGCCGCCTGCGGCGCGGCGCCGCGGCGCGAAGCCGGAAGCGGCAACACCGCGACCCCGGGAGTCGTCCATGTCCCTGGCCGGCGACGCCCCCGCCGACGCGCCCCACCGCGTCGGGGCGGGCTTCGACTTCACCGACCCGAACTCGCCGCTGGCGCGGTTCTACCTCCGCACCCCGCACGTCGTCGCGGTCGCCGCCATCGCCGCCGTGTTCGCCGCTGCGTCGCTGTTCCCGCTGTGGCACACCGACGTGTGGGGCCACCTGAAGTACGGCCAGTGGATGGCCGAGAACGGACGCATCCCCGACCGCGAGCCGTTCAGCCCGTGGTGGGACGGCACCCAGCCGTTCACGCAGTTCTACACCCTCACGCAGCTCGCCATGTACGCCGCCTACGCCGCCGGCGCGGCCCTCGCCGGCGGCGACGAGGTGAGCCGCCTCGCCGGCGGCGTCGAGTTCCTGCGCGTGCAGCACGCCCTCCTCACGGCGGCGCGGCACGTCGTGCTGCTGGTCGTGTTCCTGCGCCAGACCCGCTCGTGGGGGCTGGCCCTCGGCGGCATCGGCCTGGTCACGGCGCTCAGCCTGTCGAACCTCGCCGTGTTCCGCCCCCAAACGTTCGCCGAGCTGTACTTCGCGCTGCTGCTGCTGCCGCTGACGCGGGAGCGGGTGGGCAACGCGGCGCTGGTCGGCCTGCCGCTCTTGCTGGCGGTGTGGGCGAACAGCCACGGCAGCTACGTCGTCGGCCTGGTGGTGCCGGCGGTGCTGCTCGCGGGGCGCGCCGTGGACGTGCTGACGGCGTCGCCGCGGGTGATGCCGTGGCGGGACGACGCCGTCCGCCGGCTGGCGCTGGCGTGGGTGCTGTGCGTGGCGGCGGTGGCGTTCCTGAACCCCTACGGCCCGGCACTGTTCAAGCGGACGCTGGAGCTGAGTTCGCACCCGACGCTGGTCGGCGGGGTGAGCGAGTGGCGGCCGCTCGGGTTCGAGTGGGCCGCCGGCTGGCACTGGGTGTTCATGCTGTCGCTCACGGCGATCGGGCTGACGCAGCTGGCCGCGCCGCGGGCGTTCCCGACCGGGCACACGTTCCTGCTGCTGGTGTTCGGCCTGGGGGTGTCGCTGCAAACGCGGTTCGTGATCTGGTGGGCGATGCTGGTGCCGTTCGTGCTGGTGCCGCGCTGGGCGGAGTTGCTCGCGGACTGGCGGGCGAAGCGGCCGGCGCCGGCGCCGGCGTCGCGGCGGAAGACGGCGCTGGCGGCGCTGATCGCGCGTTTCATGTGGACCGGCCTGGGGGCGTGGGCGACAAGCGGCGCGCCGCAGCCGCCCGAAACGGCGGTGTCGCTGGGGACGCCGTGGCAGCTGGCGCGGCAGCTGCGCCACCCGACGGAGCCGGCCGCGGCGTGGAACGCCGAGCTGGCGAAGGTGCTGCGCGAGAACTACCCCGGCGGGCGGTTCGTCGGCACGGTGATGGCGACGCCGATGATGGGCGACTACCTGATGTGGGAGCTGGCGCCGGACATCCCGGTGACGTACGCGCACATGCACCTGTTCCCGCCGACCTACTGGGAAGAGCTGGGCGTGGTCGCCCGCGGCTCGCCGGGCTGGTGGGAGGTGCTGGACCGTTACCGGGTGAACCTGCTGGTGGTGGAGGCGGAGTACTCGGGCGGCCTGCGCGACGAGCTGTTGAAGACGCCGGGCTGGCGGGTCGTGGTGGACGAGACGGGCGACGCGGCGGCGAAGCCGAACGCGCTGACGCGCCACCTGATCGCGGTGCGGGTGAAGCCGCTGCACGGAACCCGGTGAGCCGGGGGGTCAGCCCCCGGATTCCGGAGCCCGGAGGGCGACGGCGTGTAGCCCCGGGTGGAACCCGGGGCGGCGTGGGCGGTGATTCGAGGCGCAGAACAACCCGAACTCCGCCACAGGACGCCCCGGGTTCCACCCGGGGCTACTCGCCGATGCCCTCCGGGCTTCAAGCCCCGAGCCGGAATCCGGGGGCTCGCCGGGCCGGAATCGCTCCAACGGTGTTTCGTCGAGCCGAATCAATGCGTCCGCGAAGGGGTGGGTATGTCGGCCGGACACCATGATCCCGCGGCGACCGTCGCCGGCCCCGGCTTCGCCCGCGCGGCCACGCTGGTGGCGTTCTGCGCCCTGTTCGCGTACTTCAACTCGCTCCACGGCGTGTTCACGTTCGACGACAACATGTTCCTCACCGACCCGAACATCGGCCGGCCGTGGAACTCGGTGTTCTGGACGCGGCCGGTGATCGGCTGGTCGCTGGCCGTGAACTACTGGCTCGACGGCCTCAACCCGCGCGGCTACCACCTGATGAACCTCGGCGCCCACGCGGCGGCGGCGCTGCTGCTGTACGACCTCGTCCGCCGGGTGCTGCTCCTCCCGCGGTTCGCCGGCCGGTACGACGCCTCGGCGGGGTGGGTCGGCCTCGCCGCCGCGCTGGTGTGGCTGGTTCACCCGCTGAACACGCAGGCAGTGACGTACGTGGTGCAGCGGTGCGAGTCGTTCATGGGGCTGTTCTACCTCGCCGCGCTGTGGTGCTTCCTCCGCGGCGCGGCGGCCGACGGCGGCCGGCGGTGGTACGCGGCGGCGGCGGTGTCGGCGGCGCTGTCGAGCGGGTGCAAGGAGGTGGCCGCGACGCTGCCGGCGGTGCTGATCCTGTTCGACCGCGCCTTCCTGGCCGGCAGCTGGGGCGGGGTGCTGCGGCGGTGGCCGGCGCACCTCGCCGTGGGGTTCGTGCCGACCGCCCACCTGCTGTGGGTGCTGTTCGGCGGGCTGGCGTCCGGCAGCACGGCGCCGACGGTCGGGCTCGGGGTGAAGCTGTTCACCCCGGTGACGTACGCGCTGACGCAGACGGAGGTGATCTGGCACTACTTCCGCCTGACGGTGTGGCCGACGGGGCAGGCGCTGGACTACCTCGACTGGCCGGAGCGGAAATCGCTCGCCGAGGTGTGGCCGTACGCGGCCGGGCTGGCGGCGGTGCTGGCGGTCGTGGCCTACGGCGTGGTCCGCAACCGGGCGTGGGCGGTGCCGGCGGCGGCGGTGTTCCTGATCCTGGCGCCCACGTCGAGCATCGTGCCGATCCAGGACGCGGCGTTCGAGCACCGGATGTACCTGCCCCTGGCATGCCTGACGTGCCTGGCGGCGGGGCTGGTGGCCGGCCCGGCGACGCGGCTGCCGGCGCGGCCCGTGGCCGGTGCCGCGGCCGCGCTGGTGCTTGTGCTCGCCTTCCTGACCGTGGTGCGGAACGAGGACTACGGCAGCAGCTACCGGCTGTACAAGGACAGCGCCGAGAAGCGGCCCGACAACGCGCGGGCGCGCGGCCTCTACGCCGACATCCTGCGCCAGACCGGCGAGCTGGCGGCCGCGGACGCCGAGATCAAGGAGGCGGTGAAGCTGCCGCGGAACACGGCGGCGAACGCGGTGGCGCTGGGGAACGTGCTGTTCGCGCTCGGCGAGGCCGACGAGGCGCTGCGGTACGTCCGCAGCGTGTATGCCCAGTCGCCGGCCGACCCGGCGGTCAACGAGCTGATGGGGATGCTGCTGCTGAACACCGGGAACCCGGTCGAGGCGGTCGGCCCGCTGGCGGTCGCGCGGGCGGCGAAGCCGGCCGACCCGGGGGCGCTGTTCCAGCTCGGGTCGGCGCAGGCCGGGGCGGGCGACGAGGCGGCCGCGGCGGAGACGTTTGCCGCGCTGAAGGCGGCCGCCCCCGGGTACGCCGAGTTGCTGGCGACGCAGGCCCGGCAGGCGGCACTGTCCGACGCGACGAAGCCGGTCCACCTGCGGGCGGCGGCGCTGATGGCGGCGGGGGCGCGGCGGCTGAGCGGCCCCGACGACGCAGCGGCGCTCGACGCCTCGGCGCTGGCGGAGGCGCGGCTGGGGAACTACGCGGCCGCCGCCGACTACGCCCGCCGCGCCGCGCGGGCCGCCGAGCGGGCCGGCTGGCCGGCGGACAAGGCGGCGCTGCTGCGCGAGCGGGTGGGGCTGTTCGAGGCGAAGAAGCCGTACCTGCCGGCCGACCTGGCCGCGTACCGGGGGAGCCGGTCGTGAGCACCGCCGTTGCCGACTCCCGCGCCTCGTCGGCCGCGCACCCCGGCTGCTTGTACTGCGGCGGCCGCGACCTGGAACCGCTCTACACCGGCGTGAAGGACCGTCTCGGCCACGTCCCCGGCGAGCGCACGTTCCTCCGCTGCCGGGCGTGCGGCTCGGCCGTGCTCGACCCGCTGCCGCGGACCGACGAACTCCCCGGGTTCTACCCACCGGTGTACACGTTCTCCGCGCGCGGCCACGGCGGCGGCTTCCTGCGGCGGGCCGTCGCCGCGGCCGAGTACCGGCTGTTCTTCGCCCCGCAGTACCGGGTGCAAGTGCGCGCCGTCACCCGCGCGTGCGGAACCGCCGGCGCCGGCCGGACGCTCCTCGACATCGGCTGCGGCCACGGTCTCCGGCTCGTCGAGTTCCGCCGCCTCGGGTTCGCCGTCCACGGCCTCGACCTCCAGCCGGAAGCCGTCGAGTACCTGCGAACCGAACTGAAGGTGCCCGCCGAGTGCGGCGACGTGACCGCCCTGCCGCGGCTGTACGCCCCGGCGTCGTTCGACGTGGTGACGGCGTTCCACTTGATCGAGCACGTCCCGGACGTGGAGCAGTTGTTCGCCGACGTGGCGGCGCTGCTGAAGCCCGGCGGCACGTTCGTGGCCGCGACGCCGCTGGTGGACGCGCCGCAGGTGCGGTTCTTCGGCGCTAGTTGGGCCGGTGTCACGGAAGCGCCGCGGCACGTCGCCCTGGCGTCGCGCGAGGGTTTGCGGCGGGCGTGCGCCCGCGCCGGGTTCGGCGCGGCGACGTTCTTCCCCGACTCGGCCCTCGGCTGCGCCGGCGTCGTCGGGCTGAGCGTGGTGAGCGGCAGCAGCGTGACGCGGGCGTACTCGGGACCGCTCCGCGGCCTGCTGGCCCGGCTCGCCGGCGGGGCCGTCACGCTCGCCGCGCTGCCGTGGTGCCTGGTCGAGAACCACGTCCTCCGCCGCCCGCCGCTAGGGATCGTCGTCGCCCGGAAGGAGGGCTGACCGATGGGCCTGTCGGTCGAGCGAATCGGCGCAGGCGGACTCGTGCCGCCGTGGGTGCGTCACCAGCACGTCGAGCGCTACCGGTGGGCCGCCGGGCTCGCGGCCGGCAAGCGCGTGCTCGACGCCGCCTGCGGCACCGGGTACGGCACCGCCGAACTCGCCGCCGCCGCGGCCGAGGCGGTCGGCGTGGACGTGTCGCCGGAGGCGGTCGAGGCGGCGCGGGCGGCCGCGGCGCCGAACCTGAGCTACCGCACCGGCGACGTACGCGACCTCCCCTTCCCCGCCGCCGCGTTCGACCTGTACGTCTCGTTCGAGACCGTCGAGCACCTCGACGACCCGTCCCGCTTCGCACCTGAGGCGCGGCGGGTGCTGGCGCCCGGCGGCACGTTCGTCTGCTCGACGCCGAACCGCGCCGTGACGAACCCCGGGACCGGGATCGGCGACCGGCCGTACAACCCGTTCCACGTCCGCGAGTACACCGCCGCCGAACTCGCCGCGCTGCTCCGCGAGGCGTTCCCCGACGTGACGATCTACGGCCAGTCGTTGTTCCCCGCGGGATACGTCCGCGGCCTGGTCGGCGTGGCGCGGTGGTCGCGCAAACTGGCCGTGCGGGCACACCAGTTCGTGAAGCTGGCGCGGATGCCGGTGGACCGCCCGCAACACCACCGGCCGCGGCCGTACCCCGCGACGGCGGAGCCCGAAATCCTCGTCGCCGTGTGTCGGGCCGGGCCGGAGGGCCGGCCGTGATCACCTTCGCCGTGCCGTTCTACCGCGGGGCCGACTACCTCGAACGCGCCGTCCGCAGCGCCCTCGCGCAGACCGCCGACTGGCGCCTGGTCGTGTCCGACGACAGCCCCGACGGCAGCGGCGCCGCGGTGGTCGCGCGCGTCGGCGACGCCCGCGTGCGCTACAGCCGCAACGCGCACACCCTCGGCATGGCCGGGAACTGGAACCGCTGCCTGGAGCTCGCCGACACGCCGCTCGTGACTCTGCTCCACGCCGACGACGAACTGCTGCCGAACTACGCCGCCGCGATGACCGCCGGCGCCGCGGCGCACCCCGACGCCGCGGCGCTGTACTGCCGGGCGCGCGTGGTCGGGCCGGACGGCGCGCCGACGTTCTCGCTCGCCGATCGTGTGAAGTGGCTCATCGCGCCGCGCACCGCGGGGCCGACGCGCCTCGCCGGGCCGGGGGGAATCGCGGCGCTGTTGCGCGGCAACTTCATCATGTGCCCGACGGTGTGTTACCGCACCGCCGCGCTCCGCGGCCGGCGGTTCGACCCGCGCTGGCGGTTCGTCCTCGACCTCGACTTCTTCACGCGACTGCTCGCCGACGGCGACGCCATCGTCGGCCTGCCCGACACCGCCTACGCCTACCGCCGCCACGCCGGGAACGCGACCGCCGAGTACACCGAGACGCTGCTGCGCTTCGAGGAGGAAGCCGCGCTGTACGACGCGCTCGCGGCCGAGGCCCGGCTTCGTGGCAAGGGGTGGGAAGCCGTCCGCCGCGCCGGCCGCGGCAAGCGCATCGTCCGCCTTCACCTGCTGTACCGCGCCGCCGCCGACCTCGTGCGCGGCCGCCCGACCGCCGCCGCGACCAAGTTCGCCCGCCTCACGGAGATGGCCCGATGACCCCGCCCAGCGTGTGGGTCGTGATCGCCGCGTACAACGAGTCGGCGCGGCTCGGCAACACCCTCGCCGAGCTGGCGCCGCACGCCAAGAACGTCGTCGTCGTGGACGACGGCAGCCGCGACGACACCGCCGCCGTTGCGCGCGCCGCCGGCGTGTGGGTGCTGCGCCACCCGATCAACCGCGGCCAGGGCGCCGCCCTCCAGACGGGCATCCGCTTCGCGCTCTTGCAGGGCGCCGAGTACGTCGTCACCTTCGACGCCGACGGCCAGCACGACCCCGCCGACCTGCCGGCGCTGCTGGCGCCCGTGATCGAGGGCCGCGCCGACGCCGCCCTCGGCTCGCGCTTCCTCGGCCGCACCGTCGGCATGCCCACGTCGCGCCGGCTGGTGCTGAAGGCGGCGGTGATCTTCACGCGCGTCGTGTCGCAGGTGAAGGTGACCGACGCGCACAACGGCTTCCGCGCCCTGAGCCGCGCCGCCGCGGAGGGCATCCGCATCCGCCAGGACCGCATGGCGCACGCCTCCGAGATTCTCGACGAGGTGCGCCGGCTGAACCTGCGCTACGTGGAGGTGCCGGTGACGATCCGCTACACGGCGGCGACGCTGGCGAAGGGGCAGAGTTCGTGGAACTCGGTCCGCATCGTGTGGCAGCTGCTCGTCGGCAAGGTGGTGAAATGACGCCCTTCCAAATCGCGGCGCTGACGGTGCTGGCGGCGCTGTTCGTGCGCGACGTGCTGCGCTGGGGCCGGTCGCCGCTGACGCACGGCGTGCGGCTGCTGCGGCTGGCGGCGTGGGCGGCGGCGGCGGTGACGATCGCCGACCCGGACCTGCTGCAGGTGGTGGCGAACCGGCTCGGCATCGGCCGGGCCGCCGACGTGGTGCTGTACCTGACGGCGCTCGGCGGGCTGTGGGTGGCGTTCTACCTGTACACGCGCTGCCTGCGCCTGGAGCGCGAGATCACGGCGCTGACGCGCCACCTCGCCATCCGCGACGCCACCCCGCCGGAGCGGCGGGGGTGATTGGTTGGTCGGCCCGAGATGATTGTTTCCGCCGCCCCTCCCTGCGGGTCGCGGAAACATGTCACCGACGTCGCGTGATTTGTCGTCGTTCCGAACGGACGACATCTCGTATGAGTTCCGAAGCCCTTCGCCCGGGATGCCTTCCGTCGGTCGCTCCGCGGGGCGACGCCGTTCGCACCGGGATGATTGTTTCCGGCTCACCCCCCACCGGGTCGCGGAAACAATGATGGCGGAACGGGCGTCGATCACCCGGCGAGCCGTCACGTCAGAAACGCGAAGAGCGCTGCCAGTTGCTTGCGCACCGGCTGGTCCGCGAGACTGGCCGCTGCCGACACCATGAGCGCGTGGCCGGGGGTCATCCGGGATCGGGTCCGGGATGTGACGGATGACGATCTCGTCGTCGGGAAGTAGTTCATGCGGCATCGCACCTTACTCTAGCACGACTGACCGCGTGAATGACCGGTCTTCAAGTAGTGTCTGTAAAATGACTTGCGTCGTCGCCCCCGCACAAGTTCCATTTAGTTCGTTCAGACTGTGTGCAGCCCGCCGGGTGCGTCAGTCGTCTAAACGATGCCTCGCATTGGCTTTCACGCCGCGAGCCGGCGGAGCTCTTGCAGCACGCCGGGATGGAATCCGTTTGCCGTCGTCTTGAACCGCCGCTCCGTCATCGCGCCGGTCGCGCGGTCGGTGTGGAGGAAGCCCCAGGTGCCGTCGGCCTCCATCTCCAAATCGTGATCCGCGATCGGATCAGACCACTCGACCAGCCCCCCCCCGGCCCGCCCGGGGGTGACATAGACCCCGCGGGCGGCCGCGTCCGGGCGGATCGTCGTCAGTAGCGCCACGAACTCCTTCGCCACGTCGAGGACGTGCCCCGCCGGCGGGTCGGCGTTGTAGCCGTCCCAGTTCGGCGCCCAGGTCGCGCATCGCGTCGAGTTGTTCGAGGGGCGTTGCCATGCGTGATCCCCCCGGACGGGCCCCGACGTTCTACCTCGCGCGGCCGGTCGTCGTGGGGCCGGTTTCCAACCGGCCGGGCCTGACCCGGCCGGTTGGAAACCGGCCCCACGAAGAACCTCACCCCTCGTCCTGCTCGCGGAGCTTGGCCAGGATGCTGTAGTCCTCCAGCGTCGTCGTGTCGCCCTTCCCCTCGCGGCCGGCGGCGATGTCGCGCAGCAGCCGGCGCATGATCTTCCCGCTCCGCGTCTTCGGCAGCGCGTCCGTGAACCGCACGTCGTCCGGCCGCGCCAAGGCCCCGATCTCCTTCGCCACGTGCGCCTTCAACCCCGCCTTCAACTCGTCCGACGCCGGCACCCCCGCCTTCAGCGTCACGAAGCAGCAGATCGACTCCCCCTTCAGGTCGTCCGGCCGGCCCACCACCGCCGCCTCCGCCACCTGCGCGTGGTGCACCAGCGCGCTCTCCACCTCCATCGTGCTCAGCCGGTGGCCGCTCACGTTCAGCACGTCGTCCACCCGGCCCATCACCCAGATGTACCCGTCGTCGTCCTGGCGGGCGCCGTCGGCGGTGAAGTAGACGCCCGGGTAGTTCGACCAGTACGTGTCCTTGAACCGCTGGTCGTCGCCGTAGATCGTCCGCATCATGCTCGGCCACGGCCGCTTCACCACCAGGAACCCGCCCTGGTTCGCCGGCACCGGGTGGCCGTCCTTGTCCACCACCACCGCCGCCACCCCCGGCAGCGGCTTCGTCGCGCTGCCGGGCTTGGTGAACATCGCGCCCGGCAGCGGCGAGATCATGATGGCGCCCGTCTCCGTCTGCCACCAGGTCGTGCCCCTTCGGGTGGTGGTCGCCCCACTTCACGAACGCCCGGATGGCCGTCGGCGCCGTGTAGAACACCGACACCTTGTACTTCTCGATCACCTCCCAGAACCGGTCCTCCTTCGGCTGGTTCGGGGCGCCCTCGTACATCACCACCGTCGTGCCGTTGGCCAGCGGGCCGTACACGATGTAGCTGTGCCCCGTCACCCAGCCCACGTCGGCGGTGCACCAGTAGACGTCGTTCTCCTTGATGTCGAAGACCCACTTGTGGGTCAGCGACACGCCGAGGAGGTAGCCGGCGGTGGTGTGCAGCACGCCCTTCGGCTTCCCGGTGCTGCCGGACGTGTACAGGATGAACAGCGGGTGCTCGCTGTCCAGCGGCTCGGCCGGGCAGTCGGCGCTGGCCGCCGCCACCAGGTCGTGCCACCAGTGGTCGCGGCCGGCCTTCATCTCGACGGCGGTGTTGCAGCGGTTGAGCACCACGCACGTCCGCACGCTCGGCGACTTCTCCAGCGCCGCGTCCACGTTCGCCTTCAGGGGGATCACCTTGCCGCGGCGCCAGCCGCCGTCGGCGGTGATGACGAGCTTCGCCTGCGCGTCGTTGTTGCGGTCGGCGACGGCCTCCGCCGAGAAGCCGCCGAAGATGACGGAGTGGGTGGCGCCGATGCGGGCGCAGGCGAGCATGGCGACCGCGGCCTCGGGGACCATCGGCATGTAGATGGTGACGCGGTCGCCCTTGCCGACGCCGAGCGCCTTGAGGGCGTTGGCGAACTTGCACACCTCGGCGTGCAGCTGGGCGTAGGTGAGGGTGCGGGCGTCGCCGGGCTCGCCCTCGAAGATGATCGCCGTCTTGTCCTTGCGGGGGCCGGTGGCGTGGCGGTCGAGGCAGTTGTGGGCGACGTTCAGCTTGCCGCCGACGAACCACTTCGCGTGCGGGGCGTTCGACCAGTCGAGGACCTGGGTGAACGGCGTGAACCAGTCGAGGGTCTTGGCCTGCTCGGCCCAGAAGCCGTCGGGGTCCTTGTCGGCCCAGGCGGCGAGGCGGTCGCGCTCGGCGGCGGACACGTTCGCCCCGGCGACGAAGTCGGCCGGCGGCTCGAAGCGGCGGGTCTCGTTCAGAACGCTGGTGATGTTCGCGGACACGGGAGAGCCCTTCGCCGGTGAAACGGACGGGTGGTGGGGTTCGGTATAAGAAGGGACTGCCGGCGGTGGTAGAATCCCGCCGCCGGGTCGCGGTGCGCGGGGCCGGTTTCCAACCGGCCGGGTCAGGCATGGCCGGTTGGAAACCGGCCCCACATCAGGGCGACCGACGAATGACGAATGACGAGTTCACCATCGGCCTCGTGCAGATGCGCGTGGCGCCGGACCGCGAGGCGAACCTCGCCGCCGCCGAGGCCGGCATCGCCGCCGCCGCGAAGGCCGGGGCGCAGGTCGTCTGCCTCCCGGAGCTGTTCACCGGGTACTACTTCTGCCAGCGCGAGGACATCGCCCTGTTCGACCTCGCCGAGCCGATCCCCGGCCCGAGCGAGGAACGGCTGGCGAAGGCCGCGAAGGCGAGCGGCGTCGTCGTGGTCGGGTCGCTGTTCGAGAAGCGGATGGCCGGCGTGTACCACAACACCGCCACCGTCCACGACGCCCGGGGCGAGCTGCTCGGCATCTACCGCAAGATGCACATCCCCGACGACCCGCTGTTCCTCGAAAAGTTCTACTTCACCCCCGGCGACACGGGCTTCAAGGTGTTCGACACCCCGGCCGCGAAGGTCGGCACGCTCGTGTGCTGGGACCAGTGGTACCCCGAGGCGGCACGGCTGACGGCGCTGCAGGGTGCGGAGGTGATCTTCTACCCGACGGCGATCGGCTGGCACCCGCGCGAGAAGGCCGAGTACGGCGAGGCGCAGCACTCGGCGTGGGAGACGAGCATGCGCGGCCACGCCATCGCCAACGGCACCTACGTCGCCGCGGTGAACCGCGTCGGCCACGAGGTCATCGTCGGCGAGGGGCTGGAGTTCTGGGGCGGGTCGTTCGTGAGCGACCCGTTCGGCCGCGTGCTGAAGCGGGCGAGCCACGACAAGGAAGAGATTCTGACGGTGACGTGCAGCCGGAAGCTGATGGAGGACGTGCGGCGGAACTGGCCGTTCTTCCGCGACCGCCGCATCGACGCCTACGGCGCCCTCACCCGCCGTTACATCGACTGACCGATGCGTTTGCTCATTCTCAGCGACGTCCATTACGCGTGCGACGCT
>JBGAQM010000156.1:0-14220 GCA_044220735.1 Urbifossiella sp. | reverse complement strand
AACTTCACCACGACGGTGAGCGTCCCGCGGTTCGACCCGGCGTTCGGCACCCTGACCGGCGTGCGGGTCGACCTGGCCGCGAGCGTCCAGGGGAGCTTCCAGTTCGAGAGCCTCGACGCCTCGCCGGCCGCCGTGACGGGCACGACCCGCGTCCGGGTCGACGTGTTCCGCCCGGACGCCACCCTCCTGGTGTCCGCGCAGCCCGCCCGCACGACCACGGACTCCGTCACCGGCTTCGACGGCGTCATCGACTTCGGCGGCACCTCGGGCCGGACGCTCCTCAACCTGGTGGGCTCCGACGCCGCCAGCGTCAGCCTCCCGCCCCCGGCCTCGGACCTGACCCTCTTCACCGGCCCGGGGGCGCTCGACCTGCAGGTCACGGGCACCGGGACCTCGACCGCGGGCGGGGCCGCCAACCTCGCCACGGTGTTCAACACGTCGGCCGCCGCCGCCCTCACCGTCACCTACACCTACGTCCCCGGCAACGCGATCCGGCCCGGGAACTACACCGTCGTCCAGACCGCCCAGCCGGCCGGGTTCTTCGACGGCCCCGAGTCGAGCGGCGGGGCCGTGCTCCCCGGCACCGTCGGCACCGACGCCATCCCGGTCACGGTCGCGGCGATCACGGACGTGCTCCCGGGCAACGACTTCGGGGAGACCCCGATCAGCCCGGCGATCAACGTCGTGAAGCTGACGAACGGCACCGACAACGACACCGCCCCCGGCCCCGTCGTCGCGGTGGGGAGTACCGTCACCTTCACCTACGTCGTCACCAACGCCGGGAACGTCCCCCTGTCCGGGGTCACGGTCCGCGACGACAACGGCACCCCGGGCGACCCGAGCGACGACTTCAACGCCACCCTCGACGGGGGCGACATGAACGAGAACGGCCTCCTCGACCTCGCCGAGACGTGGACCTTCTCGGCGTCCCGGGTCGCCACCCCCGGGCAGTACACGAACGTCGCGACGGCGACCGGGACGGCCACCGCCGGCGGCGGCACGGCCACCGCCACCAACCCGGACAACCACCTCGGGGCCGTGGCCGCGATCGCCGTCGTGAAGCTGACGAACGGCACCGACAACGACACCGCCCCGGGGGTGTTCGTGCCGGTGGGGAGCACCGTCACCTTCACCTACGTCGTCACCAACGCCGGGAACGTGCCGCTGTCCGGGGTCACGGTCCGCGACGACAACGGCACCCCTGGCAACCCGAGCGACGACGTCACCGCCACCCTCGCCGGGGGGGACTCGAACACCAACGGCCTCCTCGACCTCACCGAGACGTGGACGTTCACCGCCACCCGGGTCGCCACCGCCGGGCAGCACACGAACGTCGCGACGGCGTCCGGGTCGGCCGCCATCGGCGGCGCGGCCACCGCCACCAACCCGGACAACCACTTCGGGGCCGCCCCCGCGATCGCCGTCGTGAAGCTGACGAACGGGGCGGACAACAACACCGCCCCCGGGCTCGTCGTCCCGATCGGCAGTCTGGTGACCTTCACCTACGCCGTCACCAACCCCGGGAACGTGCCCCTGTCCGGGGTCGTCGTCGCCGACGACAACGGCACCCCGGGCGACCCGAGCGACGACTTCGCCGCCGCGTTCACCGGCGGCGACGCGAACACGAACGGCCTCCTCGACCCCGCCGAGACGTGGACCTTCGCCGCGTCCCGCGTCGCCACCGCCGGCCCGTACACGAACCTCGCGACGGCCGCCGGCACCCCGCCGCCCGGGGCCGGGGCGCCCGTCGCGGCGAGCGACCCGGACAACCACTTCGGGGAGGGCGCCGCGGTCCACCTCGCCGCCCTGACGAACGGGCGGGACAACAACGCCGCCCCCGGGCGGACCTACACGGTCGGGTCCACGGTCGTGTTCGTCTACATGGTCGCCAACCCGGGGACCGTGCCCCTCACCGGCGTGACGGTCATCGACGACGGCGGCACCCCCGGCGACCCGGCCGACGACGTCACCGCCGCCTTCGCCGGCGGGGACGCGAACGGGGACGGCCTCCTCGACCCCACCGAGGTGTGGGTGTTCTCCGCGTCGTGGGTCGTCACGGCCGGCCAGCACACGAACGTCGCGACCGTAACCGCCCTGCCGGCCGAGGGCGGCGCGGCCGTGTCGGCGTCCGACGTCGAGAACCACTTCGGGTTCGTCCCGGTCATCGCCGTCGGGGCCGGGCCGGGGTCCAGCCCGCTGGTCCGGCTGTTCAACGCGGACGGGTCGGCCCGCGCCACCATCCAGGCGTTCGACCCCGGCTTCCTCGGCGGGGTGCGGGTGGCCGTGGGCGACGTGACCGGCGACGGGGTGAACGACGTCGTCGCCGGCGCGGGGCCGGGGGCGGGGTCGCACGTCAAGGTGTTCGACGGGGTGACGAACGCCGAGGTCCGCAGCTTCTTCGCCTTCCCGGGCTTCGCCGGCGGCGTGTTCGTCGCGCGCCGGGGACGTGGACGGCGACGGCTTCGCGGACCTGATCGTCGGGGCGGGGGCGGGCGGCGGGCCGCACGTGAAGGTGTTCAGCGGGGCGACCGGGGAGGAACTCCGCAGCTTCTTCGCCTTCGCGGGCGGCTTCATGCGGCGGGGTGGCGGTGGCCGGCGGCGACGTGACCGGCGACGGCCACGCGGACGTCGTCGTCGGGTCGGGGACGGGGTCGCACGTGAAGGTGTTCGACGGAGTGACCTACGCCGAGGTCCGCAGCTTCTTCGCGTTCCCGGGCTTCGCCGGCGGGGTGTTCGTCGGCGCCGGGGACATCGACTGCGACGGGCGGGACGAGATCGTCGTCGGGGTGGGGCCGGGGGGCGGGCCGCACGTGAAGGTGTACGACGGGGCGACGAACGTCCTGCTCCGCAGCTTCTTCGCCTTCGCCCCGGGGTCCGGGGGCGGGGTGCGGGTGGCCGCCGGGGAGGTGAACACGGAGGGCATGGTGGACCTGATCGTCGGCGCCGGCACAGGCTCCGAGGTCAAGGTGCTCGACGGCCTGACGAACGCCGAGGTGTTCGACGTCATCGCCTTCGACCCCGCAACGCAGGGCGTGTTCGTGAGTTGAGGGCGCGGGGCCGGCGTGTGGCCGCGCGCCGGGTTTCATTTCCGGATTCTCGGACGACGGCGGCGCAGGTTCCGCCCGCCCCGGCGTTCCCCGGCGGGGGAGGCACGCGATGCACTGGCTCGACACGTCGGCCCTGTTGATCGTCGCCGGCGCCGCCCTCGTCGGGCTGGCGTTCGGGCTCGTCCGCCCGGCCGTGTGGCTGACGACCGTGGTGCTCGCGGCGCTGGCGGCGCGGGCGGCGGCCCCGGCCATCGCCGACGCGGCCGGCTCCCCCGCGCAGCCGGGCGTGTACGTCGGCATCGCGTTCGTGGCGGCGCTCGCGGTCCTGTCGGTGGCGGCGGGGCTGCTCCGCCGGTGGTTCTGGGAAGCGCTCCCGGTGTCCGCGGTGGACACGGCCGACGGCCTCCGCTGGCTCGACCGGTTCGCCGGCGCCGCCGCCGGGGCCGCGCTCGCGGCCGTAGTCGGCGGCACGGCGGTGGGGGTGATCGACCGGACCGCCGACACTCCGACCCGGGGCCGGCTGGAGGGGAGCGAGACGCTGACGCACGTCCGCGCGCGGCTCGCCGGCCCGGCGAAGGCGGTCGCGGACGACCAGAAGGCCCGGCTCGACGAGGCGGCCGAGTGGCTGAAGCGCCGGGCCGACGCGGCGAAGGCGCCGCCCGCGCCGGCGGCCGACAAGAAGTAACACCCCGACGGCGGTAGCCGCACCATGTTCCGCCCCACCACCGACCTGCTGAACCGCGTCGCGGCGCTCGTCGAGGAGCACCGCGACTTCTTCGCCGCGGTCCGCGAGTGGTACTCCGACGTGTCGCTCGCCAACCAGGCGGTGCGCGTCCTCCTCGCCCGCGCCAGCACCGGCGCCCGGGTGGCGGTCGCGGTGAACGGCCAGCACCTCGCCGGCGACGCCGTCGCCGTCACCCCCGGGGCGCAGTCGGTCCGCTGGGTGCTCCCCGCCCCGCCGGTCGGCGCCGGCGAGAACGAGGTCGCCGTGGTCACCGACCCGGGCGGGCGGAAGCTGTACCTGCGGTCGGCCGCGGCGTCGCAGGAGGGCGGGCTGTCGGCGCAGGTCGTCGAGCTGACCCGCCGCCAGCCCGCGCCGACCGCGTACCTCGCCGTCGGGGCGGCGCACGACGCCCGGTTCGACGGCGACGTGTGGTCGGTACAGCCCGGCGGCCGGGTCGCGTTCCGTCTCCGGCTGAAGACCCCGGCGCCGGTCGCGTTCGTGCTCACGCTGCTGAACGAGGAGCTGACCCCGGGCGCGGTGTTCGACCTGCTCGACGGGGTGGCCGGGAAGGTGCGGGAGGTGCGCCGGCGGCTCGCCGACGAGCGGGCGCGAGTGCGGAGCGACCCGGCCCGCGCCGCCCGCCTCGACGGCGACCTCGCCGACCTCGACGCCTACCTGCTGCTGCACGCCCGCCAGGTCGAGCCGGCGCTGCGCGGACCCCGACGGCGGGACGATGCGCGACGTGATCGCCCGCACCGGGGACCCGGACCGGGTGGTCGAGGCCGAGCCGGCCGAGCCCGCCCGCGGCCGGCCGGCCGGCCCCGCGCGCCGAGCCGGTCCGGCCGCCGCGCGACGACCGCCCGCGCGCCCCGCGCCCGCGCGCACGGCCCGCCGCCGCGGCCCGGGGCCGCGGCGCGATCAGCGGCCTGTCGTGCCTGTCGGTGCTGGTCGGCGGCGCTCATCGCCGGCGGGCTCGGCTACGCCGGCTGGTCGCTGGTGCGGCCGCCCGGCGGCGGGGCGACGTGAGCGACGAGATCACCGCCCGCGTCCGGGCGGCCGGCGGGAACCAGTCCGGCCCGCTCACGGTGAGCCTCGTCTGGTTCGACAAGAACGACCTCGACCTGTCCGTCGTCTGTCCGGGCGGCGAGAAGGTGTGGTTCCAGCGGTTGCAGGCCGGCGGCGGCGTCCTCGACGTGGACCGGAACGACGGCACGCGGGAGTTGACGGACGCCCCGGTCGAGAACGTGTCGTGGGCGGCGGCGCCGCCGCCGGGGCGGTACCGCGTCGGCGTGACGTTCTTCCAGCACCGCGCCGCGGCCGGGGCGCCGGAGACGAGTCGGTTCGTGGTGCGGGTGATGGTCAACGGCCGGGAGCAACTGTACCCCGGGTCGGTCACCGTCAACCCTGCGGCCGGCGCGGGCGAGGTCGTGGTGACGGAGATCGACGTCCCCGGGAACTGACCCGCGCGGCAACCCACCTTCCGCCCGGCCCCGCCGTCGGCTACCGTGCCGCCATTCACTCGCCCGACGGCGAGCCCACTCCGGGGGCGGCTATGGGACGCGCGATCGTCAGCGTGGTGGTCGGGTACGTGGTCATGTTCGCCACCATCTTCCTCACCTTCAGCGGGCTGTACCTCGTCCTCGGCCAGGACCGCTCGTTCCAGCCGGACAGCTACGACCCGTCGCCACTCTGGACGGTCGTCAGCTTCGCGCTCGGGGCGGTGGCGGCAGTCGTCGGCGGGTACACCTGCGCCCGCATCGCCCGCGCCACGACGCCCCCGAAGGCGCTCGCCGTGCTCGTGCTCGTGTTCGGGGTAGTGTCCGCGGTCCCGGTGCTGCGCGACGCCTCGACCCCCGCGCCGGCGCGGACCGGCGACGTCGGCAACCTCGACGCGATGATGAAGGCCAAGCAACCGGCGTGGGTGGCGGTGGCGAACCCGTTCCTCGGGTTCGTGGGCGTGCTGGTCGGCGCCCGGCTGCGCCGCGTGTAACCGCGGGGTAACGGCCGGCGGCGGCACCCTTGCTCCGCCGCCGTGGGCGGGCGCATACTGGGTCGCACACCCCGAAGGAGACGATCATGACCGCACGCGTTCCCGCCGCCGCCCGCTCGGGTGGTCGGTTCCTGGCGCTGGCCGCCGTCGCCGGCCTCCTCGTCGGGGCGGCCCCCGTGGCGCCCGCGCCGGACGCCGGGGAGCTGACCAAGGCCGAGCGGGCCGGGCTGACCCACCTCCACCGCCACGCCGTGAAGCTGTTCATCGACCAGACCGGGTTCGGGTTCAGCCGGATGGAGCCGCCGCTGACCGACGTCCTGAACCCGCCGAAGTCGGCGGCCGACCAGACGACTTCCCGCGTGCCGGTGGTCGAGTCGCCGGCGGCGATCAAGCCCGGGGCGGACGGGAAGAAGGCGCACTACTCGTTCGCGCGGGCGGTCGGGTCGGTGGCCTACGTCCCGCCGCCGCCGGGGGTGAAGGGGAAGGCGTGGACGGTGAAGGACGTGCAGTTGGTGGGGCTGGTGAAGAACCCGGAGCCGGTGGTGTACCTGACGGGCGGGGCGGCCGAGGCGGGCATGAAGACGGCGAAGGCGGAGGTGCGGACGCGCCGGCCGGACGAGTTCGAGTCGAAGTCGCTGGAGGTGATCCGCGGCGGCGGCGAGCTGGTGCAGGCGGAGAAGCGGGACGGGTCGCTGCGGGCGATCAGCGGGATCTACGCCGGCCGGCAGTGCGCAAAGTGTCACGAGCGGCCGGGCGAGATGCTGGGGGCGTTCACGTACCGGCTGGCGCTGGAGGACGCGAAGGGGCCGGCGGGCGTGGACGGCGTCCCGATCCAGCCGTGACCCGCCGGGCGACGCCGGGGCGCCCTTGATTCCGGCGGCGCGCGCCCCGACACTTCCCGGGTGCGGTCACCGTCTCCCCGCCGGGGACGATCGGGCCGACCGCCGCCGGGAAGCGCACATGCCGGAGCCCGCGGCCGAATTCGGACCCACCGTGCCGGCGCCGCGGCCGGCCCCCTCCCCGCACGACCAGACGACCCCCGCCCGAGTCGCACACCCCCCGACCGACCACGGCGAGCCGCCGGTGCCGGGGTACGAGATCCTCGGCGAGCTCGGCCGCGGCGGGATGGGCGTCGTGTACCGCGCCCGGCAGACCGGGCTGAACCGCGTCGTCGCGCTCAAGATGGTCCTCGGCGGCGACCACGCCGGCCCCGGCGAAGTCGCCCGGTTCCTCGCCGAGGCCGAGGTCGTCGCGGCCGTCCGCCACCCCCACGTCGTCCAGGTGTTCGAGTTCGGGGAGGCCGGCGGGCGGCCGTTCTTCGCGATGGAGTACCTCGACGGCGGCACGCTCGCCGGGGCGATCCGCGCGGCCGGTCGCCTCGCGCCGCGGGCGGCGGCCGCGGTGGTCGAGAAGCTCGCCCGCGGGGTCCAGGCGGCTCACGACCTCGGCATCGTTCACCGCGACCTGAAGCCCGGGAACGTCCTCCTCGACGCCGCCGGCGAGCCGAAGGTGGTGGACTTCGGCCTCGCCAAGCGCGGCGGCCGCGGCGACCTGACGCGGACCGGCGCGGTCATGGGGACGCCGGCCTACATGGCCCCCGAACAGGCCGCCGGCCGGGCGAAGTTCGCCGGCCCCGCGGCCGACGTGTACGCCCTCGGGGTGATCCTCTACGAGTGCCTCACGGGCCGCGTGCCGTTCCGCGACGACGACGACGTCCGCCTGCTGGCGCGGGTCGCCGAGGACGAGCCGCCGCCGGTGCGCGACCTCGCCCCGGACGTGCCGGGCGACCTGGAGGCGGTCTGCCTCCGCTGCCTGCGGAAGGACCCACACGCCCGGTACGACACGGCCGGGGCACTCGCCGCCGACCTGCGGCGGTTCCTCGACGGCGAGCCCGTCCTGGCGCCGTCGTCGGGGCTGCTGAGCCGGGTGGCCGGGCTGCTCGGCCGGAGCCTCAAGGACACCGAGTTCGCGGCGTACTCGACCGCCATGTTCTGGTTCGCCGCGGTCGTGCTGACGTTCGACGTGGTCATCCAGGCCGCCGTCCTGGGGCTGGTCGAGGCGTGGGTCATCAGCGTCTGTCAGCTCGCGAAGGTGGCGGGGTTCGTCGCCGTGCTCGGGCGGTTCCGCGGGGGGCGGTTCCTGCCGGCCACGGCGGCCGAGCGCCAACTCTGGTCGGTCGGCGGGGGGTACATCGCGTGCTGTGCGGCGGCGGCCGTCAGCCTCCGCCTCGCGGCGCTCGGGTTCGAGCCGCTGGCGGAGGCGAGCCTGTACCCGGCCTACGCGATGCTGACGGCCCTGATGTTCTTCGCCTTCGGCTCGATCCTGTGGGGCGGGTGCTACGCGCTCGGCGTCGCGTTCCTGGCCGCCGGGTTCGTGATGGCGGCCGCCCCGCGGTTCGCGCCGCTGGTCTGCGGGACGACGTGGGCCGCCGCCCTCGTGGTCGTCGGCCTCCGCCTCCGGCGCCTCGCGGTCACTTGCGCCGCTTGAACGTGTGCGTCGCCCCGCCGTTCGGGTGGTTGTTGTAGCTCGTCGCCAGCTCCCACCCCTCGGCCCCGATCTTGGTCAACTCGGCGGCGTCGGTGCTGCCGACGAACACCCGGTACTCCCAGGCCGGCGCGGGCGGCGGCACGGGTCTCGGCGGTTGGGGCGGCGGCGGGACGTTCCCGAACGCGGCCGTCGCGATCACGGCTCCCAGGACGGCGAACACGACCGGCTTCAGCACGTTCATCTCGACTCCTCCGGTGGTGACACGAGCCGCCCGCAGTCTACCCCACCCGGCCCGCCGACACACCACCCCCGTTCGCCGCCGGCGGGGAGCCCGTCAGCAGGTCGTTTAGCACCGCGGGGTCCACCGGCTTGGTCAGGTGGTGGTCGAACCCGGCCTCGACCGCACGCTGCCGGTCGCCGTCCTGCCCCCACCCGGTGAGGGCGATCAGTATCAGCCCGCGGCCCCACGGCTCGGCGCGGATGCGGCGGGCGGCGTCGTACCCGGTCAGCCCCGGCATGCCGATGTCCAGCACCGCCACGTCGGGCCGCGCCTCGGCCGCGACCGCCACCGCCGCCAGGCCGTCGTGGGCGGTGTGGACCTCGTGCCCCGCGAGCCGCAGCAGCATCGCCAGGCTGTCGGCGGCGTCGCGGTTGTCGTCCGCCACCAGGACGCGGCACCGCGCCCGCGTCGGCGCGGCGTCCTCGGGGGCCGCCGGCGCGGCCGGGGCGGCGTCGGCGGTCGGCAGGCGGACGACGAACTCACTCCCCTTCCCCGGCCCCTCGCTGCGCGCCTCGACGGTGCCGCCGTGCATCTCGACCAGCCCCTTCACCAGCGCCAGCCCGATCCCGAGCCCGCCCTGCGCCCGGTCGTGGGCCGGCGCGACCTGGCTGAACATCTCGAACAGCCCCGGCAGGTGCTCGGCCGCGAGCCCGATGCCGGTGTCGCGCACCGCCACTGCCACGCCGGCGCCGTCGCGCCGGGCGGTGAGTGTGATGTCGCCGCCGGGGTCGGTGTACTTGGCGGCGTTGGTCAGCAGGTTGGCGAGCACCTGGGTCAGCCGCGTCGGGTCGGCGTCCAGCCAGACCGGCGCCGGCGGCAGCGCCACGCCCAGGCGGTGGCCCGCCGCCTCGACCGCCGGGCGGCTCGCCTCGACGGCGGTCCCGACCACGGCCGCCAGCTCGACCCGCTCCCGCCGCAGCCGGAGCCGGCCGCGGGTGATGCGACTGACGTCGAGCAGGTCGTCGATGAGGTGGACCATGTGCCCGAGTTGCCGCTCCATCACCCCGAGCACGCGGTCGGCGGTCGCGGGGTCGTCGCGGCTCAGCCGCACCACCTGCAGGCCGGTGCGGATCGGGGCGAGGGGGTTGCGGAGCTCGTGCGCCAGCGTCGCCAGGAACTCGTCCTTCCGCCGGTCGGCGTCGCGCAGCGCCTGCTCCTGGCGCACCCGCCCGGTCACGTCCACCGTCACCCCGTCGAAACTGACCGGCTCGCCGGCGGGGCCGTAGAACGTCCGCCCGATGGCCCGCACCCACCGCTCGCGCCCGTCGAGGCCCACCGTCCGGTACTCGATGTCGTACCCGACGCGGTCGCGGATCGACCGCCCGATGGCCTCCCGCGTGCGCTCCCGGTCGTCCGGGTGGAGGCGCTCGTAGAACGTGTCGATCGTCACCTCGGCGTCGGCGGGGAGGCCGAAATGCTCCTTCACCTTCGCGTTCCACACCAGCTTGTCGAACGGCAGGTCGCAGTACCACAGCCCGACGTCCACTGAGTTGACGACGAGGTCGAGCCGGTCGCGCTGGACCTGGGCGTCGCGCTCGGACCGCTTCCGGTCGGTCACGTCGAGCACGATCCCCTCCCAGACCGTCTCGCCGGTCGGGAGGAGCCGGGGGGCGGACCGGCCGTGGACCCACCGCAGCCCGCCGCCCCGGGTGCGCGACCGGAACTCGCAGTCGAACGGTCCCATCCCCCGCGCGGCGGCCTCCTCGGCGGCGGCCAGCCGCGGCAGGTCGTCCGGGTGGACGAGGCCGTAGAGCGCCGCCGCGTCGGCCAGCACCTCGGCCGGGGTGACGCCGAACAGCCGCTCGACGCCGGCGCTGATGTACAGGAACCGCCGCCCGCCGCCCGCGCCGCCGGTCGTCTGGTAGACGGCCCCGTCCGGCAGGTTGTCGCTGAGCGTCCGCAGCCGCTGCTCGCTGGCGACCAGTTCGGCCTGGCGCCGGGCCGCCTCCGCGTCGAGCGCCGCGGCCCGCCGGCGGGCGACCAGCAGCGCCTCGCCGAACCCGGCGAAGAGGGCCCCGCCGCCGGCGTAGAGGGCGAGGACGAACAGGGTCCGCGGGTCCTCGACGGCGGGGCTGCCGCGGGGGGGTACGAAGCAGACCGCGGCGATGGCGGCGCCGAGGCCGACGGTCAGCAGGGCGGGGCCGAACCCGGCGTACCACGCCGCGACGAGCGTGGCGACGAAGAAGGTGAAGAACGGGTAGTTGTCGCCGACGACCGGGTCGAGGAGCCAGCGGACGAGCGCGGCGAGGACGACGCCGGCGGCCGCGGCCGCGTAGTCGCGCGGGCGGGTCCGGGGCGCGTCCGGCATCGCACTCCCAGTCGGCCACCACCAGACCACGGCTACACCCCGGGCTCGCTGGTCCGGCGGGCGGAACGGGGGTTATTGTAGCGGCGGCGAGCGGGGGGGCGGTACACCCGGGTTGTCGGTCGTTCGGTTCACGGGACGTTCGTGAGTTCTCGGAACCCGTGTCATCCCGGATCGTCTTCGTCCGTGACCGTCCGGCGGCGCGAGACCGCGAGCGTTCGCTCGGGTGGTTCGGTTGCCGCCCGAGGCGTCGCGCCGCGGCGCCGGACGGTCACGGTTCAACCGGGTTCGGTATCACTCCTTGTTCGCGCGCAAGAAATCCACCACGGCCCGGCGGAACTCCGGCGCGGTGAACGCCGTGCCGTGGTCGCCCTTGTCCACCACCACGACGCCCGAGCGCGGCAGCACCCGCCGCGCCCCCGCGATGACATCCTTGAGCCCCTGCACCTCGCGGCTGCCGTAGACGAACTGCACCGGCACCTTGTTCGCCCGCAACTCCGCCTCGGTCACCGCCCAGCCCGGCTGGCCCCGCAGCACCGCGGCCAGCGCCTTCTGGTCCTTCGTCCCCAGGAACAGCGCGCTGAACGCCGACGCCTGTTCCAGGCTCGGCCTCTCCTCCCCGTCCGGCGTCAGGGCGACGATCAGCGGCCCCATCCCCTTCCCTTTCTCCAGCGAGTCGGCCGTGGCGGCGATGGTGTCGGCGAACGCCGGCGGCGGCTCGAACAGCGGCCCGCCGCCGCCGAACGTCACGCTCAGGAGCCGGTCGGGGTGGCCGACCAGAACCTTCCCCGCGACGAACGCCCCCATCGAGTACCCGACGACGTGCGCTTTCTTGACCTTCGCGTGGTCGAGGAGTCGCACCACGTCGTCGGCCATCTCCTTCCCGTACATCTTCGGGTCGTGCGGCTTGCCGCTGCGGCCGTGCCCGCGCTGGTCGAGGGCGAGCACCCGGTAGCCCTTCAGCGCGGGGAGGAACTGGGTCTCGGCGACCGGCAACTTGGCCCACATCTCCTCGGCCGACAGCGAGAAGCCGTGGAGGAGCACGACGGCCTCGCCCGCGCCCTGGTCGAGGTAGGCGAGTTTCACCCCGCCCGAGTCGAAGGTCTTCTCCTGCGCGCGGGCGGCGGGGAGGAGGAGGGCGGTGAGGGCGAGGGCGGCGGCGTATCGCATGCGGGGTCCCCGGGGGTCTGGGCTTATCGTACCCGCCCGGCCCCGGGGTGGCCGATGGTCAGCGCGGCGCGGCGCCGGGGGCGAAGAACTGCGTGCCGGTGCGGGGCCGGGTCTGCTCGTGGGGCTCGGCCCCGGGCGGGGTGTCGCGCCACGCCCGGCCGCCGACCGCGGCCTCGTACCCGGCGGTGTACAGCCGCCGCATCTCGGCCGGGTCGAAAGCCATAGCGTCGCCCGGGACGGGGAGTTCCTCCGGGATCGCCGCCAGGTGGTAGCGCATCCCGCCGAGGAGGCAGAGGGAGTAGATGCGGAACAGCTCGCCCCGCGTCTGGGACGACACGATCGAGGTCAGCGCGCTGGCCCCGATCTTCAGCGCCCGCGGCGGGGTACACGTCGGGTCGGCGTACAACTTGCCGGCGATCACGACGTAGGCGTCCGACCCGGCGAGCGGCTGCCGGCCGGCGCGGATCGCGTCGCGGTCCACGTGGAGGGTGGAGGCGCGGAGGAACACGCCGGTGGTCGCCCCGCCGTCCACGTGCATCTCGGTGTGCGGGCGGCCGTTCACCTCGACCCCGATCGGCACCGGCGGGAAGAACCCCGGCACCGACGCCGACGCCAGCAGGATGGTGCGGTACAGCTCCTTCGCGTCCGGCCGGCCGCCCGCCGCGATCGCCCCCATGTCCCAGACCACCAGCCGGCGGGTGTCGATGTTCGTGGTCCCGACGTACAGCCGCCGGCCGGCCTGGTGGGCGCGGGCCACCTCCGCGAGCAGCGCGTCATCGACCTGCGTCTCGATCAGGCGCTTCAGCGGGTCCGACGACGCGGCCGAGTCCGAGAACAGGAACGCCGCCCGCGGCCGGCGGCGGTAGACGTCCTGGTCGGACACGGTCGTATAGAGGCGGGTCATCTGCGGGTCGTACGCGGTCCCGAGGAAGGCGTAGGTGGCGACCAGCGACCCGGTGCTGATGCCGGTGACCACGTCGAACGGCGGGCGGTTCCCCGCGGCCGTCCACCCGGTGAGCACGCCGACGGAGTACGCGCCGTACATCCCGCCGCCGGACAGGGCGAGGTACTTGCCGGGCTTGGCGGCCGGGTCGGCGGGCGAGAAGTTCGTCTTCGTGCGGTCGGCCAGCGACCGCAGCAGTTCGGTCTCGATCGGGGCGGAGTCGTCGGCCGGGCCGGGCTGCACGAGGCCGCTCTCGCGGGTCAGCTCGGGCGGCGCGCAGGCCCGGTGGCGCGCGGTGCAGCCGGCGAGACCGGCGACGAGGGCGAGGACGAGGAGGGAACGGCTCGGGGACACCGGGGGCGCCTTTCTCCGGCCAGGAAGCCGACCACACCGCACTATAGGGCGGTCAGAATCGGTCCAACCGAGATTCCGGCTGTGCGGGGGGTGAAGACCGTGCCTGCGCGGCAGGTCGTGCCCGTCGAGCGGGTTGCGCGGGGTAGGGCGACTGGAGGGGTCCGGGAGTCGCGGCTGTCGCTCGCCCAGAAATGATTGTTTCCGCCGCGCCCCTGTGCGGGTCGCGGAAACATGTCACGCGGTCTGATCGATTCGCGTCGCACGGTCGATGCGGCGACCAACACCCGGGCGTGACCGTGCAAGGGGTTGCGACGCAGTCGGTGGCCATTCTGGCATCCATAATTGTTTCCGGCGACCCCCACACCGGGTCGCGGAAACAATCATGCCGGGTTGATCGTCCACCGCGGTCGGGCCGGCGAGCACGATCGGCCGTCGGGCGCCCCGGGCCGGTCGCGCCGTACCGCGTCACGTCCGGAATTTCGGATTCGTTGCTCCCGATCGGTTGCGGCGCCTTGGCCTTCTGTTAAAAAGAGGTCATCAGCCGCTGACGTTCATGGACGAGGCACATGCGCCGAGGGGTCGCACCCCGCGGCGCCGCGCGAGAATCGTACCGTGAACGAGATCATCGTCGATTTCCTCGTCGAGACCCACGAGAGCCTCGCGCAGCTCGACCTGGACCTCGTCACGCTCGAAAAGGACCCCGGCGAGCGCGAGACGCTCGCCCGCGTGTTCCGCGCCCTCCACACGGTCAAGGGCACGGCCGGGTTCCTCGGCCTGGCCCGGCTCCAGGCCGTGTCCCACGCCGGCGAGAACCTCCTCAGCCGGCTGCGCGCCGGCGAACTCACCTTCAACCCCGACATCGCCACGGCCCTCCTCGCGGTCGTGGACGCGGTCCGCAAGATCCTCGCCGGCCTGGAGGC
>JBGAQM010000155.1:0-13463 GCA_044220735.1 Urbifossiella sp. | reverse complement strand
TGTGGAAAACCTGGCGCGCCGGCGGCGCGCCAACGACCGTAACTGGCGCGCACGACCGCCCGGCAGTCACCGCGAACACGACCCCGGTGGTGCGCGGCACGGGAAATCACGGGCGCGCCGGCGGCGCGCCAGGTTTTCCACAGGCGCCCGAATCACCGATCCGCTTACAACTACGGGGCTTGCGGCAGCGTATACCGTCGGCGCGCCAGGAAGTGCGGCCGCCTTACTGTGTCTACTGGATGGATAAACTTAAAGATTAAGGGTATTCCAATACCCCCCTCGCGGAGCGAGGCGAACCCGACCCACGGACGGAGGGAGACAGCCATGAAGGTAACGTGCCAGCGGGACGGGTTGCTGACCGCGTGCTCGCTCGTGGGCTCCGCGGTTGCCGCCCGGACCACCAAGCCGGTCCTCTCCAACGTCAAAGCCACCGCCCAGGGCGACGGCCTCACCCTCGTCGCCACCGACACCGAGGTCGGCATCCGCTACGAGCTGCGCGGCATCCTCGTCGGCCGCCCCGGATCGGCCATCCTCCCCATCGCCCAGCTGTCGCAGATCCTCCGCGAGAGCGGCGACGCCGACATCAGCCTCGACGCCGACGACAACCGCACGAAGGTGAAGGCCGGGACCAGCCGGTTCGAGATGCACGGCTACCCGGTGGAAGAATTCCCCGACCTGCCGACGTTCGAGGACGGCGGCCGGTACCACGAGATCACCGCCGGCGTGCTGCGGACGATGATCCGCCGCACGTCGTTCGCCGCGGACAAGAAGGACAGCACCCGGTTCGCCCTGAGCGGCGTGCTGTGGGAGGCGGAAGGGAAGGTGGCCCGGCTGGTGGCGACCGACAGCAAGCGGCTGGCGGTGTGCGAGGGGCCGGCGACGCTGTACGGCCCGGCCGACGGCACGAAGGCGTCGCACCTGGTGCCGGCGAAGACGATGCAGCTGTTGTCGCAGAACCTGACCGACGACGGCGAGCTGGTGCGGGTGGCGCTGCGGCCGAACGAGGCGCTGTTCCAGACCGAGCGGGCGATGATCTACACGCGGCTGGTGGAGGGCCGCTACCCGCCGTACCGCGACATCATCGGGCAGACGAAGAAGGGCGCGAGCGTGCGGGTGGTGCTGCCGGTGCCGGCGTTCATGAGCCGGGTGCGGCAGGCGGCGATCATGACGGACGACGAGAGCAAGCGGGTGGACATGACCTTCGAGGCCGGGAAGGTGTCGATGCAGGCCCGCGGCGCGGACACGGGGAGCAGCGAGGTGGAGCTGCCGCTGCCGGAGTACGACGGCCCGGAGGTGCGGATCGCCTTCGACCCGCAGTACCTGGTGGAGTTCCTGAAGGCGCTGGAGGGCGAGCCGGTCGTGACGCTCGAGATGTCCGACGGGAGCAAGCCGGCGCTGTTCCGCTGCGGCGACCAGTACCAGTACCTCGTCATGCCGCTGGCGGGGTGAGTGATGGCCGACGGCAACAAAGGCCCGGAGAGCATCGCCGACATCCTCGGCAAGTTGTTTACGTCGCGCGGCTGGGGCCGCAAGAACGACCGGCTGGTACTGGAAGCGGCCTGGGTTGCCGCCGCCGGCGCGGACGTGGCGGCGCAAACGAAGGTGCTCGGCCTCCGCCGCGGCGTGCTGGAGGTGGAGGTGCGGGCCGGCCCGCTGCTGCAGGAGTTGGCGCAGTTCCACAAGCGGGCGCTGCTCGGCAAGCTGCGCCCGGCGCTCCCCGCGGTGACGCTGACCGACCTGAAGTTCCGCGCGGGGGCGTAAGTCGCCCGGCTCGCGGGTTTCGCGTGGGGAAGCGCGAAGCCGCAAGCGGCAACGGTACCACCCGTGCGACGACTCACGATCCCGAAAGGACTCCCGACACGATGAGCACCGCCGCTCCGACCTACGACGACCGCAACATCAAGACCCTCAAGGACGCCGCGCACATCCGCCAGAACCCGGGGATGTACGTCGGCAACACCCAGTCCTCCGGGCTCCACCACCTCGTCTACGAGGTCGTCGCCAACTCCGTGGACGAGGCGCTCGTCGGCTTCTGCAAGAGCATCAAGGTCGGGCTCCACAAGGACGGCTCCCTGTCCGTCGCCGACGACGGCCGCGGCATCCCCGTCGGCATCAAGCCCGACACCGGCAAGTCGGCGCTCGAAGAAGCGCTGACGGTGGCGGGCACCAGCGGCAAGTTCGACAACGACGCCTACCGCGTGTCCGTCGGCCTGCACGGCATGGGCGCGAAGGCCGTGAACGCGCTGTCGGAGTGGACCGAGGTCGAGGTCCGCCGCGAGGGGCGCGTCTGGAAGATGGAGTTCGAGAAGGGGTACGCCACCAGCCCGCTGCAAGACCTGGGGCCGATCTCGGACGGCAAGACCGGCACCACCATCACCTTCAAGCCCGACCCCGACCCCGAGTTCTTCGGCGCCCTCACGTTCGAGTACGACACGCTCTCGGAGCGGCTGCGCGAGATGGCGTACCTCAACAAGGGCCTCGCCATCGCCCTCAGCGACGAGCGCACGGGCAAGAGCGAGCTGTTCCAGTTCGAGGGCGGCATCGCCGAGTACGTCGTCGCCCTGAACGCCGGCGAGACGGCGGTCCACAACGCCGTCTACATCCAGCGCGACGTGCCGTACCAGGCGAACGACGGCAAGACGCTGTCGGTCGGCGTCGAGGTCGCGTTCCAGTACACGCAGGGCGAGGAAAAGATCGAGCGCTGCTTCACCAACGGCGCCTACAACCCGATGGGCGGCACGCACCTGTCGGGGTTCCGCGCCGGCGTCACCCGCGCCGTGAACGCCTACGGCAAGAAGGCCAACGTCTTCAAGGACGGCATCGACCTGAAGGGCGAGGACTTCCGCGAGGGGCTGACGGCGGTGGTGAGTCTGGCGCACCCGGACCCGCTGTTCGAGTCGCAGACGAAGGTGAAGCTGAACAACCCCGAGGCCGAGGGGATCGTCTCCGGCGTCATCTACGAGGCGCTGTCGGACTACCTGGAGAAGAACCCGAAGGAGGCGTCGCTGATCTGCAAGAAGATCGTGCTCGCCGCCGAGGCCCGCATCGCCGCCCGCAAGGCCCGCGAGGCGCTGAAGGACCGCAAGAACCTCCTCTCGGGCGGCGGCCTCCCGGGCAAGCTGTTCGACTGCACCACCCGCGAGCGCGAGCGGAGCGAGCTGTTCCTCGTCGAGGGCGACTCGGCCGGCGGCAGCGCCGAGGGCGGCCGCGACCGCATGTTCCAGGCCGTGCTGCCGCTGCGGGGCAAGGTGCTGAACGTCGAGAAGGCGCGGCTGGAGAAGCTGCTGAAGAACAACGAGATCGCGGCGCTCATCTCGGCCGTGGGCGTGGACATCCTCAACGTCGAGGACGTCAGCAAGGTGCGGTACGGGAAGATCATCATCCTCACCGACGCCGACGTGGACGGCCAGCACATCCGCACGCTGCTGCTGACGTTCTTCTTCCGCCAGATGCGGAAGCTGGTGGAGGACGGGCACGTCTACGTGTCGCGGCCGCCGCTGTACAAGGTGGTGCAGAAGAAGGAGACGCGGTTCGTGCAGACCCGCGAGGAGATGGCGAAGGAGCTGCTGTACCGCGGCACGAAGGACACGACGCTGGCGGTGACCGGCGACGGCCGCCCGGGCGCGACGACGCCGCGGGCGGTGGGGAGCGACGACCTGGCGAAGCTGCTGCCGGTGCTGACGGAGGCCGAGACGGCGGTGCAGAGCCTGGAGCGCCGCGGCCACCCGTTCGACGCCTACGTGACGCGGTTCAAGAACGGCAAGTTCCCCGGCTACCACGTCCGCCACGGCCGCGACGAGCACCTGTTCTACACGTCGGAGGAGGTGGCCGCGTTCCGCACGGCGAAGGCGGCCGAACTGGGCCGCGAGCTGGTGCTGGCCGACGACCTGAGTGCCCCCACCGACCCCGCCGCGCCGCCGGTGGACGAGGCGGCGCGGTACACGCTGGACGAGTGGCACGAAGTCCGTGTCCTGAACCGCGCGGCGGCGAAGTTGCAGGCGGACTACGGGTTCGAGCCGGCGGACCTGGTGCCGCTGCCGCGGCTGGCCGGCCGCGACCCGGCGGTGCGGTTCGTGCTGGAGCGCGACGGCGGCCGCAAGGAGTTGTCGCACCTGCGCGAGCTGGTGTCGGAGGTGCGTCGGCTCGGCGAGAAGGGGATGGTGGTGACGCGGTTCAAGGGGCTGGGCGAGATGGACCCCGAGGAGCTGTGGGAGACGACGCTGGACCCGAAGAACCGCACGATGCTGCAGGTGACGGTGAACGACGCCCAGCGGGCGGAGGAGCTGTTCCGGACGCTGATGGGCGAGGAGGTGGAGGGGCGCAAGGCGTTCATCATGGACCACAAGATCAACAACCCCGAGGACATCGACTACGGGGCGTGACCGCGGCTACGCCCGGGGGAAGCGCGGAAGCCGCAAGCGGCAACACAGGTGGTTGAGTTGCCGCGTGCGGCTTCGCGCTTCCCCACGCCAAACCCGCCAGCGGCTGATCGGATCACGTCACCACCACCAGCCCCGCCCACAGCGACGGGTCGTCGGCGACGGGGAACTCGGCGCTCACGGCGAGGAACTGGTCGCCCTTCTCGTGGTCGCGCACGACGTAGTACACGCCGAGCCGCGGGTGCTGCTCGGGGTCGTAGCCGCCCAGCACGGCCGCCGGCAGGAACGCCTCCAGGCGGTAGCCGCCCTTCACCTTCTCGGCGCGGAACGGCACGTCGGCCGGGTTGCACAGCGGCGCGTCCTGCAGGGCGCGGTTGATCTTCGACTGTGCCACCGCCGGCTCCTCCTGGTCGGGGCCGCCGCCGGCCGGCAGGAGGTGGAACTGGTGGCAGGTGCGGCTCGCGCGGTGGCTGGTGCGGTCGCCGCGGGTGTCGAGCCACAGGGTAAGCCCGTCCGACGCCCACGGCTTGCCGATGTCGCCGCTCGGGGCCTGCTCCTTGCCGAGAACGGTCGCCTGCACCGCGACCCCGAGTTCGTTCCACGCGAGGCGCACGTCGGCGAAATCGGCGCGGCCGTCGAGCGCGGCGAAGGTGTCGAGGCGGGCGGCGTCGGGCAGGTCGACGAGGTGGTCGGCGTCGTCGCCGGTGGCGGGCGCGTCCTTGACGTACGGGCACGGGTGGGCGACGCGGACCAGGAACCGGGCGGGCACGATCGGCGGCACGGGGGAGTCCTTCGCGGTGGGGTCAGGCGGCCCAGTTCTCGACGGCGAGGCCGGAGATGAGCTTGTAGTCGTCTACATTCCGGGTAACGAGAGTCGCCTGGTGGGTCAGCGCGATGCAGGCGTAGAGCAAATCTCCACGATCCATCTTGTTGTACTTCCGCTCGGCCCGGAATCGGCTGAACTGGTCTCCGACGGGTTGGTCGATGTCGAGTTCGCGGAACTGCCGCAGGTAGTGCTCGGATTGGCCAAGACGCTCCCGGGCTGTAAGCAGCTCGACGGCCGTCGCGGCCTTCTTGACCGCCTCGTACCGGCCCTGCAATACCTCAATCCGGGTGGCAAGGCAGACCACCACTTCGTCCGGGGCACTTACGGCGCGGATGCGCTCCCGCAGACCGCGCCGTCCTTGGTGTGCGAGAGTAAACGTGTCGGTGTCGAGAAGGTAGATCACGGGTTTTCATCCCCGCCACCGACCGGGCCGTATTGCTTCCGCAGTTCGCGGAGGCGTTGGAGGAACGCTTCCTGTTCCTCGGGTGTTTCGTCCGGAATTGGTGCGTTGAGGACGGCTTCGGCGTTGCCCGAGGTCGGGGGGAGAACGCCCCGGTAGAGCCACTCCGCGAGCGCGTATCGGATGAACCGCCAGTCACCGTCAACCCGCTGACCCGGGAGCCTGCCAGCCTCGGCATCTGCCTTCACTGCAGCCTCTGACACACCGAGGTAGACCGCGGCCTCGCGCGTCGAAAGCACACCGAACAAAAATTCCAGACCGGTGCTAATCCGGGTGGGAGCAGCCGGGATGCTGGTGTAGCCCATCAATTCAGGTGACATGCTCGTCTCCTTAGTCCCCGATGGGGTGCGGCGCGGGCGCCGGCGGGTTCAGCAGGCTCCGCGCCAGCACCTCGCGGGCGCGGTCGAACTCCGGCTGCCACGTGATCTCCGGCGACCGGTTCCGCATGCAGTCCCGAATCTTCTCCAGCGTGTTCCGCGCCATGTGCGGGCAGGCGTTGCACGAACACGTGATCCCCGGCACCCCCAGGTAGGTGTGCTGGGGGTAGCGCTGCTCCAGCTGCCACATCATGTTCGGCTCGGTCGCCACCAGGAACGTCGTCGGCTCCTTGAACGTGCCCACGTGGCGGATCATCACCTCCGTGCCGCCCACGAAGTCCGAGTGGTCGAGGATGTTCTTCGGGCACTCGGGGTGCGCGATCGTCACGGCGCCGGGGTGCTCCTTCTGCTGCTTCAAGAGGTCCGTCAGGCTGAAGATCTCGTGGACCATGCACGACCCGTCCCACAGGATCATGTCGCGGCCCGTCACCTCGCCGACGTACCGGCCGAGGTGCTTGTCCGGCACGAACAGCACCTCGTAGCCGGCCGGCACCTTGTCGCGCACCACCTCCACGGCGTTGCCGCTCGTCACCACCCAGTCGGACAGTGCCTTCACCTTGGCCGAGCTGTTGATGTAGCAGACGGTCTGGAACTTCCGGTCGTTCGCGCGGAGGAAGTCCTGGTAGTGGGCCAGCTTGTCCGCCGGGCAGGCGTCCACGAGGCTGCACCCGGCCTTCAGGTCCGGCAGCAGCACGGTCTTGTCGGGGTTGAGCATCTTGGCCGTCTCGGCCATGAACAGCACGCCGCAGAACACGATCACCGGCGAATCGACCTTCGTGGCCTCGCGGGCCAGCTTCAGGCTGTCGCCGGTGATGTCGGCGAGCGCCTGTATCTCGCCGTCCTGGTAATAGTGGGCCAGGATGGTGGCGCCGAGTTGCTTCTTGAGGTCGAGGATTTCGGCGGAAACGTCGTCGAGAACGGCCGGCATCGCGGCTCCCTTGTTTTTGTACGTGGCGGAGGGCCAACCCACGGTGCGTCGGATTGTCGGGGGTATTCTACGCCCCGCCGCTCCGTCCGCGACGCGCGTTCGGGTTGGCGGACGGCGGTCTCACACAACGTGAGGTCGGGACGTGACTAACGGCCGCGCCGGTCCTCAAGGGTGAACAGGAACAGGCCGGTCGGAATGCCGGCCCGGTGTGCCGCTTCGAGAACGCCGGGCAGGTACGGCGGGGCGAGTTGAGGGTGCTGGCGGTCGAGTGCCAGGTACGCGAGAAACGCGGTGTCCGCGGACTGGAGGTGCGGACGGATCAGCGGCAGCCAGTTGCGGTCCGGGAGTGAACACCGGCCGAGAACGTGTAGCGCCTTGCGGCAGGTGCGGTCGAGCGGCTGGCCCGAAGGTGCGGCCAGCACGTCGGCGACGACGGGCGCCGCTCGGGCTACCGCGGGCGGGCTTTCGGTTGCCACCTCGGCAAGGATTTCGAGCAAGTCGGCAACGGCCGGCTGGTCGGCGTCGGGGGTGTCGGCCAACAGCCCGGCGACGGCGTCGGCCACGGCGGCACGATTCGCCGGCGTGGCGCGGCTCAGGTGATCCGTCAGGTATGCGATCGGCCCGCCGTAATCGCCGGGGATCGGTCGATCGGGGCCGCGTACCAGAAACTCACAGAGCCACTCCCGATACCCGGCGTCGGGCGGCGACTGGTCGGTGAGTGGTGATGGCGGGGCGGTGAGCATAAACGACTCCCGTGCCCGGTCAACTCTCCGGGTAGCTTGACAGAGGGATGAGACTCGCGCAACCTCCTTCTCGGAACATTCGAGAGGATGGGTGGTCGGTCGTGGCCTATAACCGGATCCGGCCGGCCGGGGGGCGAAGTGTAAGGCGGCCGCCCTTACGAAACTAGATCATTCTACGCGCCGCGGGCGGGGACAGGGTGGTAGTCCGGTGCAGATTGGAGTGAAAGCCATGGCCGGAACTCGACTCTCACGACGTGGGGAGTCGGGATCCTCCGGCCGGCATTCGCCCGCGGGCGAGTTCTGTGTACGGCGCGTTACGCGAGCGCCTCCCGCTCGGCGGCCTTCCGCTGTGCAATCCGCAGCGCCCGGCCGCGCCGCTTGACCGGCTGGTCGGCGGGCGCGGCTGCCCCGGCGGGCGCCGCGGGAGGCTTGATGATTGCTTCGAGCGCCGCCCTCGTCACCAGCAGCCGCTTCTGCCGCAGCACGGTGTAGCAGTTGAACTCGGCGACCGGCAGCACCTTCACGCCCGCGATGTTGCGGGCGCTGCGGTACACGTTCTGGTCGATCCCGTTGGTGCCGATCAGCACCGTCGTGTCTGCGAGGGTCATGTCCTTCTCGCCGCCCTCGGTCGCCTTCTTGCCAACCTTCAAGTTCTTCAGCAGGCCGAAGACTTCCTTCGTCTTTGGGGCGGCGAGAGCGAAGTCGTCGATGACGACGATTTCCTTGTCCACGATCTTCGACAGGACGGCCATCCGGTTGGCGGCCTTCACCGCCTTCTTCGGGAGGCGGTAGTAGTAGTCGCGGGGCTTAGGCCCCTTGGCCGTGCCGCCGCCGCGCCGCTTGTTGGTTCGCTTGGTCCCCGCGCGGGCGTTGCCGGTGCCCTTCTGGCGGAACAGCTTCTTGGTGCTGCCGGCCACCTCGCCGCGGCGGAGGGTGCTGTGGGTCCCGGCCCGCTGGTTGGCGAGGTGCATCAGCACGGCGTCGTGCATCAGCTGCTTGCTGATCTTCCCGCCGAAGTCCTTCGGGTCAACCGTGATCGACCCCACTTCTGCGCCGGTCCGGCTGACCACGGGGACGTGAATGGCGTCGGTGTATTCGGTGACCCGCGATCGAGTCGGGCGTAGCCCGGACAGGAGCCGCGATCGGGCGCCGCCCCAACTCATCCGCTGCAACATCGTGACCAGGTACTTGGCCGCCGCGCGGCCGCGCAGTGTCTTTCCCACCTCGGCCCAGCCTGTCGATTCGGCTCCGAGGGCCTCCGCGAACTGGAACAGGGAAAAGTCCGGAGGGTAGCCGCCGGCGTGGGCTGCGGCCAGGAACGGCACCAAGTACGGGGTGGCGGCTTCCTTCAAGTGGGTGGCCAGGGCGCGAAGGGCGGCCGCGGCGTATGCCGGGTCGGTGACGTCACGCGTCAGGACTCGGACCACGTCCGCCCGGAGGGCGTCCTCTCGGCCGCGGCCGGCTAGTTCCGGCCGGCCGAGGATCGCGACGGCCATCCGGTGGAGGTCGTTCTCGCCCGACGGCGTCTGCCGGTGCTTGCCCGCGAGGATCGTTTCGGAGAGGAACTGAATCGCCTTGGCGCGGTTACTCGGGGCTTCCGGGACCATGCTGAGCACGAGCCCGACGGCGTACCCGAACTTCGGGTCTGCGGCCCAAACCTCCCGGGCCGCGTCGTAGAGCCGGTCGACGCACGCCCGGCGCGGCGCCGGGTCGAGCGCGGCGACCTGCTGGCCGAGGAACGCCGCCGGCTCGCCGTAGTCGCCCGGGAAGGGGAACGGGGACCATTCCGGCTGTCCGGGCTTCGGATCCATCCAGACTTCGACGACGCCGTGCCGGTCCCGGCGCTCCAGGAAGCGGTCGAGCGTCCGTAGTAGCCCTTGCGGCAACAGGTCCGGGGGCATGACGGATGACTTCATTCGTGCGGACCGTTAGAGGATCACGGCTGGCGCAATGTTGACGTCGGCGAACAAGACCTCGCGGGTGACGACTTCGTCGGTGTCCGGGTGCTGAAAGCCGGGTTGTCCGAAGCGGACGATGTTCTGCGTCTTCCCGACCGTCGCGGTGGGCGGCTGCGGTGCGAAGAACGCGTTATCGACCGCGTCGAAGCCGGTCGGCATCTTCCGGGGGTATTTGGGTGCCGGGGAAACCGGGTCGTTCAGTTCGAGCACGAGCACCGGCGGGCCGCTGCCGGTGAGTCGGTCGTCGATGCCGAGATACCGCCGTAACCCTTTGGCGGTGGAGTTGATCGCCCGGAACCCGTCGACCGCGTCCCCGTCCGCCCAGAACGCCGACCGCACGGAACTCCGGACGGTCGCATCGGCCTGTAGCATCGGACGGAGGGCGTTCGTCCCGGCCGGGTTCGCCTGGAGAAACCGGGCGAACTCGGGGGATCCTACTTGTTCCGTGAACGCGGGCAGGACGTGTCGGTGTAAGCCGGCCAGCACCTGGGTGCGGACGAGGCGGGCCGGCGAGGTGGTTGTGATGTCCTTCCCGCAGGCGACGCACACGCCGGGTTGCGGCGGGGTGCCGTTCGATGCGGCCAGCCACGTCCCCTTCGTGGTCTGCTTCGGGGGCAGGGGCCCCGGGGCCGGCAGGCGCTGAGCCAGGGACGTGAGGTCGTCATCGGTCGGCGGGTCGCCCACCGGGAAGTTCTTGCACCGGCCCAAGTTGTTCGCCGTGTGTGCGCAGCCGTTTACCTCGTCTTGCAGGGCCGTGACCCACTCGTCGAGCTTCTTCCCGTCCGGGTGTGCGTCGATCGCGTCCTTGAAACTCACGGGGTGGGCTCCACCAGTCGGGAAAGTGGCGGGCTTTGGCGGTCGTGGCATGCTACGTGTATGCGTTCGACGGTCAATCCCACACCATCAGATTTTGTCCGCGGGTAACATGCACCTTCCCAAGTGTGCAAACGACCTCCTGTGAACGTGCCTTAGACTTGGTGGCGTGGCGGGTCGGCGGACCGGCGCGTCACTCGTGGACCCGCGGGAGGTGTTACGCGCCTGGGGCGGTCGGCAGCAGTCGCGCGAGGGCGGGGGCGGTTGCCAGGGTCGTTACCAGGGCCATAAGCACCATCATGGCGAACAGCGCCGGCGAGATCACGCCCAGGCTCAGGCCGATGTCCAGCACGATCAGCCCCATCAGGCCGCGGGTGTTCATCATCGCCCCGAGCGCCGCCGCGGTGCGCGAGTCGTAGCCGGTGAACTTCGCCGCCAGGTACGTGCCGCCGAACTTCCCCAGCGTCGCCACCACGATGACGGCGGCGCACAGTCCCCAGCTCACCCAGCTGTCGAGGAGGCCCAACTCCGTGCGGAGGCCGGCCAGGGCGAAGAACGCCGGCAGCAGCAGCACCGTCACCACGTCCTTCAGTGCCCGGGTGAACTCCTTCGCCACGCGGCTGTCGTGCGGGATCACGGCGCCGAGCAGGAACGCGCCGAAGACTGCGTGAATGCCGATCAACTCCGTCGCCAAGGCGGAGAGTAGCACCAGCACGAACGCGATAGGGATCACGGCCGGCGGCAGCTTCTCCGTCGCGTCGAGCTTGCGGCACGCCCACCGGGCCAGCGGGCCGACGACCACGAACATTAGCGCCACGAACGCCGCCGCGCCGGCGACGACGCCCACCGCCGAGCCTACCTCCGCCCGCGCCACGCCGACGACGAGCGCCAGCAGGCACCACGCGGTCACGTCGTCGGCGGCGGCGCAGCCGAGGGCCATCACGCCGGCGGGCGTGCGGTCGAGGCCGCGGTCGGCGAGGATGCGCGCCAGCACCGGGAACGCCGTCACCGAGAGTGCAACGCCCATGAACAGCGCGAAGCTGTCGAACGGCACCCCGGCGTGCGACACCCGCGGGTACAGCGGCAGCGCCAGCAGTAGGCCCAGCACGAACGGGGCGACGATGCTGGCGTGCGAGATGGCGACCGCGGCGTGGGCGTGCCGCTTCAGCTTCGCCCCGTTCAGCTCCAGCCCGACGAGGAACATGTACAGCACCACCCCAAGCTGTGCGACGGCGCGGAGGGCGGCCGTCACCTGCCCCTTCGGGTCGTCGGCCGCGGCGGGGATGAGGAGGTGCATGGCGTCGGGCGAGATGGCGCCCAGGAGCGACGGCCCGAGGAGGATGCCGGCGACGACCTCGCCGATGACCGGCGGCTGGCCGACGTAGCGGAACAGCCGCCCGAGCGCGAACCCGAGGCCGACGACCGCCGCGAGCGTGGCGAGGACGTGCGCCACCACGTCCACGTGCCCGGCCTTCGGCGCCGCCACCGACACGGCGCCCGCCGGCGCCGCGGGGGCGACGAGGCCGGCGCCGACCTGTCGCACGACGCAGAAGATGGCGACGCCGGCGACGAGCATGAGGACGTACGCCGTCGGGCCGACCCAGGACGCGCGGGCGGCGCGGACGACGGGAACTTCGAGGGAGGTCGGCATGGCTTTTTTGCGTCGACAGCCCGGGGACGGCCGTCCCCGGGCTTCGGGGGTGAGTTAGACGGCCGTATACACCGGGAGGTTCAGCTCCGCCCGGAGCTCGTCCATCGGCGGCCACAGCGCGTCCACGTCGTCCTTGAATACGTCGCCGATGAGCACGTCGGTGACGAGCCCCTTCAGGTGCGGGTGCTTCTTCACGAACCGGCCGAAGCTCAGCCCGTCGTAAAACTCGCACACCAGCCGGCGGATGCGGTTCATCCCCTGAAGGTAAGCCGGCTCCCACTTCCGCAGTTGCTTCTCGCTTGTGTCGCCGGCCCGCAGCGCTTCCGCGATGCAGTCCGCGGCCATCGTGCCGGACGTGAGCGCCAGCAGCAGCCCCGACGAGTACAGCGGGTCGAGGAAGCCGAAGGCGTCGCCGACGAGGCACCAGCCGTCGCCGGCGGCCTGGCTGGCGCGGTAGCTGTACTCCTTCTGCACGCGGAAGATGTCGGACCGCTGGGCGTTGGCGATCCGCGGCTGCACCCCGGGCGCGCGCGCGACTTCCTCGAAGTACAGCGCCTCCAGGTCCTTCGTGTCGCGGTTCTTGAACAGGTAGTCGTGGTCGGCCACGACCCCGACGCTGACGACGTCGTCGTGCAGCGGGATGTACCAGAACCAGCCCTTCTTGCCCTCGGTCTGGATGACGATGGTGGCGCCCTCGTCCTTGCCGGGGTCGCGGAAGGCGCCCTTCCAGTACGTCCACAGCGCGGCCTTCTTCAGCGCCGGGTCCCACTCGCGGAGGCCGAACCGGTCGATGATGAGCGTGCTCTGCCCGCTCGCGTCCACGACCACCTTCGCCCGCACCTCGCGCTCGGGGCCGTCCTCCGGCTTCACCCGCACGCCGACGGCGCGCTTGCCCTCGAAAATCACCTCCAGGATGCGGGCGCCCTCGTGGACGTTCACGCCGCTCTCGCGGGCGTTGTCGAGGTTGAGCTTGTCGAACTCGCTGCGCCGCACCTGCCACGTCTGGCTCGACTCGTGCGGCTTGTGTTCGTTGAAGTAGAACGGCTCCGACAGCTTGCCGCGCTGGTTCACGAACTGCACCGAGTACTTCTTCACGAAGTGGCTGCCGCGCATCTTGTCGAGCAGGCCGGTGCGCTTGAGGCCGTGGTACGTGTCGGGGATCATCGACTCGCCGATGTGGAAGCGCGGGAAGTGCTCGCGCTCGAACAGCTCGACGCGGAAGCCCTCCTTCGCCAGCAGCGTCGAGCAGGTGGCGCCGGACGGCCCGCCGCCGATCACGATCACGTCGGTTTCGTTCGCGGTGGTCATGGGAGGATACTCCTGGCTGA
>JBGAQM010000154.1:0-13803 GCA_044220735.1 Urbifossiella sp. | reverse complement strand
GCCGGTTGGAAACCGGCCCCACACTTCCGCCCGTATCATTCCCTCATGGCCGACGCCCCGATCGCGCGCCGGGTGCTCGCCCTCGCCCTGCCGGCGCTCGCGCAGCAGTACCTCCACCTCGTCGTCAGCCTGTCCGACCAGTACCTCGCCGACCGGTTCCGCCTCCCCGACCCCGACGCCCGCAAGGCCTACCTCGCGGCCCTCACCACCGCCGGCTACCTCTACTGGGTCGTCTCCAGCTACACCGTCCTCGTCAGCGTCGGCAGCACGGCGCTGGTCGCGCGGTTCGTCGGCGCCGGCGACTGGGACGGGGCGAAACGCGCCACGGCGCAGGCGGTGCTGCTCGCGCTCGGGTTCGGCGTCGCCGGCACGGTCGCGGGCCTCCTCGGGCTGCCGGCGCTCGTCGCGGCGCTCGGCCTCCACGGCGCCGCGGCCGAATACTGTCTCGCGTTCCTGTACCCGCTGGCGGTGCTGCTGCCGTTCCAGATCACCGAGTCGGCGTGCGTGGCGTGCCTGGCCGGCGCCGGCGACACCCGCACCGGCCTGAAGGTGCTCGGCGGCGTCGCTCTGCTGAACGTGCCGCTCGCGTGGGGGCTCTGCTTCGGCGTCGGCCCGCTGGACGGCCTCGGCTTCCGCGGCATCGCGCTCGGCACCGGCCTCAGCCACCTCGTCGGCTGTGTCATCGTGCTGTCACTACTCGCCCGCGGGCAGTCGGGGCTGAAGGTCACGCCCGCGACGTTGAAGCCGGACGGCTCCCTCATCTACCGGGTGTTGCGCGTCAGCGTGCCGGCGGGGGTGGACAGCCTGAGCGTGGCGGCGTGCCAGCTGTGGTTCCTCGGCATCGTCAACGGCCTCGGCGACGTGGCCGCCGCCGCCCACGGCATCACGCTCAAGTGGGAGGCGCTCGGGTTCCTCGCCGGGGCCGCGTTCGGCACCGCCGCCATGACGCTGGTGAGCCAGAACCTCGGCGCCAATATCCCCGACCGGGCGGCGAAGGCCGGGTGGACGGCGTTCGGCATCGGCTGCGGCGTGATGACCGCGATGGGCGTGCTGTTCGCGGTGCTGGCCCGGCCGATGTTCCTCCTGTTCTGCCACGAGCCGGAACTGGAGCCGGTGGTGGAAGCCGGCGTGCCGACGCTGCGGTTGATCGCGCTGGCGATGCCGGCGCTGGCGAGTCAGATCATCTTCACGGCGGCGCTCCGCGGGGCCGGCGACGCCCGGGTGCCGGTGCTGTTCAGCTGGCTCGGCTTCCTCGGCGTCCGCATCCCGCTGGCGTACCTGCTGACCGGCCCGGCGCAGCTCGGCCTGTACGGCGCGTGGGTGGCGATGGTCGCCGACATCTGGGTCCGCGGGGCGTTCTTCGCGCTGCGCTTCGCCGGCGGCCGGTGGAAGCGAAGCGTGGTGTAACCGCCGCGCCCGATTCCGGTACAATCACCGCGAACCACCACTCCCCGAGGGCACCCCGTGACGCCGCTGCAATCGATCGTCGCCGCCGGCACCAAGCTGTGGCTCGACTCCGTGGACCCGGTCGAGATCGCCGCCAACCGCGCCAACGGCGCCACCGGGGCGACCTCCAACCCGATCATCATCGCCGACCTCATCAACACCGGCCGGTTCGACGCCGACATGAAGGCGTTCTTCGCCCAGGGCCTCGACGACGAGGGCGTCGCGTGGGCCATGACGAACAAGCTGGTGAAGGACGCCCAGGCCGTGTTCGAGCCGGTGTGGCAGGAGACCCGCGGCAACGACGGCTACGTCAGCTTCGAGCTCGACCCGCTCCTCGAAGACGCCGCCAACCCGATGACCGCGGCCGAGCGGTCGAAGAAGTACGTCGAGCTCGGCAAGACGTGGTCGGCGGGGCACAAGAACCGCATGATCAAGGTGCCGGCGACGCCCGGCGGGCTCGGCGCGCTGGAGGACCTGGCGGCCGCGGGGGTGAACCTGAACGTCACGCTCATCTTCAGCGAGCGACAGTACCACGCGGCGAAGGACGCCTGCTGGCGCGGGATGCAGAAGGCCGCCGACAAGAACAAGATCAAGACCGTGTACAGCATCTTCGTGAGCCGGGTGGACGTGTACACCGAGAAGGCCGCGCCGACGCTCATCCCCGCGGCGCAGGGGCAGGTGGGCATCGTGAACGCCAAGCGCATCTGGGCGCTGAACCAGCAGTTCTGGGCGGACAAGGGGCTGGCACTGCAGCAGGAAATGATCTTCGCCAGCACCGGCACGAAGAAGAAGGAAGACCCGCCGTACAAGTACGTGGCGGCGTTCGCCGGGAGCGACATCGAGACGAACCCGCCGGCGACGAACAAGGCGGTTCAGGACAGCGGCAAGACGTTCGACAAGCAGGTGGACAAGCTGCCGCCGGCCGACGTGCTGGCCGACATCGACGCCAAGGTGGACGTGGTGAAGATGGAGGAGGTGCTGATGGCCGAGGGGCTGTCGAAGTTCGCCGACCCGCAGAAGGGGCTGCTGAAGACGATCGCCGCCAAGCGCTCGCAGCTGAGCTGACGGTCTAAAGAGGACAGAGGGCAGAACACAGAGGCCAGCCGGAAGTGCGACGTGCTCTTCCGGCTGGCCTCCGTGTTCTGCCCTGTCCTCTGAAGAAGACGCCGGCGGGAGTCGAACCCACGCGGGCCGGGTTGCAGCCGGCCGTCCGACCCGTCGGTCGGCGTCAGTATCCCCGCCAGGAGTCGAACCTGGCCTACGACTTTCGTAGAGTCGCGTGCCTCCCCCACACCCCCGGGACGCGAATAGGGACACGGCCGGTTCTGGCAGGTTCGCGCCTCACTTCGCCGGTTCGGCCTTGGTGGCGAACCGCGTCAGGTCGCCGCCCTTCAGCGCCGCCTCGACCAGTTCCGGCAGCCGGGCCGGCGTACACGCGAAGCACGGGACGCCCAGCGCCGCCAGCTTGCGGGCCAGCCGCTCGTCGTAGCACGGGGCGCCGCCGTCCGCGAGCGCCAGCAGGCAGATCGCCTTCACCCCGGACGCCTTCATGTCGCCCATCCGCCGCACCAGCTGGGCCTCGTTGCCGCCCTCGAACAGGTCCGTCAGCAGGATGAACAGCGTCTTCTTCGGGTCGGTGATGAACTGCTCGCAGTACGCCACGCTCTTGTTGATGTCGGTGCCGCCGCCGAGCTGCACGCCGAAGATCATGCCGACCGGGTCGTTGCCGCACTTCTCCGTCAGGTCCACGACCTCGGTGTCGAACGCGACGACGCGCGTGTTCAGCGCCGGGATGCTGGCGAAGATCGACCCGCACACGGCGCCGTACACGACCGAGTCGGCCATGCTGCCGCTCTGGTCCATGTCCACGATCACGGTGTAGGCGTTCGACCGCTGCGCCCGGCTGTAGAAGTACACCCGCTCCGGGACGATGGTGCCGAGCGCGGGCTGGTAGTTCTTGAGGTTCCGGCCGATCGTCCACTTGTAGTCGATGGACGTGGCGCTCGGGATGGGCGAGTGTTCCTTGCGGTTCAGTGCCCCGGTCACGGCCTGCCGAATCTGCTGTTCCAGCTTCTTCTTGATCTCATCCACGACGGCCGCGACGACCATGCGGGCGGTGTCCTTGGTGCGCTCCGGGATGCGGCCGGACAGCGACATCAGGGTGCCGACGAGCTGCACGTTCGGCTGCACCGACTTGAGCGTCTCGGGCTCGAACAGGAGCTGCTTGAGCCCCTTCCGCTCGATGGCGTCGGTCTGGATGACGGAGACGACGTCCTCCTTGAAGTAGGAGCGGACGTCGCCGAGCCACTTGGCGAGCCGCGGGGCGGAGGCGCCGAGTCCGGCCCCGCGCTTCTTGGGGGTGTCGTCGTCCTCGGGGATGTCGTCGTAAATGGCGCCGAGGGCGGCGTCGATCTCGGACTCGGACGGCGTGAGGGCGCACCCGCCGGCGCCGCCCATGCCGCCGAGGGACTGTTGCGCGTCCTGGCCGAGGATGAGCCGCCAGCGGCGGAGTTGCGCGTCGTCGGGCATCGAATCGCTCCAAACCGAATGGCCGCAAAAAGGCACAAAAAGCACAAAAATGAAAGTCAGGGAACGAGGCACAGCACGTCATTTTTTGTGCTTTTTGTGCCTTTTTGCGGCCATTCTCTTCCTCAGATGTCGTCGAAGTTGAACTCGCTCAGCTCGCCGAGTTTCTTCTGCTCCTTCTCCGTCAACTCGCCGCTGAGCACCTCCGACGCCTGCTCGGCGTTCACGCCCCAGTGCTCGGCCAGATTCTCGCAGATCTGCCGCTTCTGGTGCGGCGTGAAGCTGCCGAACGCCCGCCGCAGGAACACGATCGCCCGGCGGAACTGGTCGTCGTCCAGTACCGCGACGTAGTTCGCCAGTTCCGCCCACAGCGGCTGCCGCGCCAGCAACGCCCCGCGATTCCGCCGCGACAGCCCCTCGAACCAGCCGGCGCCGAGGTCCGCCGGGATGCCCGGCGACAGCCGCCGCGACACCTCCCGCGCCAGCGCGTCCGACTCCATCACGCCGCGCTCCAGCAGCACGGCGCAGGCGTAGCCCGACAGCAGCGGGTTGCGGTTGTCCGCATCCGACAACTTCCGCAACTCCCGCAGCCACATCTCGACGTCCACGCGCTCGTGGTGCTCGTCGCTCACGCGGTTCAGCTGATCGATCGCCTCGACGTAGGTCGCCGCCGCCTGGTTGTCGCAGTTGGACGCGCCGAACAACGCGAGCGCACCCTGCACGAACAGCTCGTCGATCAGCGGCAGGAGCGGCGCGGGGTCGAACTTGCGCACGTCGCCGTAGCGCACCACCTGGCTCAGCCGCGCCGCGGCGTGCGCCACCGCGGCCAAGTCGGAACTGACCGCGGCGAGTTCCTGCAAGCGCTTCCGCGCCGCGTCTGTGGAGCGGCCGAGGCCGCACAGGCACGAGTCCATCACCACGTCGGCGGCTTCGGCGATGTTCACCGCGGCGTCGAGCCGCTGCTTGAATTTGTACCCGGCCGCGAGTTCGACCGTCTCGCCGAGTAACACCGCCTCCACGAGCGCGATCTCGTGCTCCGGCGTCCACTGGAGCTTCCAGCGCTCGTACCACGTCCCCTGGTCGGTGCCGCCCTTCAGCGGCTTGGCGAAGCCGATGTCCAGCACGCGAAGGCGGTGGAAGAACGACGACCGCCGCAGGTCCGTGGACGCCGACTCGGCCGTCTTGGCGCGGCGGTCCTCGCGCACGTCCAGCTCCAGCTCCACGGCGACAGTCGTCTTGTACTTCTCCAACCGCAGCCGGCTCATCTGGCGGTCGAAGTCCTCCTGGATGGACGTACGCGCCACGCCCTGCGGCAGCGCTCCGATGGCGGTCCCCACGTCCACGCTCGCCAGCGCCTCGGCGATCGTCGCGGCGTCGCCGTGGCCCATCAGCGTCACGGCCGCGTCGTGCAGGTCGGCGAGCGTGGGGGCGCTGCCGTCGTGCAGTGCGGCGAGCGTGCGTGCCAGCCGGACGCCCTCGATGACCTCGGCGGTGCTGCGGTGCGTTCCGGCGGCGCGCTGGTGGTGGACGATTTCGCTCAGGTAGCGGTGCGGCAGCTCGTCGAGGCCGCCGGCCTGGATCATCTCCCAGCACAGGTGGAAGTACGCCGGCGCCCGGTTCCCCGCCCCGTACCCCGACTGGCTGGACAGCTTGAAATAGGAGTACGGCATCAGCGTCAGCTTCCCCGGCCGGCGGCGGAGCGACGCGAGTTCGTCGTCGGTCATCGCCGGCAGCTCGGGGCCGAGCACCGGCGCGTGAAAGGCGCCGACCACCGCGACGACCTGTTCCGGCTTCACGCCGTCGTCGAGCACTTCGCGGATGCGGCGGCGCATGTACGCCTCGCGGACGAGGTTCTCGGCGCGCCACACGGGCTCGTCAGTCTCGTCGCGCAGCGCACGGCCGAGCTCGAACGCGGCACGCTGGTACGCGGCGTCGTTCAGGTTGTGCTCGAAGCGGCGTTCCCAATAGGTGTCGTAATCCGGTTCGCCCTCCCGGTCGGCGATGCGCTCGTAGATCGACTGCCCGCGCTCGGGCCGCCACGCGGCGTCCTTCTCGGCCTCGCCCGCGGTGCCGTCCGGCTGCGTCTCCTCCTCCTGCTTGTCGGCGCGCGTCAGCCGTTCGATCTCCACGTCCTGCAAGCCGAGGAACACGTCCGACGGCAGGTCGATGAACTCGACGCGGGCGCCGTTCTCCTTCGCCCACACGACGGCCTGGAACTCCGGGCTGTACGCCGCGAGCGGGTAGACGAGCGTGCGCACCGGCACGCTGTCCGTGTACGCCAGGATGGCGACCGGCGGCTTCGTCCCCTTCTTTTGCAGGTGATGCACCATCGGCCCGGCGTCGGCGAGTCCCTCGACGCAGATGACCTTCGGCTTCACGCGGTCGAGCAGGGCGCGGAGGTGCCACGCCCCGCCGGGCGACAGGTGGCGCACGCCGAAGACGTGGACGGCGCCGGTCACGAGTTCGCCTCCGCGCACGCGGTGAACAGCGGCCGCCAGTCGGCGCCGCGCTTCTTCAGCACGTTCGCCAGGTACTCGCCCCACACCACCTTGTCCTTCTCCTCGTCCTTCACCACGGCGCCTTGTAGTCCCGCGGCCAGGTCGATCGGGCTGACCTCCCCCGTGCCGAAGTGCCCGGCCAGCGCCATGCCGTTCGTCAGCACGGAAATCGCTTCGGCGGTGGAGAGCACGCCGGTCGGCGTCTTGATCTTGGCCTTGCCGTCGAGCGTCTGGCCGCCGCGCAGCTCGCGGAAGATGGTGACGACCTGCGTCGCCGCGTCCTCCGACGGCGGCGCCGCCTTCAGCTCCAGGTGCGCCCCCAGCTCGGCGACGCGCTTGCGGACGATTTCGACCTCGGTTTCCAGCGTGGACGGGCTCGGCAGCACGACGGTGTTGAAGCGCCGCTTCAGCGCCGCGGACATGTCGTTGACGCCGCGGTCGCGGGTGTTCGCGGTGGCGATGATGGAGAAGCCCTTCGCCGCCGGCACCTCGGTCGCCAACTCCGGCACCGCGAGCCGCTTCTCCGACAGGAGTGAAATTAGCGCGTCCTGCACCTCGGCGGCGCAGCGGGTGATTTCTTCGAACCGCGCGAGGGTGCCGGTCTCCATGGCGCGGAACACGGGCGACTTGATGAGCGCCTCCGGGCTCGGCCCGCGGGCGATCAGCATGGCGTAGTTCCACGTGTAGCGGATCTGTTCCTCGGTGGTGCCGGCGGTCCCCTGCACCACCTTCGTGCTGTCGCCGTTGATCGCCGCCGCGAGATGCTCGCTCAGCCACGACTTCGCCGTGCCCGGTTCGCCGATGAGCAGCAGGGCGCGGTCGGTGACGAGCGTCGAAATGGCGATCTCGACGATGCGGCGGTGGCCGATGTACTTGGGGGTGATGGTCATCGTGCCGGCCTTGCCGCCGGTGATGTACGTGGCGACGGCCCGCGGCGACATCCGCCACCCGGGCGGCTTCGGGTGCGTGTCGGTCTTGATGAGTTGTTCCAGTTCGGCGGCGAACAGCTCCTCGGCGGGGGCGCGGAGGACGCGGCCTGTTGAGGTGGGTGCGGCGCCGTTGGCGGCGGGGGCGTCGTCGGGTTTCTTCTTGGCCATGACGGGCTCCGGGTGTCGGGACGTGCGTTCGTGGTTTGGGTTCCGCCGCCCGCGATTCGTCTCCCGCGACGCGAAGCCGCAAGCGGCTCGGTAGTGAGCGTTGCCGCCGGCTTCGCGTCGCGGGAGGAGAACCGCGAGCGGCGGAGTTAGGTTGCCTCGCTCTTCCCCTTCAGCTTGTCGATCGCCTTCTGCCAGTCCTCGCCGACGTGCTCGGCACGTCTCGGGAAGGCGGCCAGCTCCGCCTCCAGTCGCGGCACCGCCGACGCCGGCAGCCGCGGGATCATGTTCGTGTACCAGTAGAAGTGGTAGTACTGCACCTTCTTCGGCCGCCGCGCCAGGCCGGCGAAGAACGCCGCCTCCACGTCCGGGTGGCCGACTCGCAACAAGGTCACGAGCGGGTCCTGCACGTCGCCCGGCTGCTTCGCCTTCTTCAGTGCCGCGTCGAACTCGGCCCTGGCGAACGCCAGCGCTCCCGGCGTGACCCGGCACGGCCAAGGGCCTGTACCGCGTCGGTGTGCTTCGCCGCCACCGCCAGGTCGAGCCAGCGCGGGTCGTACGGCTGCGGCGTCGGCCGCTCCCGGACCGGCTCGTCGTCCAACTCCGAGTCGTCGTCGGTGTCGTCGTCGTCCTCGTCGTGCGGGTTGAGCCAGCTGTAAACGTAGAAGTCGCTGTCGATCCCGTCCAGGATCGCCTCCGCCTTCTCCCACTCGAGGGTCCTTGCCAGCTCTTCCCCGGACGCCGACGGCCGCCGACAGGTACGGGCCGAACGTGTCGTACAACTCGACCGGCGACAGGTACGGGCGGCCGGCCTCAAACGCCTGCTGGAGTTGGTCCGGCTCCAGCTCGGCGTGGGCCGCGACCAGCACCCGCCGCCCGCCTCGCTGCCGTCCGACATCTGGGACACCACCGACTCCACCACGTCGGTGCCGGAGTAGAGCGAACCCTTGATCTTCGCCAGCTCGGCCCGGCGGGCGAACAGGTCGAGCAGCAGCGTCGAGCTCGGCGGACGTGGCGTCCGGCCAGGGCGTTGACGAGGTCCGTCATGCGGTCGGCGGCGTCGGACGCCTTCTTCTTGTCCTTCAGCTTCACGAACGCATCCACCGACGTGCGGATCTCGGCCGCCAGGACGCCGGCGAGGTCGGGCTCTTGCTGTCGCCGATGGCGGCTGTGCGGCGAGGTGGAAGTCCTTGCCCTGAATGGCCTTCGCCAGCACGGCGACCGCGGCCGGGTGGTCGATCCTGGCGAGCGCTGGTACGCGGCCCCGCGCGTCCTGCGTCTTCGACGCGGCCTGGTCGATGAGGTAGTCGGTCCTCGGGCTCGGCCCCGAGGCACACGCGATCGCCGTGACCTTCACGTCCTTCGAACCCTTGTCCAGCGCCCTGCTTCACCAGCTCGCGCGTGCCCCGCGGCGTCGATCCGGTGCATGAGCTTGAGCCGCCGCGGGTGCCCCTTCCCCTTCGGGTCGGCCGTCGCCCGCAGCTCCTCGAGCACCGCGGTGCCGTAGTGCGGCAACACCTTCTCGGCGATCAACTCGGCCACGTCGGCGTAGCCGTCGTCGATGGCGGCGAGTGCGGGGCGGATGAGGCGCAGGTCGCGGAAGTGGCCCTTCTCGACGGCCTCCTTGATGGGGGCGAAGCGGCCGCCGCCCTTGCCGCTGAGGGCTTCGAAGCGGCTTCGGCTCGCGGGCGGGATTTGCAGCGTACTGCCGCCGAGGCTGCTGCTCTCGACCGGTTCGAGCGGGCCGGCGATGCCGGTCTCGCCCTGGGTGTAGAGGACGGCTGGCGAGGGCGCGAGTTCGAGCAGCGCTCGGCGGAGTTCGCCTCGGGGCCGTCGACGACGGCACCTGGCCGCCTCCGCGACCTTGGCGAAGACGGGCGCTGCTGCGCCCGGCCTGCTCCAGCGGCGGCAGCAACTTGCGGAGGCGGAAGTCGCCCTTCGCGACGCTGCCGGCGACCGCGAACCGGCGGGCCTCGGCAATACACCTGGGAGGACGGCGATGCTCATTTTTGGGACTGGGGACAGGGTTTCGGATTTCAGCCCGAAGGGCAGCCCTCAGCCCAGGGCAAGGCCGAAGGCCCGCCGCCCTGGGTACGCATCCAACCGTCCAGGCTGAAGGCCTGGGAACAACTCGCAGGCCTTCAGCCTGCACTACTTCCACCCGTACCCAGGGCTGAGGCTGTCAGGCCTTCGGCCCTCATTGACAACGCACTTACAGCGTCGTAGTGACGTTGCCGCTTGCGGCTTCGCGTCGCGGGAGGAGAACCGCGAGCGGCGGAGTTAGGTTGCCTCGCTCTTCCCCTTCAGCTTGTCGATCGCCTTCTGCCAGTCCTCGCCGACGTGCTCGGCAATGTCCTTCGGGAAGGCGGCCAACTCCGCCTCCAGTCGCGGCACCGCCGACGCCGGCAGCCGCGGGATCATGTTCGTGTACCAGTAGAAGTGGTAGTACTGCACCTTCTTCGGCCGCTTCGCCAGGCCGGCGAAGAACGCCGCCTCCACGTCCGGGTGGCCGACTCGCAACAAGGTCACGAGCGGGTCCTGCACGTCGCCCGGCTGCTTCGCCTTCTTCAGTGCCGCGTCGAACTCGGCCCTGGCGAACGCCAGCGCCCCGGCGTGGCCCGGCACGGCCAGCGCCTGTACCGCGTCGGTGTGCTTCAGCGCCACCGCCAGGTCGAGCCAGCGCGGGTCGTACGGCTGCGGCGTCGGCCGCTCCCGGACCGGCTCGTCGTCCAACTCCGAGTCGTCGTCGGTGTCGTCGTCGTCCTCGTCGTGCGGGTTGAGCCAGCTGTAAACGTAGAAGTCGCTGTCGATCCCGCTGAGGATCGCGTCCGCCTTCTCCCACACCGGGTCCTTGCCGCGCTTCCGCCGGACGCCGACGGCCGCCGACAGGTACGGGCCGAACGTGTCGTACAACTCGACCGGCGACAGGTACGGGCGGGCGGCCTCAAACGCCTGCTCCAGCTGGTCCGGCTCCAACTCGGCGTGGGCCGCGACCAGCTTCCGCCGCACCGCCTCGGAGCCGTCCGACATTTGGGACACCACCGACTCCACCACGTCGGTGCCGGAGTAGAGCGTGCCCTTGATCTTCGCCAGCTCGGCCCGGCGGGCGAACAGGTCGAGCAGCAGCGCGTCCAGCTCCTTGGACGTGGCGTCCGGCAGGGCGTTGACGAGGTCCGTCAGCCGGTCGGCGGCGTCGGACGCCTTCTTCTTGTCCTTCAACTTCACGAACGCATCCACCGACGTGCGGATCTCGGCCGCCAGGACGCCGGCGAGGGTCGGGCTCTTGCTGTCGCCGATGGCGCTGGTGGCGAGGTGGAGGTCCTTGCCCTGGAGCGCCTTCGCCAGCACGGCGACCGCGGCCGGGTGGTCGATCCTGGCGAGCGCCTGGTACGCGGCCCCGCGCACGTCCTGCGTCTTCGACGCGGCCTGGTCGACGAGGAAGTCGCGGTCCTCGGGCTCGGCGCCGAGGCACGCGATCGCCGTGACCTTCACGTCCTTCGAACCCTTGTCGAGCGCCTGCTTCACCAGCTCCCGCGTGCCCGCGGGGTCGATCCGGTGCATGAGCTTGAGCCGCCGCGGGTGCCCCTTCGCGCCCGCCGGGTCGTACGTCGCGCGCAACTCGGCGAGCACCGCGGGGCCGTAGTGCGGCAGCACCTTCTCGGCGATCAACTCGGCCACGTCGGCGTAGCCGTCGTCGATGGCGGCGAGCGCGGGGCGGATGAGGCGCAGGTCGCGGAAGTGGCCCTTCTCGACGGCCTCCTTGATGGGGGCGTATCGGCCGCCGCCCTTGCCGCTGAGGGCTTCGAGGAGCGGCTTCAGTTCGCGGGCGGGGATTTGCAGCGTGCTGCCGCCGAGGCTGCTGCTCGGGACCGGTTCGAGCGGGCCGGCGAGGCCGGTTTCGCCCTGGGTGTACAGGACGGCGCTGGCGAGGGCCGTGAGTTCGAGCAGCGCCTCGGCGGAGTTCGCCTCGGGGCCGTCCACGACGGCGCGGGCCGCCTCCGCGACCTTGGCGAAGACGGGCGCCTGCGCGCCGGCCTGCTCCAGCGGCGGTAGCAACTTGCGGAGGCGGAAGTCGCCCTTGGCGACGACGCTGCCGGCGACCGCGAGCCGGCGGGCCTCGGCGTACACCTGGGAGAGGACGGCGATGCTCATGGTTGGTCGATGGGGGTGGGGGTTCAGGTCCGTTGCCGCTTGCGGCTTCGCGCTTCCCAACGCAAAGCCGTAAGCGGCAACGGAACCACTAGCCGGGGGTCAGAGTGTGAGCCGAATCACCTCGCGCTCGGTCACGAGGCTCAGCGGTTTCACCCGCAGCTGCCGCGTGTCCAGGTCGTGCCGGAAGCGGGCGATCATCGTCTGGCCGGCGAACACCGCCCGCGGCAGCAGCGGCAGCATCCCCAGGCTCGGCGGCTCCTCCGACTGGCCCACGTCCGTCAGCACCAGCCGGTTGCCGGCCGCGTCCTCGATCACGTACTCGCCGCCGACCTTGCCGAGCGTCTTGTAGTTCAGCGCCAGGATCGGCGTGCGGTCGGCGAGCGGCGCCTTCAGCGCCGTCTTCACGTCCTTCACCGCCGCGGCGAAGTCGGAGCGGCCGTGGCCCCGCACCCTCAGCAGGTCGGCGGGCTCCAGCGGCCGCGTCGCCGCCGCGTCCCAGCGGACGCGCGGGTTGACGCTGCCGGGGTACACGCACAACTCCTTCACCTGTACCACGCCGTAGACGCTGTCCTCGCCCTTGACGAACTTGAGCGCCTTGTACGGCCGGAGCGTGTTCGTCACGCGGATGGTGCCGGTGCCGAGCGTCATCCACACGCCGGTGTCCACGATCTCCTGCCGCGCCGGGTCGTTGTGCGAGTTGAACGCCAGCTGCACCAGTTCTACGTCCGGCTCGACGAGCCCGCGGGCCTTCAGCTCGGCGAGTTGCCAGGCGTGGCCGAGCCAGGCGGCGATGGCGGTGTCGGTCGGCACCGCGAGGTCGGGGTCGTCGAGGCGCTTCTTCAGGTACGCCCGCCCCTGTTTGATGACGGCGTGGAGCCGGGCCAGCTGGTCGAGCGCCTCGGTGTGCAGCCGTTCGGTCGCCGCGGCGCTCGGCTTCTTCGACGAGTACTTGCCCCCCTCGTCGGCGAACAACTTCGTGTAGCCGTTCAGGGCCATGCGGGCGCCGGGAAGGTACGCGTCGCCGAGCTTCTTCGCCTGCTCCTCCATCTGCTTCGCCAGCTTCGCGGTCATGTTGCCGACGCCGAGGCGGACGGCGTCGTGGACCAACTTTTCGAGCACGCCGATGCCGTCGATCTGGGCCTTCACCTTCTTGGCGAGCGCGGCCGTGTCCACCTTCTTCGGCTTCGCCGGGGCCGCGGCCACCTCGGCCTGCTTCTCCTTGCGGGCGGTCAGCTTCTCGCGCTTGGCCTGCAGGTCGGCGGGGACGGCGGCCTTGGCGAACGGCTTCTTCTGGGCGTAGGCGTACAGCAGGCCGAGGCAGTGCTTGCACGGCGTCTGCCGGCTCGGGCACGAGCAGCGGAACGTCGGCTGCTCGGGCCGCACGAAGTCCACCGAGCACTGGTAGGGGTCCTTGCCGCTCCCCTGGCACTCGCCGAACAGGAGTGAGTCGTCGTCGGCGGCGACGTGGAACGTGTTGAACTTCTTCCTGGCGACGAGCGCCTTGCCGTTCTTCGCGGCGTCGGTGTTGGTGGCGAGGCCGTCGACCGTGGCTTCGTCGAGGGTGATCATGGGGTCGCCCGGGGAGGATGTGGGTGGGAATATAACGGCGCGTGCGGGCGCACGCAAACGGCGTAGTTGCGAAAAGGGAGTGAAGTCGGACGGAATCGGTGACGCGCCGCGCGGCCACCGGGCACTACCACGGCGGAGGGGGAGGCGATGTCCGCGACCCGGCCGGGGGCGATCCTCCGGCAGCTGCACCCGGCCGACCCGGACGACGGGCCGCTGCTGGCCCGGTTCGCCGGCCGCCGCGACCCGGCCGCGTTCGCCGCCCTCGTCCGCCGGCACGGGCCGATGGTCCTCGCCGTGTGCCGCCGGGTCACCGGGAACGGGCACGACGCGGAGGACGCCTTCCAGGCCGCGTTCCTGGTGCTGGCGCGGTCGGCGGCGTCGGTGCGCCGTCCGGACCGCCTCGGCAGCTGGCTGTACGGCGTGGCGGTGAAGGTGGCCGGCCGGGCGCGCCGCACCGCGCTGCGGCGGAAGCGGCGGGAGACGACCGTGGCCGCGTTCCCCGACGTGCCCGCGCCCGA
>JBGAQM010000153.1:0-14821 GCA_044220735.1 Urbifossiella sp. | reverse complement strand
CGGAGCACTCCGTCGAGATCCCCAGCGGCGGCACGCAGAGCCTGACGATCCGGCTCCAGAACTGACGCTCGGCTTGCCCCTTTTACCCGACCGGAATCGTTCCCGCCCGCGCGGGCGGTTCCGGTCGCTCCTTTTCGGCCGCCGCTTCCGGCCGGTTGACCCCGCGAGTACCATGAGCGGTATGAGCGACTGGCACCTGGCCCGGGGGTTCCGCTACGCCGGCGTCGTGAGCGGCCTCCGCACCGAACCGAACCGCCGCGACGTGGCGGTGGTCGTGTCCGACACCCCCGCCGCGGCCGCCGGCGTGTTCACCCAGAACCGCGTCTGCGCCGCCCCCGTGCAGGTGAGTCGGGCGCGCCTGCCGCGCCCCGACGCCCGCGCCGTGGTGATTTGCTCCGGTAACGCCAACGCCTGCACCGGCGATCAGGGACTGGCCGACGCCCGCCGCATGACCGAACTCGTCGCCCGCGACCTGGGGTGCCCGCCCGAGCAGGTACTCGTCGCGAGTACCGGCGTGATCGGCCGGCCGCTGCCGATGCCGGTGTTGGAGGCCGGCATCCCGAAGGCCGTGGCCGCCGCCGCCCCCGGCCGCGACGCGTTCAGCGACGCCGCCCACGCGATTCTCACCACCGACACCGGCATCAAGGTCGCCACCCGCGTCGTGGAGTTGGCCGGCGGGGCGGTCACGATCACCGGCTTCGCCAAGGGGGCGGCGATGATCGGCCCGAACCTGGCGACGATGCTCGGGTTCGTGATGACCGACGCCGCCGTGGCCCCCGCCGACCTGCAGGCCATGCTCAAGGGCGCGTGCGAGACGTCGTTCAACTGCGTGAGCGTGGAAGGCCACACGAGCACGAACGACACCGTGTTCCTCCTCGCCAACGGCCCCGGCGCCCCGCTCGCGGGGCACGACCTGGCGACGTTCCGCGACGCGGTCGGCGGGGTGTGCGCCGAGCTCGCCCGCAAGATCGCCATCGACGCGGAGGGGGCGAATCACCTCGTCACGATCGACGTGGAGGGCTGCCGCACCGACGCCGAGGCGAAGCAGATCGCGAAGGCGATCGCCGAGAGCGCCCTGGTGAAGACGGCGGTGTTCGGCCACGACCCGAACTGGGGCCGCGTCGTGTCCGCGGCCGGCTACTCGGGCGTGGCGTTCGAGGAGAAGGAGCTGTCGCTGTGGATGGGCGACATGCTGCTGTACCGGAGCGGCACCCCGCTGCCGTTCGACGCCGAGGCCGCGTCGGGCTACCTGAAGCACAACCGCGACGTGCACTTCAAGCTGCGCCTGACGCACGGCCCCGGCCGCTGCACGTTCCACACCTGCGACCTGACCTACGAGTACGTGAAGCTGAACGCGGACTACACGACGTGAGCCGTCGTCAAGTCGGGGAGTCGTCAAGTCCGGCCCGACCTGACGACTTGACGACTCGGGTGCCGGTGACGCGGGGAGACCATGCAACTGCTGTTGCAGCTCGAACAACTCACGAGAACGTTCGGCGGCTTCACCGCGCTGCACGACGTGACGCTGACCCTGCCGCCCGGCCGCGTCGGGCTGCTCGGGCCGAACGGCGCCGGCAAGAGCACGCTGCTGAAGATTCTGATGGGGCTGATTCCCCCCACGACGGGCCGCGGCCGGGTGCTCGACCAGGAGCTCGGCGGCGACCGCGACAGCGCCGGCAACTGGCGCCTCCGCCGCCTCATCGGCTTCATGCCCGAGGCCGACGCGCTCGTGCCCGGCCTCACCGGCGTCGAGTACGTCACGCTCGCCGGCGAGCTGTACGGCATGCCGCGCCGCGAGGCCCAGCGGCGGGCCCACGAGGTGCTGTCGTTCCTGGAACTGGAGGAGGCCCGCTACCGCCGCGTGGAAGAATACTCGGCCGGGATGAAGCAGCGGGCGAAGCTGGCGCAGGCGATCGTCCACGACCCGCCGGTACTGCTGCTCGACGAGCCGACGAGCGGCCTCGACCCCGCCGGCCGCGACGCGATGCTGCGGCTGGTGAAGTCGCTCGGCGCCGACCACGGCAAGTCGGTGATCCTCTCGACGCACCTGCTCGCCGACGTGGAGGCGGTGTGCGAGCGGGTGGTGATCGTCGCCGGCGGCCGGGTGCGGCGCGTCGGCACCGTCGCCGAGCTGTGCGGCCGCCGCGAGGACCGCTACCGGGTGCGGGTGGAAGGCGACCCCGCCGGGTTCCGCGACGACCTGCTGACCGAGGGCGTGCAGCTACTCGGCGAGCTCGGCCCCGGCGACTGGCGGGTGAGCGTGCCGCGCGGGTGGACGAACCTGGCCTTCTTCAAGCTCGCCGAGGTGAACGGGGTGGTCGTCCGGTCGCTGACCCGCGACGACGAGACCCTGGAGGAGTTGTTCCTCCGAACCGTGTCCGCTTGAGTGAAGTTGCCGCTTGCGGCTTCGCGTTTCGCGGTACACACCGCCCAACGCGAAGCCGCAAGCGGCAACTCGGGTGTCCGTCCTCCGTCTTCTGTCCTCGGGTCGCGATGCCCGCGCAAACCGACACCCTGCTCCGGTACCGCCCCTGGCGCGGCACGTTGCGCGGCCCCGGCTGGGCGGCGCTGGCGATGGCCCGCACGTCCGTCCGCCTGATGGCGCGCCGCCGGCTCTACTGGGGGCTGTTCGCGCTCGTGCTCCTGGTGTTCTTCTTCTTCTTCTACGGCCAGTACCTCCTCGCCTGGATCCCGGGCCAGCTCGGCGACACCGTCACGGTCGCCAACGTGAAGGTGCCGGTGGCGAACTTCACCAAGTTCCTCGACCGCCTGAACCTCAACGGCTCCGCGCACACCTACGGCAACTTCGTGTGGTTCGAGGGGTACGTCGTCGTCATCCTGCTGGCGCTCGCCGGGTCCGTCCTCGTCGGCAACGACTTCCACCACGGCAGCCTGCCGTTCTACCTCGCCAAGCCAATCGGCCGGTGGCACTACGTTCTGGGGAAGTGCCTCGGCGTCGGCGCCGTCATCAACCTGGCGACCACCGTCCCCGCGATCATCCTGTGGGTCGAAGCCGGGCTGCTGGCCGACTGGAAGACGTACTACCTGGACAACCTCGACCTGCTCGCCGGCATCCTCGGCTACGGGCTGGTGCTGACCGTGTGCCTGAGCCTGCTCGTGGTGGCGACGGCGGTGTGGGTGCGGCAGACGGTGCCCATGGTGATGGTGTGGATGGGCGTGTTCGTGCTGCTGCGGATGCTCGCCGCGTGGGTCGTGGACGGCCTCCGCGCCGACCCCGAGTGGCGGCTCATCGACCTGTGGAACGACCTGTACCTGGTCGGGATGTGGTGCCTCCAGGTGGACCCGGCCGACGTGCGGCCGCAGCCGCAGCCGGCGTACTGGCAGGCGGCGGCGGTGGTGGGTGGGGTGTGCGCGGCGAGCGCGCTGTACCTGCGCCGGCGGGTGCAGGCGGTGGAAGTCATCGGCGGCTGAGGTGCGGCATGCGGAACGCGGAATTATCAACCCGGCAAGCCGGGGGCGTGAGCGACCGGGCCGCGACACCAGCTCGCTGCGCTTCGCCTCCGGTCGCTCACGCCCCCGGCTCGCCGCTGTTGCTCTTCGAGCAGACGTCGAAGTAGTACGGCTCCGTGCTGGCAGCGGGCCGGAGCGACGCTCCAGGGCTCACCGGCGGCCATCTCACTGGCCTGGTCGACGCCAGCAGCGCCGGGCAAGAGCACGCTCCTGCGGCTCGCCACCGGCCAGCATGCCTTCCACCCTCGGGCGTGTCTCGATCCGCGGCGCCGGCCTGGGACGCGCGCCCCGCCGGCTCGTCGGCGCTCTGCCCGGACGCCGACGCCTTCTACGAGGACATGACGGGCCGCGGCTTCGTACTCGATGGCCCGCCTGTGCGGCTACGACCGCATAGATCCGCCGCTGCACTCGAAGTTGCGTTTCGCCTGCGTCGGCATGACTGACCGGCATGCTGACCGCCGCAGCGCCGGGCTACTCAGCGATGCGCCAGCGCGTCAAGCTCGCCCAGTTGCCCACGACCCGGCTACTCGTGCTCGACGAGCCGCTCTCCGGCATCGATCTCGATCGGCCGGCAGAGCCTCGAACTGTTCCAGCAACTCGCGGGCAGGTAGCGCCTCATCTCCAGCCACGAACTCGAGCCGCCGCATAAGTTGATCGACTACGTCGTCATGGCCCGCGGCTGCAGGCTGCCGCAGCACAAGCCTATACGCAGATCCGCGAGCTGCTCGACGACCACCCGGTGTCGGCATGGCTGACCGACGCGACGTGGCCCGCGAGGTCAGTTCGCCGGCTGCTCGACGCCCGACGTGCTGGGGTGGAGGTCGTCACCGGCGCCGACGGCCCGGGGTCGGTGGTATGCTGCAGAACCTGGCGCGGTTCTTCCTCGGCGGCAATGGGTGCTGATCGAGCAGGCGGAGGTCCGCCGGCAGACCGCTCGACGAGTCGGCGCACGCGATCCTGGGCTACCTGCTCGGGGGCAGCGGCAAGACGTAGCGGCTCGGTCCTGTCGTGGGGCGGTTTCCAACCGGCCGGCGTAAAACATGACCGGTTGGAAACCAGCACCTGACTGAGACCGAACCCTCGTTCCGCCCGTCCGTCTCGCTGGGGTTCTAACCGCGCATGGTCGAAACCGAACCGCTCGCCCGCCCGTCGCCCGTCACCGGGTTCTTCGTCCTCGTCGCCCACTCCTTCAAGCGCCACTGGCGCGTGCGGCAGATGGGCTGGGTCAGCGTCGGGCTCCTCTCGCTATCGGTGGCGTGGATCGCGGCCGTCACCCTCAGCGCCGCCGGGTGGCGGCTCGAAGACCGGCGCAATCGCCGGGTCGGCGCCACCTACCGCGAGTACGCCGAGCAGCTGCGGCCGACCGCCCGCTACGAGCAGATGAGGGCGGACGTGAAGGCGGCGGCCGCCGCGCAACTGCAGGGCTCCCCGCCGCCCTCGACCACCCGGCTGACGCACCCCGTCGAGACGCCGACCCCGTTCGACCCGACGGCCGACGCGCTGCGGTCGCTGATGCTGTCGGTGCCGGCGGCGGTCATCGGGTCGGACCGGTTCACCCACGACTGGGCGTACACGAACTTCGTGCGGAGCGTACCGCTCGGCGCGTTCGTCGGGTTCGTGCTGCCGCTGTTCACGCTGGCGTTCGCCAGCGGGGCGCTCGGCACCGAGCGCGAGAGCCGGTCGCTGGTGTGGCTCCTCACCCGCCCGCTGCCGCGCCCCGCCGTGTACCTGGCGACGTTCCTGGGGGCGCTGCCGTGGTGCCTGCTGTTCGGCGTCGGCGGGTTCGCGGCGCTGTGCCTGGCCGGCGGCGCCCTCGGCCGCGAGGCGTTCGCCACGTTCTGGCCGGCGGCCGTCGGCGGCACGGTGGCGTTCGCCGCACTCTTCCACCTGGTCGGGGCGACGCTCCGCCGGCCGGTGGTCGTCGGGTTGGTTTATGTCTTCTTTTTCGAGGCGCTGGTCGCGCTGCTGCCGGGAAGTTTGAAGTTGCTGAGCTTGAGCTTTTACGCCCGGTCGCTCATCTATAATGAGGCGGTCGAGGCCGGCTACCCGGGCGCCATGCTGGAGGTGCCCGAGGCGGTGTCGGCCCCGACGGCGTGGGCGGTGCTGGCGGCGGCCACCGTCGGACTGCTGGTCGTGGGCGCCTGGCGGTTCGGGCGGGCCGAGTACCGGGACGATGTGTAGGCGAGCGGCCGGCGTCAGCCGGCCGGGCGCCAGACGAGGGGTGAACGATGGCGGTCTCTCCTGAAGCGTCCGCGCTGAAAGAAGCCCCCGTCCACGGGTTCGCGGCGACGCGCCTGGACGACGACGGCCGCGGCCGCGACGAGGCTGACCGTGGCCGTCAGCCGCGAGGCCGGCGCCCGGCACCACCCTCGCCCGCAAGGTCGGCGAGCTCCTCGGCTGGCAGGTGTTCGACCAGGACCTCCTCGACTACCTCCAGATGAACGACGGCGAGCCGCGAGCAAATCCTCGCCGACATCCCGGCGTCGGCCCGGGCCTGGGCCGACGCCCACCTCGCCCGCCTCCGGCACGCCGGCAAACTCGACGCCGACGACGGCGCGGCCCGGTTGTACCAGCTGCTGTTCGCCGTCGCCGCCCGCGGCGACGCGGTCCTCGTCGGCCGCGCGCCGCTGGCACCTCCCTGGGTCGAATCGACCCTCCACGTCCGCGTCGCGGCCCCCCTCGACACCCGCATCGCGTACCTGGCACAGACGCTGCGCCTCACCCGCGACGAGGCCGCCGCCGAGGTCCGTCGGCGGGACGCGGGGCGCGCCGAATTCGTGTCGCGCACCGTGTTCCTCGACGCCGCCGACCTGTCCGGCTACGACCTGGTGGTGAACCCGGTTCGGCTCGGGCTGGAGGCCGCGGCGTAGCTGGTGGGCTGGGCGGTACGGGTGAAGCAGCAGTTCGCCGAGCTCCGGGCCGACCCCACCGACCCGGACGCCGCCTGATGTCCGGCTACGCCGCGTTCGCCGCCGCCGCCCGGGCGCTCGCGCCGCGGGCGGCCGTCGTACTGGGCTCAGGCCTGGGCGGCGTTGTGGCGGCCTTCCGCGAACAGGCCGCGGTCCCCTTCGGCGACGTCCCCGGGCTCGTCCCGCCGTCGGTGTGCGGGCACGGCGGCCGGCTCGCCGTGGGGCAGTGGGGCGCGGCGCCGGCGCTGGTCTTCTTCGGCCGGCTGCACTTCTACGAAGGCCACCCCTGGGACGTGGTGTGCGGCCCGGCCCGCGTCGCGGCGGAACTGGGCGCGCGGGCGTTCGTGCAGACCAACGCCGTCGGCGGGATTCACCCCGCGCTCGCCCCCGGCAGCCTGATGGCGGTCGCCAGGCACCTCACGCTGCTCGGCCCGGCCGCGTGGCGAAGCCGGGAGCCCTCCGCCCCGTACTCGCCGCGGCTGCTCGACGTGCTCACGCGGGCCGACGCCGGGCTGCCGGCCGGCACCTACGCGGCGCTGACGGGGCCGAGCTACGAGACGCCGGCGGAGATTCGGGCGCTGGCGGCGATGGGGGCCGACGTGGTGGGGATGTCCACGGCGCGGGAGGCGGAGGCGGCGGCCGCGCTGGGGCTGGAGGCGGCGGCGGTGTCGTGCGTGACGAACGACGCGGCCGGGATCGGCGGCGCCCCACTGGACCACGCCGAGGTGGTCCGCAACGCCCGGCTGGCGGTCGACCGTCTCGCGGCGCTGCTGGGGGCGTTGGTCGCGGCGGTGTGACCCGCCGCCGCGACGAAACGGACAGTTTCCGACATTTCCCGGACGGATTCCTGATTGCACCATCGTTCGGTCTTGATTAGAATCCCGCTAGCCGCGACGAGAGCTGGATTGGTACTCCACCCGTACGGATCGGCCTACCCGGCCCGGGTGGCGCTGTTCTGGACGACGGGAATCAGGTCGAGCCACACCACCGGCGGGTGGCGGTCGGCGGCCGCGATCATCACCTCGTTCGAAGTGGTCAAACGGCTGACGCGGATTCGCTGGCCGGCGTTGGCCCAGTCGTCCAGCGCGGTGAGGCCACGACCCGCCGCGGTCGGTGCAGTACCCGTAGACTACCGACCCGTTCACCGCCACCGGCCCCGTCCCGTGCATCGCCGCCTCCTGGTTCGACCCGGTCGATAGGGTGGCAACCGTGGGGCCGGGGTGCAAGGTCGGCAGGTCGCCGGCGGCACGGGGCGGAGGGATCAATCCCCTACCCCCGGCACAGGCCGCACGGTCGGCGATGACGGACGGGAACGTGCCGTAGCCCCCGCGAAGCGGATCGGGTTCCGGTTCATCCTGCATCGTTGTTTGGCCTCTGCATACCTCACGTCCCAGCCTCGGAGGGGGCTTCGGCCATGGCCACGATCAGTCTCGGCGAGAGCCGGTGGCGGATGTTCCGTCGGGTGCTCAAGAAGAAGCAGTTCCGTTACGAAGACGCCCGGAACATGACCCGGCACGACCAGGCCCATTTCGACTGGCTGCTGGACAACTTCTTTCAAGCCAACGGCGACGGCACGTTCGGCATCACCGACACCGGCCGCGACGCCGCCGAGCTCGGGTTCTACGAGATCCCGTGAGCCGGCCGCCTGACGTCACGCCACCTGCACCTCGGCCGGCTGGAGGACGAACTCGTCCGCCCCGGCCGGCGGCGGCGCCACCTTCAACTCCCGCACCTTCCAGCCCGGGTGGTTGATCGAGCCGTTGAACGGCGGCGCCCCGGCCACGTTCCCCACCACGCGTACGGCCGACGGGTCGAACCCGGCCGGCACCGTCGTCGCGTCGCCCTCGCTCCCCGGCAGGATGGTCTCGATCACGGCGTGCCGCCGCAGCGCGTCCTGGGCCTTCTTGTGGACCTCGCGCACGGCCTGGCCGATCTGCTCGTCCGATGCCGCGCTGATGTCTTCGAGGAGGAAGTCCACGAGCCGCGCCTCGGCCTGGAGGACGGCGAGCATCCGCAGGGGGGCGCCGGACGGCTTCGGCGGCGGGGGCGGGGCGGCCGGCTTCACGTCGCCGCCGCCTTCGAGGGTCACCAGCTTGGCGTTGAACGCCGGGTCGGTGTGGGCGCGGCCGGCGACGGTGAGGCCGCGCATGGCGTTGCCCCAACTCCCGGCCCGGGCCGTTAGCAGCACGAGCCCCATGACCAGCACCACCCCGGCCCCCAGCACCGCCCCGATCGCGTACTCCATCGGCTCCCCTCACTCGCGGTGACGTTCAGTCGTCCAGGTAAGGTACGGAAGCCCGGGCGACTGTGCCGGTCGCACCGGCGAGCAGGGCCGCCGTCGCCGACCCCGCGGTTGGTCCGACCGGCCGGTTCCACTAGAATTGCCGGATACGACCGGGCGGCGGAACCGACGGGAGACGTGGGTCGATGCGGCGTGACGTACGGGGGCGGGTGGTGCTGGTCACCGGGGCGTCCCGCGGGATCGGCCGGCGGCTGGCCGGCAAGCTCGCCCGGCTCGGGGCGAAGCTCGCTCTCACCGCCCGCTCCGCCGACGACCTCGCCAAGCTGGCCGGGGAACTCCGCGCCGCCGGGGCCGAGGCCGAGACCTTCCCCGCCGACCTGACCGCCGCCGCCGACCGGCAGCGGCTGGTGAACGCGGTGGCGGCGCGGTTCGGGGCGATGGACGTGCTGGTGAACTGCGCCGGGGTGTGCAGCTTCGGCGAGTTCAGCACGTCGTCGGAGGCGATCGCCCGCAAGGTGCTGGAGGTGAACTTCTTCGCCCCGATCGAGCTGACGCGGCTGTGCCAGCCGCACCTGACGGCGAGCTGCGAGCGCGGCCCGGCGGGGTGGCGGCCGGCGGTGGTGAACGTGGCGAGCATCTGCGGCCGGTGGGGCATCCCGTCGATGTCCGAGCACTGCGCCAGCAAGCACGCCTTCGTGGCGATGACGGAGGCGTTCCGCGGCGAGTTCGAGCGGTTCGGCATCGACGCCCTGCTGGTGCTGCCGGGGCTGGTCCGCAGCGACGACCTGAACCGCCACCTGCTGCGGAACGAGGGGAAGATCTACCTCGACTTCGAGGGGGCGCAGCCGTCCGACGAGGTGGCCGACGGCGTGCTGAAGACGCTGCTGCGGAACCGGACGGAGACGGCGGTCGGGTTCGTGTCGTGGTGGGTGTGGTTCGGCAAGCGGGCGTTCCCGCGGGTGGTGCGGTTCGTGATGCAGCGGAAGGTGTGGAATTTCGCCCGACGCGAGTCACGAGTTTAACGTGTCGAGTTTCGAGCCGCGGCGACGGCGGTCGAGGCGTGATGGTGGAACCGGTTCACCGAGAGAACTCGCCTGATGTGCGGAATTGCGGGGATGATCGACCTGGGCGGCAAGCGGGCGGCCCCGCACGGTGCCGTCGCGGCGATGGCCCAGGCGCTGTACCACCGCGGCCCCGACGAGGACGGCTTCCTCAACGAGCCCGGCCTCGAACTCGCCAACACCCGCCTCCATCGTCGGCCTCGCGGACGGCCGCCAGCCCATCTCGAACGAGGACGGCAGCGGTCTGACCGTCTTCAACGGCGAGTTCTTCGACTACCACGAGAAGCGGCATGCTCGAAGCGAAAGGGCCACCGCTTCCGCACCCACACCGACACCGAGATCATCCCGCACCTGTGGGAAGACCACCGGCACGGCCTCTTCGAGCACCTGAAGGGGCAGTTCGCGGTCTGCGTGTGGGACAAGAAGTCGAACGAGGTGGTGCTCGGCCGCGACCGGTCGGGCATCTGCCCTGCTGTTCTACGCCGTCCGCCGGCACGACAACCCGACTGGCTCCTGTTCGCATCCGAGGCGAAGGCGCTGTTCGCGTCCGGGCTCGTGCAGCCGAAGGCCGACTGGGCGCGGGCTCAACCACGTCTTCACCTTCTTCGCGCGCTGCCCGGCCCCGTCACCGTCTTCGACGGCGTCACCATCCTGCAACCCGGCCACTACCTCCACCTGAAGCTCGGCAGCACGACGCCCGCCGAGGCCGAGCGGCAGACGCACTACTGGCGTCAGCTACCCCGACCACGGCCAGGAGGACTACGCGCCGACGAGAAGAAGACGGTGGACGGGTTCGAGGAGGTGCTGCTGGCGGCGGTCAACCGCCGGCTGCGGGCCGACGTGCCGGTCGTGTCGTACCTCAGCGGCGGCGTCGATTCGTCGCTCGTGGTGGCGATGGCAAACAAGGTGCTCGGCCGGCCCATCCCCACGTTCACCATCTCGATCGGGGCGAGGGGCTGAACGAGGAGAACGAGGCGGCTGCACGTCGCCCGCCGCCTCGGCGCTGCACGCCGTTCGTCGTCAAGTCCGGCCGCGACGACCTGCGGGCACGCTACCCCGAGTTGATCGGCGCGCGAAATCCCGGTGGTCGATACGTCGTGCACCTGGCGGCGCTGCAACTGGGCGCGGCTCCGTCCACGAGAACGGCTACAAGGTGGCCCTCACCGGCGAGGGCCGACGAGTGGCTCGGCGGCTACTCGTGGTTCAAGATCAACAAGCTGATCGGCTTCCTCGACCGCACGCCGGTCCTCCCCGTCGGCGGGGCGCTGGTGATCGCTGTTCCTCAAGGCGACCGGCCAGCCGAACTTCCCGTTCTCGAACTACAAGAAGACGCTGGCGAAGATCAGCGGCCCGAACGGCTGGCTCGACCTGTACGGCATGATGAGCCTGAACAAGCTCCGCTTCTTCACGCCAGAGCTCCGCGAGAAGAGCGCTCGCCGGGTCACCGTGGACGAGATCAACCTCCACCCCGACCTGACGCGGTGGCACCGTTCAACCGGCAGATGTACCTCGGCAGCCGCATCATGCTGCCGGGCCACCTTGCTGTCGTCCAAGGGCGACCGGGTGGCGATGCACTCCTCGGTCGAAACGCGATACGCCTTCCTCGACGAGGACGTGATCGGGTACATGAGCAAGCTCCACCCGCGCTGGAAGCTGCGGCCGTGATGAAAGACAAGTTCGTCGAGCGGGAAGGTCGCGGAGCGGTATTTGCCGGCGGACGTGGCGTGGCGGCGAAGATGATGTTCCGCGCCCGATGGACGCTGGACGCGTGGACGGCGCCGGCGGCGATCGAGCAGGTGCTGTCGGCCGACAACAACGAAGGCCGGCTACTTCGACCTGGCTGCCGTCGCCGCGGCGCGGGTGAAGCTGCCGACGTGCGCCGCGGCATCGCCCGCACCGGCCTGGAGATGGGCCTGACCGCCGTCACCGCGACGCAGGTGTGGCACCACCTGTCACCTCGGCGGCGGGCTGCTGGTGACTTGCCGACCCGTGTGAAGCCGTCGACCCCGGGAGACGGGCCTCGCGGGGGCGTGGCCTGACCTCGGACTCGACGCCTCTGCCCGCTATGTCCTACGCCGTGCGGAACCCGCCGCCTGACGGCGGTCGGCTCGCCGGCAATGGTTTTTGTTCACCGAGAGACCAAGCCTGATGTGCGGCATCGCGGGGATGATCGACCTCGGCGGCAAGCGGACCGCCCCGCACGGCGCCGTCGCGGCGATGGCCCGGGCGCTGTACCACCGCGGCCCCGACGAGGACGGCTTCCTCAACGAGCCCGGCCTCGAACTCGCCAACACCCGCCTTTCCATCGTCGGCCTCGCGGACGGCCGGCAGCCCATCTCGAACGAGGACGGCACGGTCTGGACCGTCTTCAACGGCGAGTTCTTCGACTACCCCGAGAAGCGGCAGGCGCTCGAAGCGAAGGGCCACCGCTTCCGCACCCACACCGACACCGAGATCATCCCGCACCTGTGGGAGGACCACCGGCACGGGCTGTTCGAGCACCTGAAGGGGCAGTTCGCCGTCTGCGTGTGGGACAAGAAGGCGAACGAGGTGGTGATCGGCCGCGACCGGTCGGGCATCTGCCCGCTGTTCTACGCCGTCCGCCGGCACGACAACACCGACTGGCTCCTGTTCGCGTCCGAGGCGAAGGCGCTGTTCGCGTCCGGGCTCGTGCAGCCGAAGGCCGACTGGCGCGGGCTCAACCACGTCTTCACGTTCTTCGCGCTGCCCGGCCCCGTCACCGTCTTCGACGGCGTCACCATCCTGCAACCCGGCCACTACCTCCACCTGAAGCTCGGCAGCACCACGCCCGCCGAGGCCGAGCGGCAGACGCCCTACTGGCGCGTCAGCTACCCCGACCACGGCCAGGAGGACTACGGCGCCGACGAGAAGCGCACCGTGGACGGCTTCGAGGAGGTGCTGCTCGCCGCGGTCAACCGTCGGCTGCGGGCCGACGTGCCGGTCGTGTCGTACCTCAGCGGCGGCGTCGATTCGTCGCTCGTGGTGGCGATGGCAAACAAGGCGCTCGGCCGGCCCATCCCCACGTTCACCATCTCGATCCAGGGCGAGGGGCTGAACGAGGAGAGCGAGGCGCTGCACGTCGCCCGCCACCTCGGGTGCGCGCCGTTCGTCGTCAAGTCCGGCCGCGACGACCTGCGGGCACGCTACCCCGAGTTGATCGGCGCCGCGGAAATCCCCGTGGTCGATACGTCGTGCCTGGCGCTGCTGCAACTGGCGCGCTCCGTCCACGAGAACGGCTACAAGGTGGCCCTGACCGGCGAGGGGGCCGACGAGTGGCTCGGCGGGTACTCGTGGTTCAAGATCAACAAGCTGGTCGGCTTCCTCGACCGCACGCCGGTCCTCCCCGTCGGCGGGGCGCTGCGGACGTTGTTCCTGAAGGCGACCGGCCAGCCGAACTTCCCGCTCTCCAGTTACAAGGGGATGCTGGCGCGGCTCGGCGGCCCGAACGGCTGGCTCGACCTGTACGGCATGATGAGCCTGAACAAGCTCCGCTTCTTCACCCCCGAGCTCCGCGAGAAGGCGCTCGCCGGGTCGCCGTGGGACGAGATCAACCTCCACCCCGATCTGAAGCGGTGGCACCCCTTCAACCGGCAGATGTACCTCGGCAGCCGCATCATGCTGCCGGGCCACCTGCTGTCGTCCAAGGGCGACCGGGTGGCGATGCACTCCTCGGTGGAAACGCGATACGCCTTCCTCGACGAGGACGTGATCGGGTACATGAGCAACCTCCACCCGCGGTGGAAGCTGCGCGGCCTGATGAAAGACAAGTTCGTCGAGCGGAAGGTGGCGGAGCGGTGGCTGCCGGCGGACGTGGCGTGGCGGCGGAAGATGATGTTCCGCGCCCCGATGGACAGCTGGAGCGCCGTGGACGGCGCCGGCGGCTGGATCGAGCAGGTGCTGTCGCCGGAGAGCCTGACGAAGGCCGGCTACTTCGACGCCGCCGCGGTCGCCGCGGCGCGGGTGAAGCTGCCGACGATGCGCCGCGGCATCGCCCGCACCGGCCTGGAGATGGGCCTGACCGCCGTCACCGCGACGCAGGTGTGGCACCACCTGTACCTCGGCGGCGGGCTGTGTGACCTCCCGGTCAAAGTCATCAAGTCGTCAAGTCATCAAGACGGGGGCGACGCCCGGGGCGTGGCCTGACCGTCGGACTCGACGACCTGCAGACTTGACGACTTGAAGACTCATATGAGTTACGCCCTCCTCACCCTCTGGCACGAGCGACAACGGTACGTGTCCGGCGTGTTCGCCGTCACGTTCTCGGCGATGCTCATCGCGCTGCAGTGCGGGCTGCTCCTCGGGCTGTTCAAGATCACGTCCATCCCCATCGACCACGCCACCCCCTGGGACCGCGACCGCGTCATCTGGGTCGGCTCGACCGGCGCCCCGAGCGTGGACCTCGGCAAGCCGATCCCGGTCGGGTTCCTCACCCGCCTCGCCGGCCGCGAGGGGCTGTCGTCGCCGGAACTGTACATCGCCAACTTCGGCAACTTCACCAAGCCGGTCGGCGGCACCGAACTGTGCTTCCTCCTCGGCACCCGCCTCGACGACGAGGCGCTGGCCCCCGCCGACGTGCTGACGCCGGAGTTGCGGGCGGCACTGTCCGAGCCGTTCACGATCGTCGTGGACCAGTCCGACATCGCCCGGCTGAAACTCGACAGCAAGGAAGGGAAGCCGAAGATCAACGGCAAGGAGGTCCGCGTGGTCGGCGTCGTGACCGGGCTGCGGAGCCTGGCGGCGCCGTGGGTGTTCTGCTCCACGCACACCGCCCGCCAGCTGATGGGGCCGCTGCTGCCGGCGGACCACACGACGTACCTGCTGGCCCGGGCCGACACCCGCGAGCGGGCGAAGCAGATCGTGGCCGACCTCCGGGCCACGTACTCCGACGACATGTCCGCCTACGTCGCCGAGGACTTCTCGTACTCGAGCCGCGAGTACTGGCTGCTCCGCACCAAGGCCGGCGTGGCGATCGGGTACGCGGCGCTGCTGGGGCTGGTGGTCGGCGCCGTCATCACCTACCAGACGCTCAAGACGGCCACCGAGGCGAGCGCCCGGGAGTTCGCCATCCTGCTCGCGCTCGGCATCCCGCGGTGGCGGATTTCGGTGATGGTGTTGCA
>JBGAQM010000152.1:0-13698 GCA_044220735.1 Urbifossiella sp. | reverse complement strand
CTCCGCCGCACGGCGGTCGGCTCGCCGGGTATTGCGTTCACCGCATCACCAAGTCCTGCCCGGCCGCCAGCACGCCGCGGGCCTAGCGGCCGTAGTTCCCCCGCCACCACACCGCGAACACCCCCGGCACCCGCGCCGGCAGCCACGGCCGCCGCCGCAGCCACGCCCGCTTGCGGTGGAACGCCACCTTCCCCGCCAGCAACCCCAGCCGCTCCGCCGACACGCCCGGCAACTTCCCCAGCCGCTCCAGCGCCGCCGCGTACCGGTCGGCGACGGAGTCGCAGGCGTTGGCGTTGAGCCGGAGGGCGTGATCGACCTCGTCGAACATCGTCCGCCGCGCCGCGCCGTGCTGCTGGCCCGCGTGCTGGCGGTACTGGATCAGCGGCTCCGCGACCGGAATCCCCCGGCCGATCGCGGTCATCACCAGCCCGAACCAGGCGTCGTGAACCCACCCCGGCGGCACCGGCAGCACCAAGTCGCGCGGCGCGGCGCGGAACAGCAGCGTCGCCCCGGTCACGCGGTAGCGGCGCAGCAGGCACTCGAACCCCGCGCCGGCCGCGAACCGCCGCCGCTCCACCCACCCGAAGCGGATCGCCTTCCACAGCGTGTACCCGAGCGGCTTCCCGGCTTCGTCCACGGCGTCGGCGTCGGAGAAGGCGAAGCTCGCGCCCGGGTCCGCGGCCAGCGCCGCCGCCAGCGTGCCGAGCTTGTCGTGCCGCCACACGTCGTCCTGGTCGCACAGCGCGATCAGGTCGCCGGTGCAGAGCGACACGGCCCGCGCGAAGTTGTCCGACGAGCCGAGCCGCGCCGGGTTCACCTCGACGCGCACCCGGAACGGCGACTCGGCCGCGAACGCCCGCAGCAGCGCGACGGTGCCGTCGGTCGAGCCGTCGTCGCAGGCGACGAGTTCGTCCGGCAGCCGCCCCTGGGCGCGGATGCTGGCGAGCTGCTCGGGCAGGAACCGCTCGCCGTTGAACGTGCAGAGCGCGACGGACAGCCGCATCAGGTCGCCCCCCGCGTCCAGCGGTACGCCCACCACGCGAACACGAGCTGGAACGGCAACCGTAGGTCGAGCACCCACGCGGGGATTGCGGGGTACCGTTCGGGGTGCAGCGCCATGTGGACGTTCGCCGGGAACACCGCGACGAGGAGCGCGACGAGCCCCCACCCGGCGAGCGGGGCGGTGCGGGCCGGCAGCGCCAGCAGCCCGAGCGCGACCTCGGCGACGCCGCTGAGGAACACGAGTTCGTCGTGCCACGGCAGGTCCGGGGGCATGATCGAGACGTAGACGTCGGGGTGGACGAAGTGGTTGACCCCGGCTGCGACGAACGCCAGCCCGAGCAACCCGCGGCGGACGGCGGCGCGGGTCAACGGTGGTTACCTCCGGGGTGGCGTCATTCTACCGCGCCACGGGCCGCGGCGGCGGGGCGGTCGGCACCTCGCCGCGCGGCGCCCGCTCGCACTCCGCGAGCCCGACGCGGGCCGGACTGTATTGGGGGTTCAGCCGGATCGCCTCCCGGAACGCGGCGGCGGCCTCCTCGTACCGCCCGGCGGCCTGGCGTGTCTTCCCGAGTCCGTTGCGGGGAAGATGATACCTCGGGTCCAGGCGGATCGACTCCTGGTACGCGGCCGCGGCCCCGTCCAGGTCCTTCAGTCGGAGCAGGGCGTTCCCCAGGTTGTTGTGGGTGCGGGAGTCCGTGGGGTCGAGGCGGATGGCCTCGTCGAACGCGGCGGCGGCCGCGACGTGATCCCGCCTGGCCAGCAGCGTGATACCCCGGGCGGTGTAGGCGGCCGGGTAGTCCGGCTTGATCCGGAGCGCCTCGGCGTACTCGGCGAGAGCGCCAGCCGCGTCCTGCCGGCCGTGCAGGCTCATCCCCAGGTTGAGGCGCGCGGTCGCGTGTCCGGGGCGGAGGGCCACCGCCGCCTGGAAACAACGCACCCGGTCGTTCGCTGTGTCCGGCCGGTTCTCCTCGTACGTCATCCCGAGTTGCATGAGCGTGTCGAAGTCGTTCGGCCGGGTGGCCGCGGCCCGGGTCAGGAGGCCGCGCCCCACCTCATCCGGAACGACCTTGCACCAGGCCCAGGCCCGGACCAGCCCGAGCGGCTGCGTCGCCCACTCCGGCCGGTCGGCCAGGGCCACCAGTCCGGCCTGGTCCCCGGCGGCCAGGAGCCGCCTCACCTCGTCGCGGAACGGGTCCGGGTCGGCCGCCGCGAGCGCCGCCCGCACCGGCTCGGACCCCGCCATCGACAGCCACATGTCGAGGGCGGCCACCAGCGGCTCCCGGATCGGCGAGGCGCGGACCCGGGCGGCGAACTCGACCGGCGGGGTCCGGCCGGGGACGAGCCCGCCGGCGGCGAACATCCCCGCCCACTGCTCGGCGACGCGCTCGTCGGTCGGCAGCATCGAACCTTTCAGCGGCGTCCAGCGGAAGGCGTCCATCCGGTCGAGGCCGCGGAGCAGGGTCAGCGTCGCGCGGGCGGCGGCGAGGCGCGCGGCGTGGTCGGTCACGCCGTCGTGCCCAGCCCGGCTCTCTGCCAACTTGAGAAGGAGGTCGGCGAGGCGGGCATCGCGCGCCGCCAGTGAGTCCATTGCCAGGTCGAGCAGGGCCGCGACGGCGTCGGCCGCCCGCGCCGCCCGTTCGCGCTCGGCCTGCCGGCGCTGGTTCTCCTCCCCCTCCAGCCGCACCGCCTCCGTCCGCTTCTTCCCCTCCTCGTCCACGCGCCACACCGCCACGCCGCCGGCCCCCGCGACGATCAGCACCGCCGCCGCCGCCAGCCACACCTGTACCCGCCGCCGCTTCCGCCCCTCGGCCGCCGTCGCCTCGGCCGTCGCCCGCTCGCCCTCGGCCTTCACCCGGTCGAGCTCGGCCTGCCGCGCCCGCGCCTCGGCCTGCGCCCGGAACTCGGCCACCGCCGCCGCCACCTCGCCGGCGTGCGCCGGGCGGTCGGCCGGCCGCGGGCTCAGACACCGCTTGCACAGCGCCACCAGTTCCGGCTCCGCCCCGCACCCGTCCAGCCGGGCGAAGCACTCGGCCACGTCGCCCTGCGCCGCCTGCACCCGCGTCGTGTCCGCCGACCCCGCCGCGAACGGCGGCCGCCCCGTCAGAATCACCGCCAGGATCGCCCCGAGGCCGAACACGTCGCTCCGCGGCGTCGCCGAGGGCGACGCCCCCCCCCCCAGAGCCGTCGACATGAACGACAGCGTCCCAAACTCGCTACCCGCCCGGCTGCCGACGTAGGCCGCGCCGCGCAACGACCGCAACGCGGTGTCCGGGCCGGTCGCGTCGGGGTCGTCGGGGGTGCCCGCGGCGCCGGGCCGCAGCACCTTCGCCAGCCCCCAGTCCATCACCTGCACCTCGCCGAACTTCCCGACCATGACGTTCGCCGGCTTCAGGTCGCGGTGGATCACGTCGTGGGCGTGGGCGTACCCGACCGCCTGGCACACGGCCTCGAACACGGCGACGAACCGCCCGCGGTCCTCCCCCGCGTCGCGGCGGGTCTTCAGCAGCCGGTCGAGCGACTCGCCCTTGATGAGCTTCATGGCGAGGAACGGCCGGCCGTCGGGGAGGGTGCCGAAGTCGTGGACGGGCGGGATGCCGGGGTGCTGGAGTTGACCGGTGATGTGGGCCTCGTCGGCGAACCGGCGGGCGGTGCCGCTGTCGGGGGCGAACTGCTCCTGGAGCAGTTTCACGGCCACCTCGCGGCGGAAGGTGGTGTCGGTGGCGCGGTAGACGGTGCCCATGCCGCCGGCGTCGATCTTGTCGCCGAGGACGAACCGGCTGCCGCCGGCCGGGGCCGCGCCGGCGGTGGGGCGGGCGTCGCCGCGGTGGGTGGTGACGGCCAGGTCGGGGGTGGCGTCGCCGGCGGGCGTGACGGCCGTTCGGTCGGCGGGCATGGGCGTGACCCCGGGAGAGTTGGCCCGATGGTATCACGACCGAACGAGGCCGACAACCGACCGGCTACCGCGCCACCGCCCGCGGCGGTCGGGCTACTCGTCGGGCTCGGCCGGCGGGGCGGGGGCGGCCGAGGCGCGTTCCAGGTTCAGCGCCAGCAGGCGGGCGAGGAGGTCGTCGTCGGGGAGGTCGGCGGGCCAGCCGTAGGCGGCGGCGACGGCGTCGTCGAGCCGCCGGTGCGCCGCCGCGAGCCACGCCGGCCGCTCGTTGTAGAGGTTCGTGAGGGTGCGCGTCTTGAGCTTCGCCGCGGCGGCCGCGTCCTTCGCCACCGTCCGCGGGTAGTGGACCGTGCCGACCCCGCGGGCCGCGTCCACGTCGGTGACGTACCGCCGCCACGGGCCGTTGACGGAGCCGGGGAATTCCAGTGTCTCGGTCCGCGTCCACTCCGGCGGGTTGAGCCAGTTCGACCGCAGCGCGTCGAGCTCCCGCGCGGCCGCGGCGATGGCCTCCCGCTGGGCGTCGGTCGGCGCCGGGAAGGGGAACGTCTCGACGCAGGTGCTGGGACCGTAGCGAAACCCGCTCTCCTCTTCTCGGAGTTGTGTTCCTTTCGCTCTCGCCCAGCATTCATGGATTCGGGAGTGAACTACTCCCATGATCTCGTCTTCGGCAGATGCGAGAACGACGACAGCATCGGTAGGCAGCAAGGGGTGACCCGCCCAGACAAAGAGCCGGTGTTTCGACACGCGTGGCGAGATGATGAACCGCGAGAGGGGGTACAACGCCGTCCGCATCGCTTTTTGGGGGTCGCCGAGAAGCCACCAATTGTCCCGCCGCATCGGACGACGATTCTGTTTGCGGACCGGCAGTACGTGAGTCTCAAGATGCTTGTATGGTGCCTCGTAGAACACAGCCGATTCCAAAGACACTTCTGGCGGTACGTCAACGATCCACAAGTCTGGACTGCGTTGAGTGATGGTCTTGGCGTTCGCCCATAACCGCACCACGTCACTGTTCGGCCGTCCATGTACATTCGGCGAAGAAAGCAGCTCCAGCGCAACAGTTTCAGACAGGTCAAAGGGGCCGTGCATCGAAGCGCCGATGAAGGACAGCGAGTCGTTCGCCGCCAGCTTCGCCGCAATCGTCACATCAGTGCTCGTCGTCAAGTCGGGGTTGATGGTGGAGACTGCTTGGCCGTCGAGCAACCGGCACTTCTCAGCGCCGTTATCGAACCCCACCATGCTGACGTGAACGGTTGCCCCGTCGAGAATCCAGTCTCGATCCGCCCAGGCAAAGAAAATGTCGCCGCTCTGCTTGATTCGATCGAGACACGTGCGATTTGCGCCACCGCGGATGCCTTGGGTTGCGATCAGGCCAGCACGCGTGGCCCCCCGTTTTTATAATCGCACGAGCTTTCTCAAACCAGTAGCAACAGAGGTCGGACTGCCCTGGTAGCCGCCCCTCGTAGAGCTGGCGCAGGGCGTCTACGTATTCGTCTCCCAACTCACCCCGCATCTTCTTGTCGCCGAGGAACGGGGGGTTGCCGACGATGAACTCGGCGTCGGGCCAGTCGGGCTCCTTCGGGTGGGCGGGGTCGGACAGGTCGAGGATGGCGTCGCGGCGCTCGATATTGTCCATCGGCTCCAGCACCGGGTCGAGCGGCGGGAGGAAGCCGTTGAACTTCATCCACTGGTGGTAGCCGATCCAGATCACCACCTGGGCCAGCTCGCGGGCGTAGGGGTTCCGCTCGATCCCGCGCAACTGCGTCGGCCGCACCACCGGAATCCGCTGCCGCTGGTCCTTGTCGGCCAGGTACGTCAGCACCTCCTTCTCCAGGTCGAGCAGGATGTTCAGCGCCACGTAGAGGAAGTTGCCGCTGCCGCAGGCGGGGTCGAGCACGGTGGCGTGGGCGAGCCGGAACACGAAGTCGTTGACGCAGCGCTCGAACGCCACCCGCGGCTTGCTCCCCACCTTCGCCTTCCTCGCCTTCTCCCACAGCGCGTCGGCGGCGGCCCGCACGGCGTCCCACTCGCGCCGGAGCGGGGCGTTCAGCACGGGGTCGAGCAGCGTGTTGATGTCGTCGCGGCTGGTGTAGTGGGCGCCGAGGGCGGTGCGGTTGTCCGGGTCGAGGCACCGCTCGAACAGGGTGCCGAAGACGCTCGGCTCGACCTGCGACCAGTCGGCGTGGGCGCAGTCGAGGAGCTCGCCGACCTCGTCGCGCGTCAGTTCCACCACGTCGGCGTCGGCGAACAGCCCGCCGTTGAACCGGAACACGTCCTCCGGGCCGAACGGCTCGCCGGCCTCCATGCTGCGGAACAACAGCCCGAGGAGCTTGGACAGCCGGGCCGGGTCGGACCGGGCGTTGGTGACGGTGCGGGTGAACAGCCCGGGGTTGAGCAGGCCGATGTCCTCGGCGAACATGCAGAACATCAGTTTCATGAGGAAGTGGGCGGCCCGGTCGGCCGGCACCCCGCGCTGCCGCATCCCCTGGGCCAGCTTCGTGAACCGGGTGGCGATGTGGGCGGTCACCTGGGCCGGGGTGGTGCCCGGCCGGAGTTGGTCCGGGTCGCGGAACAGGTCGCGGAGGATTTTCAGGCTCGCCGGCTCGGCCAGGGCGTCGAGGTCGAACCGGTAGACCTGCTTGACCGTGTTCGGGAAGTTGGTGTGGACCTCGAACCGGTCGAGGTCGCAGACGACGAGGAGCGGCGGGTTCAGCAGCGCCTCGCGGTACTTCAGGAGCTGCTGGTAGGCCGCCGACAGGTCCTTGTGCTTCCCCTTGTACTCCCACCCGAAGAAGTTCCGCCGCCAGACGTCGGCGTACCCCTTGCGGTTCTCGCTGGTCGTCACCCCCTTCTCGAAGGTGAACCAACTGCCGGACGGGTCGGCGTCGGTCGGCTTCGGCTCGCCGAGGAGGTCGCACAGGTCGTTGAAGTGCGACTGGCAGGCGGCCCGCTCGGTGAGGCCGGACGCGACCTTCCACTTCTGAACGAACGCTTGCGGGTTCATGCGTGGGCCGGCCGGGGTTGCGGGGTGGTCACAGCGTACCCGACGTGTGGCCGAACGCCAGCAGCAACCGGCTCGAATCGCCGTCACGGTCGTCGGTGCGACAACGCGACATGTTTCCGCGACCCGTAGGGGGGCGCGGCGGAAACAATCATCTCGACCAAACTGTCGCCGCGGGCTTGCGTCCGGCGCGGGGGTTGTCCGTTTCCCGGAGCCTTCATATACTCCCTGTTCTCGAAACGACATCCGGCGACCGCCGGGCCGCCGGAGACGTGCAGGGCGATGCGGTTCCACCTGATCGACCGGATCGACACCTGCGAGCCGGGCAAGGCGCTCACCGCCACCAAGCTCCTGGCCCTCGGGGAAGAATACCTGGCCGACCACTTCCCCAAGTGCCCGGTCATGCCCGGCGTGCTCATGCTGCAAGCCGTGGTCGAAGCCGCCTCCTGGCTGTGGCGCGCCACCACCGACTACACGCACCCCGTGGTCGTCCTCCGGGACGTCAAGAGCGTCAAATACGGCACCTTCATGCTCCCCGGCCGGCGGATGAACGTGTCGGTGGAACTCGTGAAGCAGGACCAGGATACGGCAACGTTCAAGGGCAAAGGCGCCAACGACGCCGGCCAACAGACCGTGGCCGCGCAGTTCGTCCTCCACGGCTACCGACTGGCCGGCCGCGGCCCCACCGGCGAGGCCGCCGACGCCCGGCTGCTCGACCACTGGAAGGCTCGCTGGGCTCTCCTGACAGGTGCGCTGCGATGACTCTGAAGGACCAAGTCGCCCTCGTCACCGGCGGAAGTCGCGGGATCGGCCGGGCGGTGGTGCAGAAGCTGGCCGCCGAAGGCGCGAAAGTCGCGTTCGTCTACCGCGGCAGCCAGGCGGCGGCCGAAGAACTGGAAAAGGCCGTCGCCGCCGCCGGCGGCACCGCGAAGGCGTACCAGGCCGACGTGGCCGAGCCGACCGCCGCCCGCCGGGTCGTGGACGCGGTGCTGGCGGACTGGGGCCGGGTCGATATCCTGGTGAATAACGCCGGCGTGATCCGGGACGGGCTCTTCATCCGCATGGAGCCCGAGAACTGGACGACGGTGTTGGACACGAACCTGAACGGCACGTTCTACTTCTGCCGGGCCGTCGCCGACCAGATGGCCCTGAAGCAGCGGAGCGGGCGGATCATCAACGTGTCGAGCGTCGCGGCCGACCACGTGAACGCCGGCCAGACGAACTACGCGGCCAGCAAGGGGGCGGTGAACAGCTTCACCCGCGCCCTGGCGGTCGAGCTCGGGAGCCGGAGCGTGACCGTGAACGCGGTCGCCCCCGGGTTCATCGAGACGGACATGAGCGAGGCGGTCCGCGGCAAGGCCGGGGACTTCATCGCCAAGAAGCTGGTTCCCCTGCGCCGCCTCGGCAAGCCCGAGGACATCGCCGGGGTGGTGGCGTTCCTGGCCGGCCCCGCGGCCGCCTACGTCACCGGCCAGGTGCTCACCGTGGACGGCGGCCTGAGCCTGGGTGCCGTGACCGGCTGACCCACACCCACCCCCGCCCCGCGGGCCACCGGAGGTACCCTGCCGTGCCGACGAAGGACGAAATCTTCGAGAAGGTCCGTACCACCCTGGTGGACGCCCTCAACCTCGACGAGGACGACATCAAGCCGACGAGCCGCCTCAAGGCCGACCTGAACGCCGAGTCGATCGACTTCCTCGACATCGTGTTCCGGCTGGAGCGGCAGTTCGGCGTGAAGATCCCCCGCGAGGAGCTGTTCCCCGAGTCGGTGTTCGCCGGCGACCCGGCGTTCGTCGCCGACGGCAAGGTCACGCCCGTCGGCCTCGACGAGCTCGCCAAGCAGATGCCGTTCGCCGACCTGGCCGAGTTCCGCAAGGACCCGCGGCTCGACAAGGTCGAAGACCTGTTCACGGTGGACCTGATCGTGAACTACCTCCAGAAGAAGCTGGGCGGCTGATGCGCTGGACGTGGATCGACCGGTTCACGGCGTTCGAGTCGCGGAAGGCGGCGACGGCGGTGAAGTGCCTGTCCCTGGCCGAGGACCACTTCGCCGACCACTTCCCCGGCTTCCCGGTCATGCCGGCGCCGCTGATTCTTGAAGGACTCGCCCAGACCGGCGGTATCCTCGTCGGCGAGGCCAACGGCTTCCGCGAGAACGTCGTCCTGGCCAAGATGAGCGCGAAGTTCGCCCGCGAGGCGTACCCCGGCGAGCAGTTGACCTACACCGCCACCCTCATGGACCTCGGCCCCACCGGCGGGCGGGTCAGCGGGACGGTCAAGAGCGGCGACGACCTGGTCGCCGAGGCCGACATCCTGTTCGCCCACGTCGGCCCCGACCAGCTGCCGCCCGGCGTGACGGACTCGAAGTTCGTGTTCACGGGCGAGTTGCAGACGCTCCTGAAGACGGCCGAGGCCGTCGCCGTAACCCCCGCCGCGACGGCGGGTTAACGGCCGAGACCGACTACCGCCGACGCACCCGGAGGCCCCTTGCGGGGCTTTCCGTGTTTAACGGCGGCCCCGATAACCGGAGTTTCCCGCACCCCCCAACCTTCCCGGCTTATCAGACCGGGGTGTGGCGACGCGGAAGGCGCAAGCCCGCCGGCCGAATACACTACCTTGATCTACACCCGCGCCCGGGGTCCGCGATGACCTGCCCTCTCCGCGCCGAGCCGCCCGCATGGTAGCCCCCCCCCGCCGCCGGGCCGTCGTCACCGGGCTCGGGGTTATTTCCGCGATCGGCAGTTCCCCGGCCGCCGTCTGGGCCGCGCTCGAGGCCGGCACGCCCGGCGTCGCCCGCATCCGCGCCTTCGACCCCACCCCGCTCCCCTGCCAGCTCGCCGGCGAGGTGCCCGACTTCAACGCCAAGGCCGTCGTCGAGAAGGGCTACCGCAAGACGCTGAACGCGATGTCGCGGCCGGTGCAGATGGGGCTGGTCGTGTCGCAGTACGCCATGCAGGACGCCGGGCTGGCGAAGGGGACCGTGGCGCCGGAGCGGATCGGCGTGTCGTTCGCGTCGGTGATGGCGGCCACGGAGATCGACGACCTGGCGGGGGCGAGCAAGCGCTCGTCGGTCGGCGCCCGGCAGCAGGTGGACATGGCGGCGTGGGGCGAGAAGGGCGTGCCCGAAGTCCCGCCCATGTGGATGCTCCGCTACCTGCCGAACATGCCGGCGTGCCACGTCACGGTCGTGTTCGACATGCAGGGGCCGAGCAACACGCTCATCCCGAACGACGCCGCCGGGGTGATGGCCGTCGGCGAGGCCCTCCGCATCCTCCGGAGGGGCGCCGCCGACGTGATGCTCGTCGGCGGGAGCGAGGCGAAGGTGAACCCGCTGAGCATGTCGCGGTTCAACAGCTTCTACCCGCTGACCCGCCGCAACGACCTGGCCGGCGCGGCCGTGCGGCCGTTCGACGAGGGCGCCAGCGGCTGCGTGCTCGGCGAGGGCGGCGCCGCCTTCCCGCTGGAGGAGTTGGAGCACGCCAAGGCGCGGAACGCGACGATCCTGGCCGAAGTCGTGGGCTTCGCCGCGGGCGTGGACCGGGCGCTGGCCGGGCCGGGATTGTCCCGCGTGATCCGAACCGCACTGGCGGAGGCGGGCATCCAACCGTCCGACGTGGACCACGTGAACGCCCACGGCGTCGGCGTGCCGGCGCTGGACCGGTTCGAGGCGAACGGCATCGGCGCCGTGTTCGGCCCGGGCGTGCCGGTGTTCGCCCCGCTGAGCCGGTTCGGCAACATGGGCGCCGCGTCCGGCGTGGCCGAGCTGGCGTGCAGCCTGCTGGCGCTGAAGCACGGCCGGCTCCCGGGCACGATCAACCACGCCGCCCCGTACCCGGGCTGCCCGGTCGCGGTCCACACGGGGGCGCCGCGGCCGGTGACCAAGCCGTACGCGGTGAAGGTGAGCGCGACGGACCTGGGTCAGTGCGCCGCGACGGTGGTGAAGCGGTGGGACGGGGAGTAACGATGCGTCGTCGGGTCGTCATCACCGGGATGGGCGTGATCACCCCGCTGGGGCACACCGTCGCCGAGCTGTACGCCTCCCAGCTGGAGGGGCGCACGGCCGTCGGCCCGCTCACCCGGTTCGACGCCCGCACCATGCCCACCACCTTCGCGTCCGAGGTGAAGGGCTTCGAGCTCGACAAGTACATCCGCGACCGCGGCCGCTACGCCCACTGCGGCGTCAACACCCAGTTCGCCATCGGCGCCACCAAGGACGCCCTCGCCGACGCCGGCCTGCTGGACGAGGGCACGGGCGACCGCGGCCGCATGGGCGTGTACCTCGGCTCGGGCGAAGGCGCCGAAGACTTCCCCGCGCTCATCAACAGCATCGCGCTGGCCACGGGTCCGAGCGGCAAGGCCGACCCGGCGACGTTCCAGCGCGAAATCCTGCAGGTGCTCGACCGCGACCGCGAGGCCGAGGTCGAGATGCACACCACCTGCGGCCACCTGGCGCACCTGTTCGCGCTGGACGGCCCCAACTTCGCCTGCCAGACGGCGTGCGCCGCCAGCTCGCAGGCCATCGGCGAGGCGGCCGAACTCATCCGCGCCGGCGACGCCGACGTGATCGCCGCCGGCGGCTCGCACTCGATGCTCCACCCGCTCGGCATCACCGGCTTCAACCGCCTCACGGCGCTGTCGCAGCGGAACGAGTCGCCGCGGACCGCGAGCCGGCCGTTCGACCTCACCCGCGACGGGTTCGTCATCGGCGAGGGCGCCGGCATCGTGATGCTGGAGGAACTGGAGCACGCCAAGAAGCGCGGCGCCACGATCTACGCCGAGGTGACCGGCTACGGCACCACGGCCGACGCGTACCGCATGACCGACCCGCACCCGCAGGGGAAGGGGGCCGTGCGGGCGATGGCCGACGCCCTCGCCGACGCCGGGCTCAAGCCGACGGACATCGGCTACATCAACGCCCACGGCACGAGCACGCAGGCGAACGACTCGGCCGAGACGGCGGCCATCAAGGCGGTGTTCGGCGAGTACGCGTACAAGCTGCCGGTGTCGAGCAGCAAGAGCATGCTCGGCCACCTGATCGCCGCGGCGGGGGTGGTGGAGCTGGTGATCTCGGTCATGGCGATGCGCAAGGGCGTGCTGCCGCCGACGATCAACTACGAGACGCCCGACCCCGAGTGCGACCTGGACTACATCCCGAACGTGGCCCGCGAGAAGCGCGTGGACCACATCCTGAGCAACAGCTTCGGCTTCGGCGGGCAGAACATCGCGGTGGTGGTGAGCCGGTTCCGCGACTGAGGTCCGGGCGAACGGCCGGCTGAGACGACGCACCCTCAAGGACCGACAGCAGGAGAAGCCCCGGTGGTCTTTTGGTTGTGGGTCACACTCGCGCTCGTCGCCACCCCGCCCGTCGCCATCGGGCTGGGGCTGGCGATGCTGTACCTGTACCTGAACTGGAAGTACGTCCCGCACCTCGTCCGCATCTTCCAGGTGAAGCCGCTGTTCGTCGTGCCCAAGGGCCAGCCCACCGACGACGCCGAGCCGGTGTCGTTCCCCTCCGCCGACGGCCTCACCCTGCGCGGCTGCTACGTCCGCACGCCGGCCGCGAGCCGCAAGGGCGTCATCCTGTTCGGCCTCGAATTCGGCTCGGACCGGTGGGCGTTCCGGCAGTACTGCGACCCGCTCCTCGCCGCCGGGTACGACGTCTTCACCTACGAGCCGCGGAACCAGGGCGACAGCGACAAGGACCCGGTCTACGAACCGCTCCAGTGGGTGACCGACAAGGACACCGCCGACCTCACCGCGGCGCTGAAGTACCTCCGCGCCCGGCCCGACGCCGACCCCGCCGGCATCGGCCTGTTCGGCATCAGCAAGGGCGGCAGCACCGGGTTCCTCGCCGCCGCCGGCGACCGCGGCATCAAGTGCGTCGCCACCGACGGCGCGTACGCGACGTACACCACGCTCGTGCCGTACATGCAGAAGTTCATCAAGATCTACAGCACCCGCGTGGCGATGCAGAAGGCGCTGCCGACGTGGTTCTACGGGCTGCTGGGCCTGTCCGGGGTGCGCACGGTGGCGCGGAACCGCGGCGTGACGTACCCGAGCGTCGAGAAGGCGGTGGGCCGGCTGCGGCAGCCGCTCCTGATGATCCACGGCGAGGGCGACACGTACATCAAGCCCGAGATGGCGAAGGCGCTCTTCGAGCGGGCGAAGGGCGAGAAGGAGTTGTGGATCGTCCCGAAGGCGAAGCACAACCAGGCGCTCCACGTCGCCGGCGACGAGTACCACCGTCGGGTGGTGGAGTTCTTCGACCGGCACCTGGCCCGCGTCGATGAGGCGACCATACCGGCGGGGGCGGACTGAACCGCCGCGGAATGACGAATGACGAATGACCCACCAATGACGAAGGAAGAAAAAACGCACTCACGGCGGGCGCCGGGCGGCGTTCTGTCCTTCGTCAATGGTGGGTCATTCGTCATTCGTCATTGGCGCGTCCCCGCCGCCGAAGGACAATACTTCCCGTCGCCCCCGCCGAGGTCCGTCAAGGTCCGCCGATGCCCCGCCGCACCCTCCTCGCCGCCGGCCTCGCCCTCGCGGCCCTCGCCGGCGCCGCCCCGGCCGACGTGGTCATCCTGAAGGACGGCTTCGTCATCCAGGGGAAGATCGGCAAGGAGACGGAGCGCATCTTCGACCCGGCCACCGGGCAGGGGTACACCGTCCCCAAGGGGAACGGGTTCGACTACCTCGACGACGGCCCCCGCGCCGTCATCTTCTCGTCGCACCACAAGCAGCTCGGCGAGGTCGGCAAGGACGTGAAGCTCCGCCCCGACTACCGGGCGTTCCGCAACGT
>JBGAQM010000151.1:0-13860 GCA_044220735.1 Urbifossiella sp. | reverse complement strand
GACAGGGGGAGGACCGTGTTGGACGGGTCCACCGCCTGGTCGAACAGCGCGATCCAGGTCAGGCCGCCGTCCTTCGTCTTCCACGCGCCGCCGCCGGCGGCGTCGAACGGCGCCTGCCCGGCCAGGGCGCGGCCGGCGCCGGACACCGCGGTCAGGTTCACCCACCCCTCGTTCCCCACCCCGGCCCCCGTCCACCGCCACACACCGGCGACGGCGTTCTGGTTGGCGTTGTTCAGGTTCGTCGCCAACAGGGACGCCCCCGTCACGCCGGACGACACGTAGATGCGGTTCTCGAAGAACGGGTCCACGATCAGCTTCGTCACCGCCTGGCCGTACAGCGGGTTCGTGCCGTTGTTGCTGAGCAGCCGCACCCACGTCTTGCCGCTGTCCACCGACTTGTACACGCCGGTGCCGGCGTAGTTGTCCACGGCGTTGACGTTCGTGTTCGGGATGCCGTTGAACACCCCGTTCGAGTCGCCGGTCGCGTAGTACACCACCTGCGGGTTCGACGGCGCCACCGCGATCGACCCGCCGAACATCATCGCCGACCGCGGCAGCGGGGCGGCCACCGTGGCGAGGGTGGTGTCGGCCGACAGGGGGAGGACCGTGTTGGACGGGTCCACCGCCTGGTCGAACAGCGCGATCCAGGTCAGGCCGCCGTCCTTCGTCTTCCACGCGCCGCCGCCGGCGGTGGCGACGTAGATCACCCGCGGGTCGGTCGGGTCGGTGGCGATCGAGTCGACGCGGGCGCTGGTCGGCGCGCCGACCCCGTTGAACGGCGCGGACACGCCGTTGTTCGTGGCCCCCGGGCCGACGCTCAGCCAGCGGATCGTGGAGTCGATGGTCGGCAGGGTCGGCGTGCCGTCGCCGGCCACGGCCAGCCCCTCGCCGGCGATGGTGAGGCTCCCCTGGACCTGGAGCTGGGCGTTCTCCTTCACCCGGGTGCCGCCCGGCGCCGCCGCCAGGTTCGGGTCGTACGCCCCGGTGCTCGCGGCCCCGAACGCCCGGCTGCTGACGGCGGTCACGATGCCTTCGTCGATGTACGTGACGCCGCGGTACGAGCTGGCCGCCCCGCCGAGGGTCAGGTCGCCGATGCCGAGCTTCACCAGGTCGGAGCCCGGGGCGAGGGCCGGCGCGCCTTCGAAGATGTCGCCGAGGAGCGACAGCCGGCTGTTCAGGCTGACGTCGATGCGGGTGCCGCTGTTGAGCGTCACCGGGCCGCGCCAGGTGTTGTCGTCCGACAGGGCGTTGAGCGGGGCGTTCGACCCGCTGATCCGCACCTCGGCGAGGGTGGTGATCGTCGGCAGGTTGATCGGCTCGGGGATCGCGGTGAACGCCGAGAAGTCGAACCGGTTGAACCGGGCCGCGCCGAACGTGATCGAGTACACGCCCGGGACGAGTTCGGTGACGGTCGCGGCGGCGTCGGCGGGCGTCGCCCCCGGCACGCCGGCGGTGAGGTCGCCGGCGATGTTCGTGAGCTTCGTGTTGATCTGGTTCTGGAGGTACGCGGCGTACGTGCCCGGGGCGCCGGTGTACCCGGACGGCACCTGCAACAGGTCCGTCTGGAAGCCGCCGTAGTCGAGCTTGAACCGGGCCGTCGGCTGGCCGGCGATGCGGACCTGCACGCCGTACTGGTTGAGCGTGAGTTGCTCGTCCTGGACGTGGAGCCCGGCCGCGATGCCGCCTTGCTGCAGCGCGACCGACCCGGCCAGTTGCAGCGTCGCGCCCGAGGCGACGACCGTCTCGGTGACGTCGTACGCCTGCTGGGTGATCTCGGTGCCGGTGGTGGCGCGGCCGAACGCGGTGTCGTTCTGCGCCAGCAGCGTCCCCTCGCGGACCTCGTTCTTCTTGCCCGACTGGCTGCCCGACCCCTGGAGCACGAGCGTCTCGGACCCGAGCTTCACGAACGAGCTGGGGAACTGCGTCGTCACCCCGCGCGCGTAGCGCGAGCCGTCGGGGAGGACCCCAAAGGGCGTGGTGCCGACCTGCCACTGGGAGGTCGGGGCCCCGAGCGAGACGACCACGCGGATGGTGGTGGCGGTGGACGTCGCGTTCCCGAAGTTCACCGACGCCATCCCCGGGCCGGTCGTCGCCGTGGCGCCGCCGAGGAACACGTCACCCGAGTCGTAGATGAGGTTCGCCGGGATGGCGGCGTCGGGGTAGTAGATCTGTAGCCGGTCCGCGGTCGAACTGAAGTTGTACGGGACGGTGATGCGGCCACGGGTCACGCCGACGTCGTAGACGCGCGTGCCGGCGCCGTTGAGCTGGCCGGCGGGCGTCGTGTGCTCCGACGTGCCGCCGAACGACCGCTGGTAGGTGATCCCGTCGGACAGGTCGCCGGTGATGGTGAGCTTGCTCGGCAGGAGGACGTAGTTGCCCGACCCGACCGGCGACTCGACCGTCGCCGCGCTCTCGACGCCGATGCCCGCCCCGCGCTCCTGGTTGGGGCCGGTCAGGACCCCGAACCCGGTGCTGACGAGGCCGACGTCGCCGGCGACGGTGTTGTCGCCGCCGAGGTTGACGAGCGCGCCCTTCTGGTTGATGAAGCTGTAGGGGTGCTGCTCCTGGCCAACGAGGGAGCCGATGCCGAGCCCTTCCAGGACGAGGTTCTCCTCCTGGATCGTCAGCTGCACGCCCGGGGCCGTGGGGGCGATGTGGAGCGACGCCCCGGCCTTGACGACCGTCGGCTGCTGCGAGGTTTCGCCGAGGCTGGTGTTCGGGGTCGAGTCGCCGAGCGAGCGGTTGTTCTGGATCGTGACCCACCCCTCCTCGATGAGGGTGCGGCCGAAGTACGGGTTGGCCTGCGGCAGGATCAGGTGCCCCTGGCCGAGCTTGACGAAGTCGGTATTCCGGATGCCGACGATGCCGATCGGCCCCGCCGTGGCCGGGTCCTGGATGGTCAGGCTGTAGTCGTCGCGGAAGTAGCTGCTGTCCGGGAGCGGGTGGCCGATTCGGGCGGTGGTGCCGCTCATGCTCGCCCGCGTGCCGTCCAGCTCGACCCCGATCGACGCTTCGCCGGCGTTGGGCGACAGGGTGATGGTCGCGGCCCAGGTGTTGGTGCCGGTCCAGTTGCGGATGGCCCCGGTGCCGCCGGACCCCTGCTGGAACGTGGTGCCGGTGCCGCCGCCGAGCGCCCCGATCCCGCGGCCGCTCAGCGTGATCGCCTCGCGGACGGCCAGTTTCTGGGCGTTGTTGGTGATCGAGTCGGCCCAGGTGTCGCGGCCGAGGTCGTCGAACCGCGGGAGGGTGGCCTGCGGGTAGGCCGCCTCCACGTCGAGCTCCACCGCGGCGCCCGTGAAGACCTCGGTGAAACTGCTCCCCGCCGGCCCGAGCCCCTGCGAGTCGCGGATGGCGATGCTCCCGGCGGAAACGTCCGTGCGGCCGGTGTAGGTGTTGGCGTTGGTGAGGATGAGCCGGCCGCCCTGCACCTTGGTGAGGACGGCGCCCGGCCGGAACGGGTCGGACACGACGCCGCTGATCGTCAGGCTCGACGGCACCACCGGACCGACCGTGGCGGGGGCGACGCCGATCGACACGTCGGCGCCGTCCGGCGCCCCGCTGCCGAGGACGACGGACCCGGCCCAGGTGTTGTCGCCGCGGTTGTTGAACAGCGACCCGAAGCCGTCGTTGCCGGCGCCGTTGAGGACGAGGTACTCGCCGATGACGCGGACGGCCGGCCCGCCGACCGGGGCCTCCAGCCGCAATTGGCCGTTCCGACCCGCACCGACGTTCACCACGGTGCCGGCGGTCGGGTTCTGGAACGCCCCGGGGTTCGACTGGCGCGAGTCGCCCAGCGACAGCGAGTGGGTGACCGTGAGAGTGCCGTCACTGACGTTCGTTTGGCCGCGGTACGTATTGCCCGTGGTGCTGCCGAGCCGCAGCTCGCCCGGCCCCTCTTTGACAAGGCCCATGCCGGCGGCGCTGTCGGAGATCACGCCGGTGATGTTGAGGGTCGTCAGGGTGCCGGTCGAGGCGTCCCGGCCGGCGCCGATGACGGTGCCGGGGCCGCCCGCCTGGGGCGGGCTGGTGATACCGGTTTCCAGGATTACCTGCCCGGACCAGACGGTCGGGCCGCCGGCCTCCAGGAACAGCGCCCCGATATTGCCGATCCCGCCGCCGTTGAGCCGCACCTGTTCGCCGATCGTGGTCTGGCCGGCGACGGTGGCGACGTTACTCAGGTACAGGGCGGCGTTGGTACCCACGACCGTCTCGGGGCTGCCGGTCGGCCCGAGCGACTGGACGTTGCCGATCTCCAGGATGCCCTGGTTGACCTTCACGCCGCCGGCGAGGTTGGGGTTGGCGGTGGTGAGCGCCAACCGGCCGACGCCGTCCTTGTTGAGGTTGTTCAGCGCCGACCCGGTGATCGCCGCCGTGAAACGCAACTCGGACCCGCTACCGCCGACGTTGATCGACTGGTCGCCGTTGGTCGCCAGGGTGGTCGGGAGGCCGAAGATCACGCGGCCGGAGTTCGGCTGGACGGAGAAGTTGCCGCTCGACGGCGAGCCGGTGCCGAGGACGATCGAGTTGACCGCCGGGTCCGGGGCCTGCGTGATGTTGTACGGCGTGGGCACGCCGGCGATGGTCGGCTGGCCCTGGATGGTGATCGAGTTGATGACCGTGTTGGTGGCCAGGTCGTTCTGGTTCGCTGGGCGGGCGGCGCTGGCCGGGAACACCAGGTCGAGCAGCGTGCCCGGCGCGGCCTGCGCGGGGCCGGCGTCGTTCTCCCAGTTCGCCGCGGTGGTCCACAGCGAGTTGGCCCCACCCCCGTCCCACGTGAACGTGGCCGGGGCGAGCCGGTCCTCAAGGGTCTCCATGCCGAGGCTCCGCGCGGGGAGTTCGGCGGCCGGCTTGCGGGACAGCCAGCGGGACCACATGCGGGACCGGGCGTTCTTCGACATCGGGAAACTCCCCCGGATAAACGAGGAGGTACGGCGCAGGTGCGGACCAGGGCGCGCGGGGTGGCCGCGCAAGGATAACCGCCGGGTCGGCGGTGTACAACCGAACGCCACGCCAGACTTTACAAATCCTCCGCCCCCGCGCCGGGCGTGGCGGCGGGTGCGATTATCCCGGTTCGTCGGGTCGGCACTGCGGGCCGGATTGTCGGAGCCCGGACGGGTCGTCCGGGGCCGGTCGGGCGCGCGAGAAACCGGGCGAGACGGTCGGGCGTGTCTTGCGGGTCCGGCACGGGGCGTAACCGTGCCGTGGCGTACGGTCTACAGTGTGAGACGAGTCGGCGGCGTGCGAAGTTTGGGCACCCCGTCCGATTTCGCAACACTCCACCCGCCCAGTTGACTCCCCACCACGGGCGCGCGACACTCGGCCAACACCCGGGAGGCCCGACCGTGCGGATCGGACGACACACGTGGGCGGTAGTCGCGTCGCTAATCCTTCCATCGACATTAGTTGCGGCCGAGAATCGGCCGCCGAACGTGATCCTCATCGTGGCCGATGACCTCGGCTACGGCGACCTCGGCTGTTACGGGGCGAAGAAGATTCGTACGCCGCAGCTCGATCAGCTCGCGGCGAACGGGACGCGCTTCACCAACTTCTACGTGTCGCAGCCGGTGTGTACGGCGTCGCGGGCGTCGCTCCTGACCGGCTGCTACGCCAACCGCGTCTCGCTGTTCGGGGCGCTGAACCACCAGAGCACGGTCGGCCTCCACCCGGCGGAACGGCTGTTGCCCGAACTCCTTCGAGAATCGGGGTATGCGACCGCGATTTATGGAAAGTGGCACCTCGGCGACCGGCCCCCGTTCCTCCCGACCCGCCGCGGCTTCGACGACTTCGCCGGGCTCCCGTACTCGAACGACAACGGCCCGCTTCACCCCACGATGCCGGGGCTGCCGCCGCTGCCGTTCTACCGCCGCGATCGGGTGATCGAAACGAACCCCGACCAGAGTCGCTTCACACGCCGCTTCACCGACCTGGCGGTCGAGTTCATCGGGGCGAACGCCCACCGGCCGTTCTTACTGTACCTGCCGCACGTCATGCCGCACGTGCCGATCTTCGCGTCGCCCGCGTGGCGCCACCGCTCGACCGGCGGTCCGTACGGCGACGTGGTCGAGGAGCTGGATTCGGCCGTCGGGGAGGTGCTGACCGCGGTCCGCCGGCACGGCCTGGAGGCGAAAACGCTCGTGTTGTTCATCTCGGACAACGGCCCGTTCCTGTCCTACGGCGGGCACGCCGGCAGCGCCGGGCCGTTGCGCGAGGGAAAGCTCACGACGTGGGAGGGCGGCGTACGGGTTCCCGCCATCGCGTACTGGCCGGGCCGCGTATCGGCGGGGCGCGTGTGCGACGAACCGGTGATGACCATCGACCTGCTGCCGACGCTCGTCCGCCTCGCGGGGGCGAAGTCGCCGACGCTGCCGATCGACGGCAAGGACGTCGGCCCGATCCTGCTCGGCATGCCTGACGCCCGCTCGCCGCACGCCGCGTACGTCTTTTACGCCGGTGACGAGCTGCACGCGGTGCGGGCGGGGCGCTGGAAGCTGCACCTGCCGCACGAGTACCTGACGGTGAACGGCCCGCCCGGCGTGGACGGCCGGCCCGCGAACTGGGGGAAGGCCAAGCCCGAGGCGATGACGGTGTCCGGCCTGCGCGGCATCGCCAGCCGTCACGGCTACCGGGTCGAGCGGACCGGGCTGGCGCTGTACGATCTGGTCGCGGACGTGGGCGAGACCCGCGACGTGGCGGCGGCGAACGCCGAGGTGGTGAAGGAGTTACTGGCCCACGCCGAGCGGGCGCGGGCGGAGTTGGGCGACGCCCTCACCGGGCGCCGGGGCGCCGGCGTCCGGCCGTGTGGGGACGTGAAATAGGCGGGCGACGCCCGGCGCCGGCCGCCCCCCTGGCGTCGCGTCACTTCCACTGCGGCCCGTCGCGCGTCAGGTCGAGTGACCGCCCGGGGAGGGTTGCCCCCGGCGGCGGCACCGACCCCAGCGTCGCCGACTCGTTGCGAATGATCTTGTTGTCGAAGACGTACCACAGGGCGCCGCCGGGCGTGTCGGGCGCGATCATCTGCGACGACCCCGACGTCATCGCCCGCGCCGTGGCGACGACCTCGCCGGTGGCGGCCGCCATCACGTCCACGGAGCCGAACCCGCCCTGCGACAGGATCACCAGGTCCGGCCCCCAGAACGCCATCGCGGTGCCGGTCTTCCCGCCGGCGACCGGCGCCTCGGAGAGCCGCTTGCCGCTCGCCGCGTCCCACACCTGGAGTGACGTCACCGACTGCGGCGCGAAGTAGCTCGTCATGGCGGCGAACCGCTTGCCGTCGGGCGTGAACGCCGCGCCCCAGAAGTTCGCGGACAGCCCCTGGATGAACGGCGGGGTTTGCGCCTTGCGCTCGGCCGTGGCCGTGTCGTAGAACGCGAACCCGTGGCTCTTGGGGGCGCCGTCGAGGACGGCAAACGTCTTGCCGTCCGGCGACAGGGCGGCGTTCGTACACCGCATGGCGAACCCGTTGCGCTCGAGCCTCGGCATGGCGTCCCTCGGCCGGCCGGGTTGGCCGCAGACACGCTCCATCTTCGGCAACTGCCACACGTCGAACCCGCTATTCTCGTGCGCCGTCAGGAGCCGGTCGGGGCCGACGAACCCGACGAACATCAGGTCCGGGTTGGTGATCGCGCCCTTCCGCGAGTACGGCGTGAACCGGTAGGCCTGCTTCGTGGCCAGTTCGTGGAGCACGACCACGTCGCCGGAGCCGGGGGCGGAGACGTGGACGGCCGCGAACCGGCCGCCGGGGGCGACGGCGATGCCGTTCACCGACTCGCCGTTCGGGAGGGTGACGCGGCCGACCAGCGCCCCGGTCTTGACGTTGGCGACGGTGAGGAGTTGGTCGGCGGTGAGGCCGGCCGAGCCCATGAAGGCGACGACGTCGGTCCCGCCGAACGCGACCTGCCGCACGCCGTCGGTCCCCGCGGGCATCGGGACGCCGTGGGCCGGCTTTGGCGGCTCGACCTTCGCCGGGGGGACGACGGGTGCGGGCGGCACGTCCTGTGCGGCGGGGGCGGCGGGCTTCGCCTTCGCGTCCTCGCGGGGGCCGCGCATCGTCACGGCCATCACGATCCCGCCGACGACCAGCAGGGCGAGCCCGACCGCGCCGCCGACGAGGAGCCCGATCGGGGGCCCGCCGCCGCGCTTCTTCCGCGGGCGGAAGGGGTCGTGGTCGTCGTCGTCGCGCCGGCGCCGGCGGCGCGGGCGGTCGTCTTCGTCGTCGTCATCATCGAAGCGGGAACGAGGCATGAGCGGACCTCATCACTTGCGGGACGCGACGACCAACCCGGCGACCACGAGGCCACAGCCGACGAGGAGCCGCGGCGAGGGTTCCTCGCCTAGGAGCAGCCACGCCAGTAGCACGGTGACGACCAGGCTCCCCTTGTCGATCAGACTCACGGCGCCGACCGGGCCGGCCTGGATCGCCCGGTAGTAGCACACCCACGACGCCGCGGCCAGCGCCGCGGAGAGCGCGAGGAACAGCACGTCGCGGCGGCCGAGTTTGGCGTAGTCGTCGCGCGGCACGACCGCGGCGGCGAACGCGACCATGAACAGGAACACGAACGCGGTGCGGACGGCGGAGCCGAGGTCGGCCGACACCGCCCCGAGGCCGTACTTGGCGACCACCGCGGTCGCGCCGGCGAACGCCATCGACGCCACGGCGTACCACACCCACCGGTCCACGGGCGGCCCTTCGCGGCGGACTATAGCAGCACTTCCGGCAGCCCCGTCAACGGGTTCGCCAGCTCGTCGGCCACGCGCTTCGCCAGCGCCGCGTAAGCGGCCGACACCGGGGCGTCGGGGTACTTGCGCACGAACGGCTCGCCGGCGTCGCCGCACGCGGCGATCCGCGGGTCGATAGGGATCTCGCCGAGCAGCGGCACGCCGATCTCGTCGGCCAGCCGCCGGCCGCCGCCGGAGCGGAAGATGTCGTACCGTTTGCCGTCGTCGCCGACGAAGTAGCTCATGTTCTCGACCACGCCGAGGACCGGCACCCGCACCTCCTGGAACATCTTCACCCCCTTGCGGGCGTCGATGAGGCTCACGTCCTGCGGGGTGGTGACGATCACGGCGCCGGTCAGCGGGGCGCTCTGCGACAGGGTGAGCTGCGCGTCGCCGGTGCCGGGCGGCAGGTCGATGACGAGCGTGTCGAGCTGGCCCCAATCGACCTGCCCGAGGAACGACTGCACCGCCTGCGCCACCTTCGGCCCGCGCCAGATCACCGCCTTGTCCGGGTCCACCAGGAAGCCCATCGACATCAGGGTGATGCCGTACTTTTCGAGCGGGAACGGCGTCGTCTGCGGGTTGACGGTGCCGAGGCCGAACATGATCGGCACGGACGGCCCGTAGATGTCGGCGTCCATGAGGCCGACCTTCTGGCCGCTCATGCGTAACGCCAGCGCCAGATTCGCGGCGACGGTGGACTTACCGACCCCGCCCTTGCCGCTGGCGACGGCGACGACGTTTTTCACGCCGGGCAACGAGAGCTTGGGGGGGGCTTGCGGGTTCATGGGTGTCACCTGTCGAGCGGCCCGCGCGGGCGGGCGGTTGAGAGTCGCAAGAAAACAGCCCGCTCAGGCTGACCGCTCGCCGAGCGAGCGGAGGAGTTCCAGCGGGTAGATCCCCGTGTCGTGGCCGTCGTTCCAGACGATCTGGTAGGCGTACCGGCCGACGGGCCGCATCGCCGCCGGGGCCGGGGGGCCGGCCGCGGCCTCCTCCGGGGTCAGGACGCGGAACGGGTCCGGCTTCTTCTTCCCGTCCTCGGTACAGGACGCACACGGGCACGCCTTCCGCAGCACCCGCCACGCGGTGAACGTGCTCGCCCCGTCGGCCCAGTCGATGCGGAGCCCCTCGCCCTCGCGGCGCAGAGCCGTCGGAACCGCCGCGTTGGCCATCGCCGCACCCCGCCGTGGATCGGTCGGGGCTGATTATAGGCACCGCGGACGGGCCGGGTCGCCTTGACGTGTCGGTCCGGGGTCTGAACAATGACACCACCCGCCTCCCGGCCGCCCGCGGGCCGTCTCCGAGACCCGACACGATGACCTCACGCCGCGCCCTGCCGTTCGTCGCCCTGTTCGCCGCGGCGTCGGTGGTCGGGTGCGGCGGCGGCGAAGGGGTGAAGTCGTACCACGCCCCGCGGCAGGCCGCGCCGACGGCGAAGGAGAACACCGGCCCGTACCGCCTCCTCGGGGCGATGGTCCCGGCCGACGACCCCGTCTGGTTCTTCAAGCTGAGCGGCAAGACCGACGACCTGACGAAGTACGAGGCCGGCTTCGACGAGTTGGTGAAGAGCATCCGGTTCAAGGACAAGGACACGCCGCCGGCCTTCGCCGCCCCCGAGGGCTGGAAGCTCGGCGGGCCGCGGCCCGGGTTCGTGCGGGTCGAACAGACGGTGAAACTGCCCGACTCCGCGCTCGAAGTCACGCTGGTGGCGTCGGGCGGCGGCGTGGGGCAGAACCTCGACCGCTGGGTGGACATGCTCGGCAACGCGGTCCGGCCGGGCGACGACGCGCGGTACACGAAGGCCGTGGACGCCGCCGGCGGCCCGGTGCGGCGCGTGGACATCCGCGGGCACAAAGACCCGAATAAGAAGGCCGGCGGGCCGATGATGGGCAAGCGCTGAACGAGGACCCCTCCATGACTCCCACCCCGGCCGAATCCGGTTCGGCCCCGCGGCCCGGCCCAGGCCCGCGCCACTACGCACTCAAGGCGGCCAAGGCGCTCGCCTCGCTGCGCCTCACCGTCTGGCTGTTCGGGTTCGCCGTCGCGCTGGTGTTCTTCGGCACCCTCGCGCAGATGGACAACGGCATCTGGACCGTCGTCGATCAGTACTTCTGGTCGTGGGTCGTGCTCGTCCCGTTCGACCTGCTGCGCCAGTTCGGTTCCGTGTTCATGTCCGAGTGGGTGTCTAAGGACGCTCGCTGGGGCGGGGCGTTCCCGCTCCCGGGCGGCAAGCTCCTCGGCGGGCTGATGCTGGCGAACCTCGTCGCCGCCCACCTGTTCCGGTTCCGCCTCACGTGGAAGCGGTCCGGCGTCATCCTCATCCACGCCGGCCTCATCCTCCTGTTCGTCGGCGAGTTCGTCACCCGCGAGTTCGCCGTCGAGCAGAACATGACGATCGACGAGGGGTCGTCGGCCAACTTCACCCAGGACACGCGGCACGTCGAGCTGGCGTTCATCACCCCGGACGGCGACCAGGACAAGGTGGTGGTGATCCCCCAGAACCTCCTCCGCGCCGGCGGCAAGATCAGCCACGCGGACCTGCCGGTGGACGTGGAGGTGGCCACGTACATGGTGAACTCCAACCTCGCCAAGGCGACCGAGACGAAGGAGAAGAACCCGGCCACGGCGGGGGCGTTCGGCAAGATGTTCGTCGCCGTGCCGAAGGGCGAGCAGTCCGGGGTCAGCAGCGACCAGTCGATCGACATGCCCGCGGCCTACGTCACCTTCTACCGCAAGGGGACGACCGAGAGCCTGGGCACGTTCCTCGTCGCCCTCCGGTTCTCGCTCCAGGACCAGTTCGACCAGCTGACCGTGGGCGGCACGCGGTACGACTTCGGCCTGCGGTTCGTGCGCTACTACAAGGACTACTCGCTGGAACTGCACGACTTCCGGTTCGACCGCTACGTCGGCACCGAGAAGCCGAAGAACTATTCCAGCGACGTGACCCTCCGCGCCCCCGGGCAGGTGGACCGGCGGGTGACGATCCGCATGAACGAGCCGCTGCGGCACGCCGGCGAGACGTTCTACCAGAGCAACTTCGACCGCGCCACCGAGTCGACCACCGTGCTCCAGGTGGTGAAGAACCCGGGGTGGGTCATCCCGTACGTGTCGTGCGTGGTCGTGTCGGTGGGGATGATCCTCCACTTCGGCATCTACTTCTCCCAGTTCCTCACCCGGAGGGCCGCGGTATGAGCCACGGTGAACCCGCGCCCGCCGCGCCCCGCCCCCCGCGCCCGACCGGCTGGTTCCTGCCGTACCTGACGCTCGCGGTCGCCGGCGTGTACCTGCTGTCCGCGGCCGCGCGCATGACGCCGCCGAAGCAGCCGTTCGACCTCGACGGCTTCGCCCGCATCCCGGTCGTGGAGGGCGGCCGCGTCAAGCCGATCGACTCGGCGTTGCGCCTGTACCTCCGCTCGGTCAGCGGCCGCGAGGAGTTCAAGGACCTGAAGGGCGACAAGCAGCCGGCCGTGAAGTGGTACCTCGACGTGCTCGCGGCCGGCCGCGAGGACAAGAGCCCGGTGTTCAAGCTGCGCGTGTTCCGCATCGACAACGAGCAGGTGCTCACGGAGTTGAAGCTGCAGCCTAACGCCGACCTCCGCTACTCGCTCACCGACATGATGCAGTCGCTCGAGCTGATCGAGAAGACGTCGTTCACCACCGCCCAGAAGCGGCGGGCGAGTCAGCCGGTGTCGCTGTACGAGTCGAAGATGGCGGAGCTGGCGGGGCGGCTCAAGCTGTTCATGAACCTGATGCGGTTCCGCGGCCTCGACCACATGGAGAACGCCCTGCTGCTGCTCCCACCGCAGGCCGACGGCGGGAAGTGGGAGAGCCTCGCCGACTACCGCGACGGCGCCCTCCGCGACGCCCTCCTCGCCAGTATGGACCGCGTTCGCACGCTCCTTCCCGACGCCCGCGTGGACGCCGTCTCGCCCGACGAGGCGGTGAAACTCATCGGCGGCGAGGGCCGGTTCGACCCGGCGCGGCTGAAGGTCGAGGAGAAGGAGCGGTTTGCGAAGGCGATTCGGGAGCGGCTCAAGGCCGACCCGCGGCTCATCCCCGAGGAGGAGCGGCGCGAGTGGGTGGAGACGGCGCTCGGGCTCCTGTCGCCGCCCGAGCAGGAGGCGGTGCGGGAGTACCTCCGCACCGAGGGCGAGACGCGGCTCGCCGCGAACCCGGCGGCCGTGGCGTGGCAGCGGATGGTGGCGGCGTACAAGGAGAACAAGCCGGACGAGTTCAACCGCCTCGTCGCCGAGTACCACGCCACGTTCCTGAACCACGTCGGCGCGCGGGAGATGACCGCCGTCCGGGTCGAGACGGCGTACAACCGGTTCGAGCCGTTCTACCGCAGCACGCTGCTGTACGGCATCGTCTTCGTCCTGTCCGTCGCCGGGCTCGTCGCCACCGCGTCGGAGAAGCCGGCGGCGGGGGCGTCGCTGCGGCGGTCGGCCGGGTGGCTGCTGTACGCCACCCTCCTACTCCATACCGCAGCGTTGCTGGTGCGGATGTACCTGATGGACCGGCCGTTCGTGTTCGTGACGAACCTGTACTCGTCGGCCGTGTTCATCGGCTGGGGTTGCGTGCTGCTCGGGCTGGTGCTCGAGCGCATCTTCCCGATCGGCATCGGCAACGCCGTCGCCGGCGTGCTCGGGCTGGCGACCACCATCATCGCCCACAACCTCGCCACCAGCGACACGCTCGGCATGATGGAGGCGGTGCTCGACACCAACTTCTGGCTCGCCACCCACGTCACCACCGTGACCCTCGGGTACACGGCGACGTTCGTGGCCGGTTTCCTCGCCGCGGTGTACGTGCTGTTGCAGTGCGCGACGGTCGTGAAGGACGGGTTCACCCAGCCGCAGCAGCAGTCGATGGGCGCTCTGCTGTCGTTCGGCGCGGCCGCGGGCGGGATCGTCGGCGTGCCGATGATCCTGTTCTGGTTCTTCTGCACCGCCGCGGTGTCGAAGTTCGAGTGGTTCCACCCGAGCATCCCGCTGGTGGTGCTCGTGGTGACCGGCGGCGCGGCCGCCTTCTACGCCGGCGGCCTCCTGTTCCTCAAGGCCGGCGACACCGCCGTCGATGCGCACGGGAAGCCGCTGGCGACGGGGCAACTCCCCGCGGCCGCGAAGCCGCTCGCCGGCATGGCCC
>JBGAQM010000150.1:0-13868 GCA_044220735.1 Urbifossiella sp. | reverse complement strand
CATCGACACCCCCGGCCACGTCGACTTCACCGCCGAGGTCGAGCGGAGCCTGCGCGTCCTCGACGGCGCCATCGTGGTGTTCGACGGCCAGAAGGGCGTCGAGGCGCAGTCCGAGACCGTGTGGCGGCAGGCCAACAAGTACGGCGTCCCGCGGCTCGTGTTCGTGAACAAGATGGACGTGGTCGGCGCCAACTTCGCGCAGACGCTGGAGAGCGTCCGCGGCCGCCTCGCCCCGGACCCGGTCGCCCACGGGAAGGCGGTGCCGATCGTCATCCCCATCGGCAGCGGCGGCGCGGCCGACAGCCGGACCCCGTTCCGCGGCGTCATCGACCTGATCGACATGAAGGCCCGGTTCTTCGACGCCGGCGACTACGGCAAGACCGTCCGCACCGCCGACATCCCCGAGGAGAACCTCGCCGAGGCCCGGAGCTACCGCGAGAAGTTGTTCGACGAGCTGACCCAGCACGACGACAAGGACCTCATCACGTCCGCCGTGCTGGAGGGGCAGGACCCCGACCCGCTGAAGGTGCGGCAACTCGTCCGCGAGCAGTGCCTCGCGCGCCTGATCTACCCCGTGCTGTCCGGCAGCGGCCGCGAGCACATCGGCATCCAGCCGCTCCTCGACGCGGTGACGTACTACCTCCCGAGCCCGCTCGACCGGCCGCCGGTGGGCGGCATCAACCCCAAGGGGTCGAAGAAGGAGGAGAAGCGCAAGCCCGACGCGAAGGAGCCGTTCGCCGGGCTGGTGTTCAAGGCGGCGTGGCACCCCAACGGCCACCGCTTCTTCGTCCGCGTCTACAGCGGCGTGATGAAGCCGAACATGCGGGCGCTCAACCCGCGGCGCGACACGAAGGAGAACGTCGCCAAGCTGTTCCACGTCCACGCCGACCCGAACCGCGGGTTGGAGGAAGTCGAGAGCGGCCCGGCCGGCGACATCGTGTGCGTGATCGGCCTGAAGGACACGTCCACCGGCGACACCCTCTGCGACACCCAGCACCCGATCGTGCTGGAGAACATCTCGTTCGCCGAGGCGGTCGTCAGCCAGTCGATCGAGCCCGAGAGCGGCGGCGACAAGGACAAGCTCGGGCTGGCGCTGGAGGCGCTGCAGCTCGAGGACCCGACGTTCAAGATCAAGGCCGACAAGGACACCGGCCAGACGCTCATGAGCGGCATGGGCACCCTCCACCTGGAGGTGAAGAAACACCGCCTGGAGCGCGACTTCCGGGTGAAGGTGCGCGTGGGCAAGCCGCGTGTCAGCTTCCGCGAGATGATGCGGACGGCGCGGGTCATCGAGGCGAACGTCGAGCGGCTGGGCGACAAGCCGGCGATGGCCAAGCTGAAGGTGTCGTTCACGAACTTCCGGTCGGAGAAGCCGGTCGCCGTGTTTAACGTCGTGAACGCGGACGAGAACCCGACCCCCGTGGCGTTTCTCGCCGCGGCCGAGCGGGCGCTGACGGACGCGCTCCAGACCGGCGAACTCGGCTACCCGATGATGCACGCCCAGGCCCGCATCCTCGACGCGAAGTTCGACCCGCAGTTGTCCACCGAAGACGCCTTCGTGGCGGCGGCAATTCACGCCTACCGCGACGCGACGCGGGACAACATTCAACTCCTCGAACCGATCATGAAGGTGGTGGTTACGACGCCGTCGATCTTCCTGGGGAACGTCATCGGCGACCTGGCGAAGCGCCGCGGCGAGATCGACGGCCAGGAGATGAGCCCGAACGGCGAGCTGGCCGAGGTGTCGGCGCGGGTGCCGCTGTCGGAGCTGTTCACGTACGCGAACGAGGTGCGCAGCCTGAGCCAGGGCCGCGCCGCGGCGGCGATCGAGCCGCACAGCTACCAGCCGGCCCCGGACTCGGTGCTACGTCAGCTCCTGGGAGAATAGGCAAGCTCGCGCGGCGGCGCGGGACCGCGGGCGAGACGGAGAACGAACCCACCCTGGGTATCTTCTCTGTCTTCGCCGCGGGGCTGTGCTCGACGCGAGCTTCTGCCGCACAACCGTCAAAATCGCTTCAAGTTCCCGCGCTCCGGCGGCCGATCCCTACCGACGGGGGACCGGTCCGCACGGGCCGACGGGGGCGCCATGACCGACACGCGCGAACTGCTCAACCGCATCACCGCCTTCCGCCAGCGGCTCGACGGCGGCGCGGCCGTGGTCGCCGCCGGCCCGCCGACGGACGCCGCGGAGCCGGACGGCTTCCGCCGCTCCGTCCTGACGCTGGCCGGGGCCGACGCCGCCGACCCGCTCCCGCCGCAACTGACCCAGCGCGCCCGCGACCTCCTCGGCCTCGCCAAGACGCTCCTCGACCGGCAACGCGCCTTCGCCACCGACCCGGTCGTCGCCGGCCTCACCGGCGCGTCGCAGGCGGGGACGCCTGACGCGCTGGTCGCCTACCACCGCGAGACAACGGCGATGATGGCGTCCGCCGTGCGGATGGCCCAGAGCTTTCCCGAGTCGCCGTCGGTGCAGTTGAAGATGTGCAACGGCCTCGAAGGCGTGCTCGAAGTCGTCAAGGAACGGCTCACCGTACAGGAACGTGCTCTCGGCCTGCGGCGGACCGACTACACGCGAATCGACCGCGTCGCGGCGTGCCTCACGGCGATGAACCGCTTCCAGCAGGTGAACCTGAACGTCCTCGCCGGGCTGGCCGAGGACCTGATCGAAGAAGTGCGGCAGGGGAAGCCGCTTCGCGTGCTTCACGCCGACGTGCTGTCGTCGGCCTCGTACCCGGGCGGGGTCGAACTGCCCGCGCCGGCTCGACACGTCGCGGCGCACGCGCTGACCGTGGCGCAGGTCGTGGCGCGCGTCGTCCACCTCGACTACGAGTGGGCCGGCCGGCCGCTGCCGGCGGTCGTCGCGGCGCTGGTCATGGACGCGGGCATGCTGCGGGTGCGCGTGGACCTGCTGGCGAAGACCGGCAAGCTGACCCCGGCCGAACGCCGCGAGTTGGAGCAGCACGCCCAGTACAGTGCCGAGTTGATGGTCCGGTACCTGCCGGACGCGGCGCCGCTCGCGGCCGCGGTCGCGTCGCACCACGAGCGCACCGACGGCACCGGCTACCCGGCCGGGATCAAGGGCACAACGATTCCGGCGCTGGCTCGGCTGCTCGCCGCGGCGGACGTGTACGCGGCGTGCTGCGCCCCGCGGCCGTTCCGCCCGGCCGGCGACACGCTGGTGATGGACGCGGGGATGCTGCGTGGGCCGGCTGCTCGCGGCGGCGGACGTGTACGCGGCGTGCTGTGCCCCGCGGCCGTACCGCCCGGCGGGCGACACGCGGGCGGCGCTGACCGACGTGCTGCTCGCGGCCGAGGGCGGGCAACTCGACAAGGACTTCGCCGAATACCTGGTGACGCTTGCGTTCTACCCCGTGGGGGCGGTGGTGGAGCTGACCGACGGCCGGGTCGGCGTGGTGGCCGCGAACCACCCCGACCGCCTCGACCCGCGTGCGCCCGGCCGGCCGGTGATCGCGGTGCTGGCCGACGCCGACGGGCAACTGCTGTCGCGGCCGGAGCACGTGGACCTGTCCGCGTCGGCCCGCGGGGGCATCCTCCGCACGCTCCCCGCCGACCGACGCCGCGACATTCTCGGCGCCCGTTACCCCGACCTCGTCTGACCCGATGCGGGACTACCTCCAGGCGACGCGGCACCCGTGGTCGTCGTTCCTGTTTCTCCTGCCGCTCGTGGCGGTGTACGAGGGCGGGGTGGTGTGGCTCGGCGGCGACCGGGCCGACCGCCTCCGCAACGGGGCCGACGCCTGGGTCCGCTGGCAGCTCGAAACGTTCGGCGTCGGCCACGCCTACGCGGCCCCGATGCTCGTGCTCGGCATTCTGCTGCTGTGGAGCTTGTGGCGCACCGCCGACCGCCCGGCCGACCCGGTGCGGACGTGGTTCGGGATGGCGTTCGAGGGGGCGGCGTTCGCCGCGGTGCTGTGGCAGTTCGGCCAGAACTACGGCCCGATCATCGACAAACTCGGCGTCCGACTCGACGTGCCCGGTGCCCCCGACCGCGCCGCCCGGGTGCTGACGTACCTCGGGGCCGGCATCTACGAAGAAGCGCTATTCCGCCTCGGCCTGTTCGGCGGGCTGCTGCTGATGCTGCGGCTCGTGCTGCTGCCGCGGCTGATCGCGCTGCCGCTGGCCGCGGGCGTGGCGGCGTGCGCGTTCGCGGCGGCGCACCACGTCGGCCCCTACGGCGAGCCGATGAACGCCTACGTGTTCCTGTTCCGGGTGATCGCGGGGCTGTTCTTCACGGCGCTCTACGTCGGCCGCGGCTTCGGCGTCGCGGTCGCCGCCCACGCCGGGTACGACATCCTTGTCGGTGTGACGTAGTGCATCGCCGCGAGCGGCGAATCATCCCCGCAGGCCGATGGAGACGTACTTCGTCTCCAGGTACGCCTCCAGCCCCTCGTGGGCGAGTTCGCGGCCCATGCCGGACTCCTTCATGCCGCCGAACGGGCACTGCGGCGTCGCCGGCACCGCGTCGTTCACGCCGATGATGCCCGCCTCCAGCCCCTCCGCCATCCGCCACGCCGCCGACAGGTCGTTCGTGAACACGTACGCCGCCAGCCCGTACGGCGTGTTGTTCGCCGCCGCGATCACGTCGTCGAGCTTCGAGAAGTCCAGCACCGGCATCACCGGCGCGAACGGCTCCTCCGTGAGCACCCGGGCGTCGGGGGTCAGGCCGCTCAGCACTGTCGGCTCGAAAAAGTAGCCCTTCTCGAACCGTTCCGACCGCTTGCCGCCGGTCAGCAGCTTCGCCCCCTTGCCGGTCGCGTCGTCGATCAGCGCCTGCGTGCCGGCCATCGCCTTCTTCTCGAACATCGGGCCGACCACCACGCCCTCGTCGAGGCCGTTGCCCATCTTCAGCTTCTTCGCCTCCTCGACCGCCACCTCGGTGAACCGCTTCGACACGTCCTTGTGCACGAAGAAGCGGCTCGGGCTGATGCACACCTGGCCGTTGTTGCGGAACTTGCCGAGTACGGCGGCCTTCGCCACCACCTCCGGGTCGGCATCCGGGAAGACGATGAACGGGGCGTGGCCGCCGAGTTCGAGGCTCAGCCGCTTCACCTGGTCGGCCGCCTGCCGCATCAGCTGCTTGCCGACGGCCGTGCTCCCGGTGAAGCTGATCTTCCGCACGGCCGGATTCGACATGAACTCGTCGGAGATGTCGCCGGCCGGGCCGATCACCAGGTTCGCCACGCCCGCGGGGCAGCCGGCGTCGATGAGGCACTCGAACACGCCGATCAGGCACAGCGGCGTCTGGCTCGCCGGCTTGCACACGATGGTGCAGCCGGCGGCGAGCGCGGGGGCGATCTTGCGGGCCTGGAGCGTGATCGGGAAGTTCCACGGGCTGATGGCGCCGACCACGCCGACCGGGTGCTTGATCGTCAGGTGGCGTTTGCCGGGCGCGGAGTTGGGAATGACCTGCCCGTAGGCGCGTTTGCCTTCTTCGGCGAACGACGGCGGGAGGACCTGCCCGTACGCGCGCTTCCCTTCCTCCGCGAACCACTCGAAGGTGTCGGCCGAGTGCAGCACCTCGCCCTTCGCCTCGCCCAGCGGCTTGCCCTGTTCCATCGTCATGGTGCGAGCCAGGCCGTCGGCCCGCTCGCGCATCAACTCGGCCGTCTTCTTCAGCACCTTGGCGCGGTCGTAGGGCGTGAGTTTTGACCACGCCGGCAGCGCGGCCGACGCGGCGGCGATGGCGCGCTTGCAGTCGTCGCGGGTGCCGAACGACACCTCGGCGATCGTCTCCTCGGTGGCCGGGTTCTCGACCGCCAGCGTCCTGCCGGACGCCGACTTCACCCACTCGCCGGCGATGTACAGGTCACGGTGCGAGACGGGCGGGGCGGACGCGGCCATGTGCAATCCCTCGGAGGCGTGGTGTGGCTATCGTAGGTGAAATGGCGAAGCCCGGGGACGGCCGTCCCCGGGCTTTCGGACGGGCTCACTTCCGCTTGATCTGCTTCGGCCCGTCGCCGGCGGCCTTCTCGTAGGTGCCGTCGCCGCTCTTGACGTACTTCGTGAACCCCTTCGCCCCGAGGTTCTTGTCCGACGTGGCGGCCTTGGCGTGGGCGTCGGTCCACGCCCGCGGCGCGTTCGGCGCGCTGAACACCCGGCGGACCGGCTTGCCGGTGTCCGGGTGCGATGTCAGCGCCGCGGCGCTCATCGGCTGGATCACCTCGAACTGCTCCCCGCCGCTGCCGTCGGGGAGGACTTCTTCGTAGACGTAGATCGGCATCGCCGTCCCCTTACTGCTTCGCGGCCAGCTCCGTCCGCACGCGCTCCAGCAACCGCTTGGTGGCGCGGATGCCGTCGGCCTCGCTCAGCCGGCCGCCCTCGTACTCGATCCCCACGAACCCGCGGTACCGGTGCTTGTTCACCACGATGTCCATCATCCGCCGGTAGTCCGTAGCCGTCTCGTTCCCCTCGGCGTTGAAGTCGTGCGACTTCGCGCTCACGCCCTTGGCGAACGGCATCAACTCGTCCACCCCGCGGTAGCGGTCGTAGCTCGTCATGTCGATGCCGGTCACCTTGCCGATGTTGAAGTTGCCGAAGTCCGGCAGCGTCCCGCACCGCGGCAGGTTCACGAGCCGCATCACCCCGGCCAGCCACCCGCCGTGGCTCGACAGCCCGCCGTGGTTCTCGACGATCACGTTGATCTGGTGCGTCCCGGCGAACTCGGTCAGCCGGCGGAGGCCGTCGGCGGCGAGCTTCTGCGTCTCCTCGAAGCCGCGGTTCCAGTCGCTCGCGGCGTTGACCCGGATGCTGTGGCAGCCGAGGAACTTCGCCCACTCGACCCAGCGCTTGTGGTTGTCCACGGCGGTGACGCGCTGCGCCTCGACGGGGTTGCCGAGGTTCCCCTCGCCGTCGCACATGATCAGCACGCTGCGGACGCCGTTGTCGTCGGCCACCTTCTTCAGGTCGCGGAGGTAGGCGTCGTTGGCCTTCTGCGCCCGGTAGAACTGGTTGACGTACTCGACGGCCATGATCTGGTAGTCGGTCTTGGCGATCTCGGCGAACTTGAGCGGGTCCTTCTTCTCGACGCCCGGCCGGCCGAAGAACGCCCGGTTGTGCGACCACTGGGCGATGGAGATGTCGAACAACGGCCGCGCGGCGTCCTGCGCGGCGGCGAGGCCCGCGGTGCCGACGACGGCGGCGGACTGGGTGAGGAACGCGCGGCGGGAGAGCGGCTGCGGCATCGGGACGGCTCCGGCGGGGAAGGGACGGTGCGGGGATTGTAGCGACCCCGCGGTCACGTCGCGCCGAAGAACGCCTTGCGGATCACGTCCACCCAGCCGGTGCTGGGCGGGTCGGCGGGGTCAACACGGCCGGAGCCTCGACACGTGGGACAGGCCGCCGGGGGCTCGCCCGGTTCGACGAGCTGGCGCTTCCCCTCGCACGTCGGGCACGGAAAGGGCATCCACCCGAGCGGGCCGGGCTGGTACTCGTACCGGCCCGCGCCGCCGCACAACTTGCAGACGGGTTTCCCGCCGCAGTGACAGCCCACCTTCTTCGACATGACGGTCCTCCCGGGTTATGATCGCAGCCCGGGACCGGCCATGCCGTGCTCCATGCCGGACGCCGCGGCGCCGTCGCGCATCTCCTTCGTGGCGTACTCCAGGGTGAGCGTCATCAGCGTCGTGCCGGCCTCCTCCGTCAGCACCAGTGTTGCCAGCTGCTCGCCCATCGGCGGGCCGCCGGGCATCTCGAACTTCTCGGTGCGGACGCACCGCTCGGGCGGCGTCACCTCGCGGTACTCGCCGGACATCGTCAGCGCTTCGCCGTTCGGCCCCGTCCACACCGCGCGGAAGGTGCCCCCGGCCCGCGTGTCGGACTCGCCCACGGTCATCACCCAGCCGGGTGGGCCGGTCATCCAGCGCTTCTTCAACTCGACCTGCGTCATCGTGTCCCACACCAGCTTCCGCGGGGCGTTGAAGCGGCGGGTGACGACGATCTCCCGGTCGGTCGGGGTCGTGACCGTGACGGTGTTCTTCACGTGCGGGTTCCTCACTTGGCGTCGGGGGACTGTTGAAGTTCGTCGAGCAGGGCGTCGAGGCGGTCGAAGTTCTGTTCCCACAGACGGCGGTAGTCGGCGAGCCAGTCGGTCGCGGCCTTGAGCGGCGCGGGCGCGAGGCGGCACGGGCGGCGCTGGGCGTCGCGGCCGCGGGTGATGAGCCCTGCCTTCTCTAGCACCTTGAGGTGCTTGGACACCGCGGGCTGGCTCATGCGGAACGGCGCGGCCAGTTCCATGACCGTGGCCTCACCCTTCGCCAGTCGGGCGATGATGGCGCGGCGCGTGGGGTCGGCGAGGGCGGAAAACGTAGCGTCGAGCCGGACGGCCGGCATGAGTAGATAACTCCGATGTTTTATAACTCGGAGGTAATATAGCCGCGCGGATGCGGGTGGTCAAGAATCGACGCTTCAAATGATTTGCCGCTTGCGGCTTAGCGCTGCCCAGCGGCTGGCCGCGCGTACAGTTCTGAGCCAGTTCAGTGCGTTACATCTTCGGCGGCGCCGGCAGTCCCGGCGGGGCGACCGGCGGCGGCGCTCCCGGGCCACCCATCGGCGCCGGCCCACCCATGGGAGCCGGGCCGCCGACCGGCGGCGCGACGCCCACCGGCGTCGGGGTCGGCGTCGGGGCCGGGTACTGCGGGGCCGGGTTGATCGTGATCTGCGCCTTCGGCTTCATCTGCGCCAGCACCGCCTCGCGCAGCCGCATGGCGAACAGCAGCTTCACGTCTTCCTTCACCTCGTCGAACTGCTTCTTCTTCCCCTCCTTGCGGTCGGTCACCATGATCAGGTGGTAGCCGAAGTCGGTCGCCACCACGTCCGTCAGGTTGCCGACGGGGGTCGAGAACGCGGCCTTGGCGAACGGCTCGACCATCGCCCCGGCGCGCGGGAAGAAGTTCAGGTCGCCGCCGTCCCGCTTCGACGGACAGGTGCTGTACTCCTTGGCGTAGGCGCTGAACAGCTCGTCCGCCTTCTTCTGGCTCGCCTGCACCTTCGCCAGCGGCTCGCCCATCGTCGCGTCGTGGGCCTTCTTCGCCTCGGCCTCCACCACCTGCTTGATGCCGCGGAGCTTCCCGGCCGCCTCCTGCTGCTTGGCGGCGTCGGTGCCGGGCGTCATCAGGATGTGCCGGGCGCGGACCATCGTGCCGTCGAACACGTCCGGGCTCCCGTCGAACAGGTTCTTCAGGGCCGCGTCGGTGGCCTGGGTCTTGACGAAGCCCTCCCACCGCAGCTGCGCCTGCACCTCGGCGCGGAACTCGGCCTCGGTCAGGAGCATGACGTTCAGCTCCTGCTGGTAGTCCTTCTTGGCCGCGACGAGTTCCTTCTTCAGCTCGTTGATGAGGTTCTCGGTCTCCGGGTCGGTCACCTTCACCTGGATGGCATTGAGGTACTGATCGACCAGGGTGTTCTCGACCAGGTGGTTGACGATCTCCTTGCGGGCCATCTCGTGGTGGGCCGGCGGGAACTGCCGCAGCGCCCGGTAGACGGCGACTTCGGGGATGGCCTGGTTGTTGACCTTGGCGGCGTCGCCGGTCGGGCGGAAGTCGTTCCGCGGGGCGGCCGCGGGCGGAGCCACGCCGGGTGGTGCCGGTAGCGCGCCGGGCGCGGCCGGCGGCGGCGCCCCGGGGCCGACCGGCGGGGCCGGCGGCTGGGCCGACGCCGAGACGCCGGTCCCGATGAGCAGGGCCGCAACCCCGCGGGTGAACAGTCGCATTCGCGTCTCCTCCGGGATGGGGGACGGGGTAATACCGCACGGCGGGGCAGGATGCAACCGCACCCGGCACCCCTCGTCGTGACGGTTGCCGGTGCGACCGGGTGACACGTTCCCGGGACCCGGTGTGGGGCGCGGCGGGAGAATCATTCCGGCCGTGGGTTGGGCTTGATTCGCCCGCCCGTTCGCGGCTCTACTCCCGCGTCCCACCCCCCGACGGACGCCGCACATGGCCACGGACACGGCCGCCCCCACGGTCACCCGCCCCGCCCCGCCGCGCCGTCTGTGGCAGGTGCCGACCTTCCTCGTCGGCGCGGCCGTGTTCGCCGCCGCGTACCAGGGGCTCATCCCGGTCCACGCCGTCGGGGCGACGGCGACGTTCGAGGCCGACGTTGCCGCGCTCGTGTCCGTCACCGAGCGGGTGAGCCCGGACGTCAAGGAGTTGAAGGCCGCGCTCGACAAGGTGTCCGCGGAGGTGATGCACTACCCCGAACTGGCGACGCCCGCGCACGTCGCCCTCGGCAGCGGCTACGCCCGCCTCGCCGAGCTGACCGCGGACGGGAGCGACGCCCGCGGCAACTGGATGCTCGCCCGCCAGCACTTCACCGCCGCGGACGACACCAAGCTGCCCGACGCGGAGCGGTTGAAGTTCTTCTTCCGCCGGGCCAAGTCGCAGGCCGCCGACCCGCCCGCGTCCCTCACGCCGGCCGAGTTCGAGTTGATCCGCGCGATCCTCACGCGGCCGCCGTACGGCGAAGACCCGGGCGACGCCCCGCGCCTTGCCGCCGAGCTGAGCCTGCGGGCGAACGCGCCGAACCCGCCGGACCAGAAGGCCCTGACCGCCGCCAAGGCGGGCTTCACGAGCTACCTCACGAACGCCGGCCTCGGCACGCCGCCGGCGACCCTGGCCCGCGCCAAGCTGCGGCTGAGCGAGGTCCACCTCGCCCTCGGCGACCCGGACGGCGCGAAGCAGTGGCTGAAGGCGATCGGCTCCGACGCCCCAGCGGACGTGTTGCCGTCGGCGAAGGGCCAGCTGGCGCGCATCCACATGACCGAGCACGACTGGGCCAGCGCCGTCCAGGAGTGGAACGCCGCCCGCGCCGCGACCGACCTGCCGCCGGCCATGCGAACGATGTCGGCGTACTACCTCGCCGAGTGCCGCCTCCGGCTGAAGGCCGACGACGCCGACGCGGCGAAGCTGCTGGACGAGGCCGCGAAGGCGCCCGGCCCGGAAGGCCCCGCCGCGGCCGTGCGGCTCGTCGGGCTGACGCTCAAGAACCCCGACCCGATTCGCCGCAAGAGCGCGGCCGGCTACCTGCCGGTCGCCGCCAAGGCCGCGAAGGGCGGGCTCGTTTCCGCGGTCGAGGTGCAGGCCGCGTTCGAGCAGACGGTTCAGGTGCTGACCGCGGACGGCGCCTATCCGGAGGCGATCTCCGCGGCCGAGGCCTACGCCCCGGTCGCGGTCGGCGGGAAGGAGCGTGAGAAGAAGGGCGAGGTGCTGTCCGCCTGGGGCGCGGCGCTGGAGAAGGCCGGGGCCGACGGCAAGGCCCGGTACGCCGCCGCCGCCGCGGAGTACGCCGCCGTCGCCGAGGCGTTGCCGGCCGACCAGCCGTACCGCGCCGAGCAGCTGCGCCTGGCCGCGAGCCTGCAACGCAAGGCCGGGAACCCCGTCGCCGGGCTGGAGCTGTTGAAGGCGGCCGCGGCGACGCCGAAGTTGCCGGACGAGGTCGCCGGGCCGGTGTGGGCCGAGTACGCCGACGGGCTCCTGGCCGCGAACCGCCCGGCCGACGCGCTGGTGGCGTTCAAGCGGGCGCTGGAGACCGGCGGGCCCACGTCTACGGCCGTGCGGCACAAGCTGGCCCGCAACCTCATCGACTCCCGCGACCCGAAAAAGCTGCCCCTCGGGGTCGAGCTCCTGGAGCAGATCGCCAAGGCCGAGCGCGTCTCGGTGCCCGAGCAGGAGTATCAGGAGAAGGCGCTTGTGGAACTGGCCGACGAGGCCATCCGCGCCCGCGACTTCCAGAAGGCCGAGGCCCGCCTGCGGACGCAACTCCGGCTCTACCCGAACGGCCCGGAGGCGGGGCAGGGGAAGTTGCTACTCGGCACGGCCCTCCTCCAGCGGATCGACCCGCGGGCGAAGGTGCCAGCGCCGGATGCCGACAAGGCCGGCGAGGAGGCGCTGAAGCTACTCAAAGAGGTGCTGGCCGAGGTGGACGCCCGCAAGGTGGCGAACCGCCCCGTGACCGGCGACCCGTGGCTGCGCACGCAGGCGAACCTGCGCGTGCTGCTGGCCCAGGTGCTGCTCCGCAAGCCGTACGACGTGTTCACCACCGCCGACCCGCTCCGCCGCGAGTACGCCGGGAAGGTCGAGGAACTCATCGTCCTCAGCATGATGTACCACGGCTACCTCCAGCTGAACAACGACGAGGGCCGGCTGACGGTCGAGGCCCAGATGCGGGAGGTGTTCGCCGCCCTGAAGGCGAAGCCCGACGGCTTCCCGGCCCGGTCCGGCGAGTACAGCCGCGAGTACTGGGAGCGCGAGTGGCCGTCGCTGGTGTCGGTGCCGCGCTGACCGGCGGGCCGCACGGCGCGGCAATTCGCGCCACACGCTCACATCTCACCCGCGACAACAGAATCCGACTGCGGCATGAACCGCGGGCGTCAATTCCGGCCATGCGGCCCCGGATCGGGTTCTAGGGTTGTTCGATCGAACAGCCCCTCCCCACGGGTCCGAGATGCCGCCCCCTGACCCCGTCGCCGATGCCGTCGTGCTGGCCGCGTCGGTCGTCGCCACGCTCGCCCTGGTGTGGCATGCCCTGAGCAAGCCGGGGCCACACCGGTCCGTGTACGGGGCGGTCGCGCTCGCGACGGCCGCGGCGGCGCTGGTCCAGGCCGACCGCTTCTTCCCGTGGACGGCGTGGCCCGCGGCGGTGATCGGCGTGTTGTCGGCGTACCTCCTCTCGGTCACCTTCCCGCGCCGGATGGCGACGGTCGAGCGCGCCCGCGCCGAGGACGCCGGCCGGCTGGCGCTGTTGGAGGCGGCGGTCGGGGCGTCGTCCGACGGGGTGATGATCGCCGAGGCCGACCTCGACGACCCGAGCGGGCTCCACGTGGTGTACGCCAACCCGGCGTTCGAGCGGATCACCGGGTACACGGTGGAGGAGGCCGCGGGCCTGAGCCCGAGCGTGTTTTGCCAGCCCGAGGGGTCGGCACTCGACCGCCCGCCGACGCCCGACCCGGACGAGGAGGCCGCCGTCGCCGCGCTGGCCGCGGTGCGGGCGGCGCTCGGCGGGAGCGAGCCGGCGCGGCTGGAGGTGCCGAGCCGGCGGAAGGACGGCACCCGCGTGTGGTCCGAGTGGCAGGTCGTTCCCGTCGCCGGGCCGGACGGCCGGTTCACCCACCGGGTTGCCGTCATCCGCGACATGACCGGCCGGCGGGAGCTGGAAACGCAACTCCGCGAGTCGCAGAAGCTGGAGGCGGTCGGCCGCCTCGCCGGCGGCATCGCCCACGACTTCAACAACCTCCTCACGGTGATCCGCGGCAACGCCGAGCTGGTCGCCATGCACCCCAACGACCTTCCCGACCCCGAGCTCATCGAGGACATCCGGGGTGCCGCCGACCGGGCCACGGGCCTGGTCCGGCAGCTGCTGGCGTTCGGCCGCCGGCAGCCGGCCCGGCCGGTCGTCCTCGACCTGAACGAGGCCGTGTCCGACATGGCCGGCATCCTGCGCCGGCTCCTCGGCGAGCGGGTGGCGGTGACGACCATCCTGGCCCCCATCCCGGTGCGGGCGCGGATCGACCGCGGGCAGTTCGAGCAGGTGGTGATGAACTTGGCGGTGAACGCGAAGGACGCGATGCCGCGGGGCGGCACGCTGACCATCTCGACCGCGGCCAAGACGCCCGACGGCGGCACGACGCGGTTCGCCCGCGTGGCCGTGACGGACACCGGCGTCGGCATCCCGGACGACGTGAGGGAGAAGATTTTCGAGCCCTTCTTCACCACGAAGTCGGTCGGGAAGGGGACCGGCCTGGGGCTGGCGACGGTGTACGGCATCGTCCAGCAGGCCGGCGGTCGGGTGTCGCTGGATTCCGTGGTCGGGGCCGGGACGACGTTCCGCGTGGACCTGCCGTGGTGCGACGAACT
>JBGAQM010000149.1:9727-14391 GCA_044220735.1 Urbifossiella sp. | reverse complement strand
GGCTCGACGAGGCCGTCGCCGACGCGCGGGCGGTCGCCACCGAGGTGAAGGCGCTCGCCGCGGACGCCCGGGCCACGTCGGCCGAGGCCCGCCGGTTGCTCAAGGACGTGCGCGACGGCGACGGCACCCTGGGCAAGCTGGTGAAGGACGACGACTTGTACCGCGACCTGAAGGGTCTGACGGCCGACGCCCGTAGCGCCGTCAAGCGTGTGGACGGCGCCGTCGATGCGGTACAGGGCGAGGTGGCGAGTTTGAGGGGCTTCGTGTCCGACGGTCGCGCCTCCTTGCAGAGCATGAAGCAGGGGACGGACGCAATCAGCAAACTGCCGGTCGTGCGCTCCTACGTCGAGGACGCGCCCGCGATTCTCGTGCGGCCGAACATGACGCGCGACCGGCGGGTGTACCAGGCGAACGACCTCTTCCTGCCGCGGACGGCGCAGATCACGGAGACGGGCCAGGCGCACCTGGAGAAGTGCATGCACCTGTTCACCGAGATCGGCGGCGGCAAGGCCGAACTCGTGGTGGTGGCCTACGCCGACCCGACCGACGCCGGGTACACGCCGGCGTCCGCACTGGAGACGACGCGGAAGCAGGCGGAAACGGTGGTGTCGTTCTACAAGGACCGCAACGTCCATAAGCTGGGCTGGGTGAGTCGGCGGACGATGACACCGCTCGGGATGGGGTTCGGCTCGTCGCCCGTGGTCGAGAACCCGCCGCTGCCGGCGTCGAACCTCCAACTGATCCTGTTCAGCCCGCCGTGACCGGCGCCCGCAGTGTCGCCCTGACAGGTCCGGTTCCGGTCGGGGTATCCGGGGGTGTCACCCCCCGGAGCCCGCGATGACCGCCGCCACGATGGCCCGCCCGGAGCCCCGCGTGACCGCCGACGCCCCCGAGCCGCCGGCCCCGACACCGGCCGACCTCGCGGCGGCCCGCGTCGTCCGCCATTTCTGCCGCCTCCAGCTCCCGGCCGTCCGGCTCGCCGAACCCGATTTCCTCGGCCACCTCGACCGCACGTTCCGGCTGTACGCGCCGAAGGCCCCTGGCGCGACCCGCGCCGCGTACCTCGAAGGTCTGTACGCCACCGACTGGGCCGTGTGCGTCGGATGTCTGACCGGCCAGCGGGCCGCCTGGGACGCGCTGTTCGCGGCCCGCACCGGCCGCAGCGATTGCCTCCTCGTGGACGCCCTGCGGGCGCGGGCGGTGCGGCTCTACCCGCGCGACGACGAGAAGCAGGACACGGCGGTCACGGAGTTCTGGAGCAACCTGATCGCCCCGGAGGGCGGCGGGCTGCCGATCCTGGCCCGGTACGACGGCCAGCGGCCGCTCGCCCCGTGGCTCATCCGCGTCTTCCAGAACTGGCACCTGTCGCAGTTGCGGCGGAACACCGGCACGGTCGCGCTGCCGGACGACGAGATCGCCCTGCCGCTGGACACGCCGCGCGAGGCGGCCGCGACCCGGTGGCACGAGACGTTCGTGTCCGCCGCCCGCGACTGGCTCGACACCACGACCGACGACGAACGGTTGCTGCTCGGCCTCCGCTGGCGCTACCGGATGAGCCAGCGCGACGCCGCGGCGCTGCTCGGGCTGCACGAGGGGAGCATCTCGCGCCGCACCGACAAGTTGCGCGACCGGGCGCTCGATCAGATCGGCGGCCGGCTCGTCGCCGACGGCTGGACGGGTGATGATCTGGAGGGTTTCGTGCTGACGGAGTTGGGGGCCGTGCTGACCGACGACCCGCGGCTGTCGGCGGACTACCTGCGGCGCCTGCTCGCGCAGAAGGGGAAGGGGCTGCCGACGGAGGCGACCGGCGTGACGTGAGTCCGCCGGTCGCGGTTCGTGTCACGGCCGGTCTGCACCGACCCCCAATACGGCGTCGGCCCGGTCCACGCCGGCGGCGACGCGGCCGAGCAGGTTGCGGTAGATGTCGTCGCCGTTCACCCCGACCGTCGGGACCGTGGCGAACCGGACGTGTCCGCCGCCGAACAGCACGTTCTGGCCGTGCGCGTGCGGCGCCCCCGTAACCCCGACGGGGATGTCGGCGCAGACCGGGATCAGGTCGTTGTCGTTATCCAACTCTCGGCGCAGCCCGAGCACCGAGCCGTCGGCCCCGCGGTGGCCGAGGGCGTAGGCGTAGCCGACGGCCGACGTCACCACCGCCCGGGCGTCGGCCACGGGGCTGCCGCCGGCGGCCGGGCACGCGGGCCGGAACCCGGCGGGGCACTGCCCCGCGTCGGCCAGCGCCGCCACGAACGACCCCGCCACCGGGTACGCCTCGGTGCCGACCTGCGGTAGCCGGCCGGCGTTCGCGTCGGCGTACCCGGTCAGCCCCTGGTGCAGCGTCCGCAGGTTCGACTGACACGCCGTCAGGTCGCTCTGGCTGCGGACCTTCATCACGAACGTGGATGCCAGGCCGACGCCGACGAACGCGATCCCGGCCGCGACCAGCAACTCGACGCGGAACCGGCCGCCGAGCGTCCGCGCTTCGGGACGGTCGGTCACCGGCAGCCGGCGGACCCGCTCCGGGGCCACGTCCGCGGCGATGATCTCCACCGGTGTCGGGTCGAACCGCGCCCGCGGTTCGGTCGCGACGACGTACTCCGCGACGCGGGCCAGCGCCCGCAGCGCCAGCCCCTCCGGCGGCTCGACGTCCGCGAGGGGCGGCAGCGCGGCGCGGAGGGCGGCGAACCGGGCCGCGAGCTCCGGGTCGGCCGCGAGGCGCGCGGCGACGGCGGCCCGCGCGGCCGGGTCGAGCAGGTCGAGGAGGTATCCGGCGAGGTCGATGTCGTCGGTCATCGTTTCCCCTTCGGGTTGGGGGATGCTCCTGAGCCGCCCCCGTCCGGGGGCGGAGTGTCCGGTGCTCCGACCCCGGACGGGGGCGGCTCGCGTCGTTCACGCGGCCGGCTCCGGGTGTTCGTCCCGGCCGGCCTCCGCCGCCGTCCAGTCCTCGGTCAGTTTGGTCGTGGCCGCGTGCAGCCGCGACTTCACGGTGCCGACTGGGATGCCGAGCACGTCCGCGATGTCCTTGTACTTCAACCCCTGGAAGTACGCCAACACCACCACTTGGCGCAACAACTCCGGCAGTCTCGCTACCGCGGCGCGGACACGCTCGGCCTGTTCGGCCCGGTCGGCGGCCTCGCCGGGGTCGGGGCCTGGGGCCGCGGCGAGCTCGAACAGCGGCCGCGGCTCGCCCTCCTCGTCCGGGCCGGTACGGGCGTCGGCGGCCCGGTCGCCCTGGCGGACCCGCTTCCGCAGCGCGTCGATCGCCTGGTTCGTGGCGATGGCGTACAGCCACGGGCGGGCGGCGCGGCCGGGCTCGTACTGGCCGATCTTGCGGAACACGGCGACGAACGTGTTCTGGAACACGTCGTCGGCCAGGTCGTCGTCGCCGACGTACCGGCGGAGGTAGCCGTACAGCTCCCGCTCGTACCGGCGCACCAGCGTGCCGAACACGGACCGGTCCCCGGCGCGGAGGCGGCCGAGGAGGTGTTCGTCCGTCTCGGCGGGTGTCCGGGCGGGGTCGGGCACGACGCTTCCTACCAGCTTCTACGACGCATCCCGGGGGGAAGTTCTTGTTGTAGGCCGGGTCAAAGCCCGGGGACCGCTGTCCCCGAGCTTTCCGGCCCACTACCGTACCCGTTCGCCCCCGCGCCGCAGGAACCCTCATGCCCCGCCGCACCGTGGACCAACTCCGGGACGGAACCGAACTCGACGACGTGTACCTCGTCGCCGAAAAGCAGGTGCGCGTGAACCGCAACGGCGCCCCGTACCTGCAACTGGACCTGCGCGACCGTACCGGCGGCATCGCGGCCCGGCTGTGGAACGCCGGCGACGCCGTCGCCCGCGGGTTCGACCCCGGCGACTTCGTCCACGCCGTCGGGAAGGTGCAGCTGTTCCAGGGGGCGCTGCAGGCCATCCTCACCAGCGTCGAGCGCGAGGACGCGGGGAAGGTCGATCTCGCCGACTTCCTGCCGCAGACCGAGCACAGCATCCCGAAGCTGATGGACCGCCTCCGCGGCTACCTGTTCAAGCTCGGCAACCCGCACCTCCGGGCGCTCGCCGAGTGCCTGCTGATGAACGACGACTTCGTCCGCAAGTTCACCACCTGCCCGGCCGGGGTGAAGCTGCACCACGCCTACGTCGGCGGGCTGCTCGAACACGTCGTCACCATGATGGACGCGGCGGACAAACTCCTGCCGCTGTACCCGTTCGTGGACCGCGACCTGCTGCTCATCGGCATCTTCCTCCACGACGCCGGGAAGGTCCGCGAGCTGACCTACGCCCGCGCCTTCGGCTACTCCGACGAGGGGCAACTCGTCGGCCACCTGGCGATCGGCGTCGAGTTGCTGACGACCGCGGCGCTGAAGGTGCCGGACCTGACGGGCGAGCCGGTGCCGCGGGAGCTGATGCTGCGGCTCCAGCACATGATCTTGAGCCACCACGGTACGCTGGAGTGGGGCAGCCCGCGGGTGCCGATGACTCCGGAGGCGATGCTGCTACACGTCATCGACATGATGGACACGCGGATGCACCAGGTGGCGCGGGAGTTGAAAGAGGACAAGAACGGCCCGTCGGCGTGGACGCCCTACAACCACAACCTCGGCCGGCGGTTCTACAAGGGCGGTGGCAACGGCGACTTGCTCGGCGAGAGCGGCGGCGGGTACGAC
>JBGAQM010000149.1:0-9712 GCA_044220735.1 Urbifossiella sp. | reverse complement strand
TAACGACTCTCACCAATTCCGCGCGTGACACCCGCACCCGGATCGTGTGTAATAACTCCGCATCGCCTACTACCCTTTCCCGACCCCCGCCGGAGGCCCGTCCGATGCTGCCCGCCGACAAGCCCGTCGCCTGCCCCGACTGCGAAACCCCCGAGCTCGCCCGCCGCGACTTCTTCCGCTTCGCCGCCGCCGGCGCCGTCGCCGCCGTGCTCCCGGCCGCCGAGACGCTCACCCCGCTGGCCAAGGCCCGCGCCGCCCGCGCCCAGCAGCAGGCCACGAGCGAGGCCATGATCCGCGAGCTGTTCGGCACCCTCACCGCCGAGCAGAAGGCGAAGGTCGTGAAGCCGTGGGACGCCGGCCCGAAGGGCGGACTGCCGGCCCGGCTCATGACGCACAACGCCGCCCCCAGCGCCGACGTCCGCATCGGTGCCGCGTACACGCGGACGCAGATCGAGCAGCTCGACCGCATCTTCCGGTCGCTCGGCAACGGCAACGAGGGGTACCGCCTCCTCAGCCGCGGCGGCCGGTTCGACGCCAGCGGCGACTTCGAGAGTATCGGCGCCCTGATCTACGGCGAGCCGGCCGAGGGCAAGCCGTACTCGCTGATGTTCGCCGGCCACCACCTGACGATCCGCTGCGACGGCAACTCGGAGCAGGGCGCGGCGTTCGGCGGGCCGCTGTACTACGGCCACACCCCGAACGGGTACGCCCGGAACAACGTCTTCTACCACCAGACGCGCAGCCTGTCGGACCTGTTCGCGTCGCTGTCGGACGCGCAGAAGCCGGCGGGCGTGAAGCCGGGCACATGGCGCGACGGGGTGGCGTCGGTGCAACTGCCGAAGGCCGACTACAAGGCGCCGGGCGTGGCGTTCACCGCGCTGACGGCCGACCAGAAGGGGCTGGTCGAGCGGGTGATGCGCGAGCTGGTCTCGCCGTACCGCCGGGCCGACGGCGACGAGGTGATGGAGGTGATCCGCGCGAACGGCGGGATGGAGAAGCTCGGGTTCGCGTTCTACACCGAGGGCGAGCGGACGGCGCAGGAGCCGTGGACGTTCTGGCGGCTGGAGGGGCCGGGCTTCGTGTGGAGCTTCCGGGCGCTGCCGCACATCCACACGTTCGTGAACGTCAGCAGCCGGCTGGCGTGACCGGGTTCCGTCGCTTGCGGCTTAGCGTCGCCCAACGCTAAGCCGCAAGCGGCAACTCAACCACCCCCCGGCGCCGGGGGCTCCCACGCCGGCAACCCCATCACCTCTCGCTTCGCGGCCTCCCCGACCGGCACCCCCCCCGCCTCGAACGCCGGGGCGATGTTCTTCCCCGCCGCCTTCGAGAACCGCACGACGAACTGGTCCCGCCGGGCCGCGTCCGTCCGCGGGCGGTCGCCGGGTGCCGCGGCATGGTAGTCGGCGAACGTCTTCTTGAACACGTCCCACCCGAACGACCGCCGCAGTTGCTCGTACACGATCAGCGCCACGAACGGCTCGCGCTTCCAGTTGTCGAACGTCGCACCCGCGGCCCGGTGCCGGGCCGCGTTCCGCACCTGCGCCGGCCCCTTCATCTCGTCGTGCACGGGCGCGCCGGGGCACAGCTTCTCCAGCAGGTACAGTGAGTACAGGTTGCACGTCACTTCCACGGTGCCGTCGAACGTCCAGTCGCGCTGCTGGTGGTTGTGGCCGAGTTCGTGGAAGAAGCCCCACGGCCCCTCGCCCGGGCCGCCGCGCTTCATCCGCGGCACGTCCACCGCCAGCGGCGCCAGGTTCAGAGGCCCCATGACGGGGTACCCGGAGTGGAGGTAGCCGGCCGAAATCTGCTCGTCGAACACCATCCGCTCGGCCCGGCCACGCTGCTTCGGCACCGCCGTCAGGTCGGCGCAGCCGTCGAGCACTTGGTCCCAGAAGGCCGTGACCTCGGCGGGGTTCTCGACCGTGCGGGCGACCGCGGCCGGCAGCGTGAGCACGAACTTGTCGCTGACGAACTCGCCCCACGGCGCCGGCGCCGCCCGCAACGTCGCCCACTCGTCGGCTGTCGTCTTGCCCGCGAAGTACACCGGCGCCGCGACGCCGCCGTCGATCGTGGCCGTCACCTCGCCGAGCTTTACGCCGACCGGCGCCGTGACGTATACGAGCCCGCCGAACGGGTTGGCCGCGGCCGTCGTCTTCGACGCGATCGGCGACCAGCGGGATACCTGCGGGGCACGCTCCCAGCGGTCGAGGTGCCATAACTCATCCGTGTGCGCCCCGATGCGCACGCCGAGCCCCTGACCCGCGGCCGCGGCCGGAACCGTGACGCGGACGACTTCACCGGGCGCCGCGTACACGCCCGTGGTGTGCCACACGTCCGCCTTCGCCGACACGCCGTAGCCGTCGCAGACGTAGCCGGGCACGCCAGTGCGGACGGTCACCGTGCGTCCCTTCACCCGCGGGCGTCGGCCGGCACGTCGCCGGGGAACTTGCCCCCGGCGGGGTCGGTTACGCGGTCGGCCGGCAGGTCGAACGAGCCGCGAGCTTCGTCCGCAGCCCGAGCTGCCAGCCGGCCGGGTGAACCTGCCTTCAACGGCTGCTTCGCCGACGGAATCGCGTCGGGCACGCCGGCGCGAGCGCCGCCGTGAGCCGGTCCGACAGCTTCGCCTGATCCTCGGCCAGGAGGTAGCGCATCGCCCGCGTGAGTGTCGCTTCCGCGGTGCGGCCCTCGGCGGGCGAGCGCCTGTTCCCTTCACCGCGGCGGCGACCAGCTTCTCGGCCGCGGCGACGTGCGTGACCGGTCCGGCGGGCCGACGGCGAGCGTCTTGTCCTTCGCGGCGTCGAGCGTGCCGCCGGCGAGAACCAGCCCCGCGGCGGCGAACGCCTGGTTGGCGTGGTGCTCGGCGGCGAGCCGCTTGTCGGGGTTGGTCTGCTCCCAGCCCCAGCCCGGCCGCCGCCACGACCCCGCCGCCGGCCGCGAGGTGTTGCGCCAGCGTGGCGGCGTCCTGCGGGCCGATCCGGTGGGCGTTGCACACGATCAGCGCGCCGCGGCCCCGGGCCTTCAACGCCCCTTCGGCGCGGCCGCGGGGAGCCCGGCGGCCGCGAGCGCCGCTGGGGTGTTGGGGAGCCCCTGCACGATCACGTCGGTCGCCTTCCCGCCGGCGGCCCATTGGATGGCGTTCGCCACGAGTGCGGTCGTATCGCCGGCGGCGAGGCCGGGCGGGACGAGGTAGCCCTCGTGCCCGAACAGCACGACGCGGCCGCCGCCGTCGGTCACCCGCAGCCACGACCGCGGCGGCCGCCTTCCCCGCCACCGGGCGCCGTCACGACCGGGAACGCCCGCGGCCCGAACACCGTGACCGTGCCGGGGAGGCCGGGAAAGCCGATCTCCTTCACGCCGACGAGGAACGCGGCGTGCGGCGGCGGTGCCCGTCGGGCCGGGAGGGCGACGGCGAACGCCGCGAGGGCGAGGGCGACGAGCGGGCCGCGGGGCATCGGAGACACTCCGGGAAGGTACGGTGATGATACGCCGCGGGCGGCAGTCGTAAGATTCCCGCATGGCTCTGCGCGTCTCCAACCTGCGGCTCCCGGTCGAGGAGCCGGAGGCGAATCTGCCCGCCCACCTCGCCGGCGCCCTCGGCGTCCGCCCGGCCGACCTCGGCGGCTGGCGCGTCGTCCGCAAGGCGCTCGACCTGCGCGACAAGCGACAGCTTCGCTTCGTCTACAACTTCGAGGTCGAGTTCCCCCGGCGACGACTACCGCCCCGACGGTTCAACGCAGGTCGAACGCGTCGCGGAGCCGCCGTTCGCCATGCCCGCGCCCGGCTCGCGGCCGCTGCCGCACCGGCCGGTCGTGGTCGGCTCCGGGCCGGGCGGGCTGCTGTGCGCCTACTTCCTGGCGCTGCACGGCTACCGCCCGCTGGTGCTCGAACGCGGCACCAAGGTGAACGACCGCATCCGCGACGTGCGCACGTTCGACGACGGCGGCGCCTTCCACCCCGAGAGCAACTACCTGTTCGGCGAGGGCGGGGCCGGCACCTTCTCCGACGGCAAGCTCACCTGCCGCAGCACCGGGCCGGACGTGATGCGCGTGCTCGAACTGTTCGCCGAGTGCAAGGGGCAGCAGCCGGGGAAGCCGAGCATCCTCTACTACCACCGCCCGCACCTCGGCAGCAACCGCCTCCTCGCCGTGGTGAAGGCGATCCGCCGCAAGATCGAGGAGCACGGCGGCGAGGTCCGCTTCCTCACCCGCGTCGAGGACGTGCTGTTCGACGCCGCCGGGCTGAAGGGCGTGGCCACGTCCGGCGGGTTCATCCCGGCGTCGGCGGTGGTGCTGGCCCCCGGACACAGTGCGCGCGACACGTACACGATGCTCGCGGCGCGCGGGCGTGCCGATGAGCGCGAAGGCGTTCCAGTTCGGGGTGCGTGTCGAACACCCGCAGGGGCTCGTGAACGAGGTGCAGTTCGGCCCGCGGCACAGCAAGTACGAGGAGGTTCTCGGCAACGCGGACTACGCGCTGGTGGCGCACGGCAAGAACGACCTGTTCACGTTCTGCATGTGCGCCGGCGGGCACGTCATCCCGAGCGTGTCGCAGGAGGGGTACTTCTGCACGAACGGCATGAGCCTGAGCAAGCGCGACTCGCCCTACGCGAACAGCGGGCTGGTGGTGACCGTGCCGGTGGAGGCGTTCGGCGCCACCGACGTGCTCGCCGGCGTGCGGTTGCAGGAGGTGTACGAGCAGAAGGCGTTCGAGCTCGGCCGCGGCGAGTACCGGTCGCCGGTGCAGCGCGGCCGCGACTTCGTGAAGGGCCGGACGAGTACCGGCGACGTGAAATCGAGTTACCCGCGCGGCGTGGTGAGTGCCGACCTGCGCGAGGTGCTGCCGCCGGTGGTGGCGGAGGCGGTGCGGCACGGGCTGCCGCAGATGGACCGCCGCTGGCAGGGGCGATTCCTGCCGGACGCGGTGCTGGCCGGCCCCGAGGCCCGCGGCAGCTCGCCGGTGCGGATCGACCGCGACCCGGAGAGCCGCGAGTCGCCGGGCGTCCCGGGGCTCTACCCGGTCGGCGAGGGGGCCGGGTTCGCGGGGGGGATCGTGTCCGCTGCGGTGGACGGGTTGCGGACCGCGCGGGCGCTCATCGCCCGGTACGCGCTGCCGACGGCGTGAGCCAGCGGTCGGCGACGAGTCGCAGGACGATCGGGACTGCCGGCATCAACGCCAGTAGCACCAGCACCCGGGCGAGCGTCGCGGAATGACGTGATCTCCGCCAGCTCGGCCCCCGCGACCGCCAACACGGCGGTCACCGGCAGCATCGCCACCCAGCTCGCCCAGACGTACTGCCGGAGGCGGATCGGCGTCAGCGACAGGCCCAGGTTCACCAGCCAGAACGGGAACACCGGCGTCATCCGGAGCACGGCGACGTAGAAGGCGCCGTGCGCCGCCACGCCGCGGTCGATGACGTCGAACGCCCGCGCGAGCCGCGGGCGGGTCTCTGCCAGGCGCCGCACCGGCCCGGCGAACACGTACCGCGCCAGCAGGAACGCCGCCGCCGCGCCGGCCGTCGAGGCCGCGCTGACGATCGCGGTGCCGAGCCACGCCCCGAACAGGAACCCGGCGAGCACCGTCAGCCACAGGTTCACCGGGAGCGACAGGGCGACGAGTAGCACGTCCGCCAGCACGAACAGCCCGAGCGTCACGAGCGGGTTCTGCCGCGCGGCGGTCCGCCACTCGCCGGAGCGGGCAACGACCTCGCCCTCGTCCGGCCCGGCGACGACGAACCAGACGGCGCCGGCGGCGAAGGCGGCGAGAGCGAACAGCCGGCCCGGGGTGAGCCGGGCCGGCGGGAGGGGATTCGGGGTCACCGGGACATGGTATCAGCCTCGGAGTGCTACTCCTTCTTCTGCATCAGCTTGAGCACCACCACGCCAGGGGCGTCGCCCTTGAAGTCGGTCGGCCGCTCGCCGCCGTCCTTCGTGAACGCCAGCGTCAGTTGCACGCCCTCCTTCGTCGCCTTCGTCTCGAAGATGCCGAGGACCACCTTCTCGTTCTTCGGCGTAATGTCGATGTGGCCCGGTGTCTTGGTCGCGTCGATCTTGTACTTCGCCGACTCCTCCTTCTCCTTGCCGCCCTCGCGGATCGACACCGTGCCGCCTTTGAAGACGAACTCGGCCTTCTCGATGCCGTCCTTCGTCTTGCCGCCGAACGTCGCCGACAGCACGCTGTAGGTGCCCTCGATCGACTTGGCGGGGGCGGTCGTCTGGCCGCTCCCCTGCCCCGCCCCCGCCGCCGCCACCCTGCCGCCGTCAGCAACTGCTTCATCGGTTCCCCTTCGGTGTGAGAGACTTCCCGTCGTCCCGCCTCAGTCGCACGACCACCACGTCCGGCCCGCCGGCGAAGTCCGCGGGTCGGTCGGCCGTTTCGGTGTATGCCAGCACCAGCTCGCCCTTCTCCAGCCGCACGATCCCCGGGAGCGTCCGACCCTTGTCCGGGCCGTCCGCGCCAGGTCAAGGTGCGCTGGGGTCTTCGTCGCGTCCAGCTTGAGCTTCGCCGGGAAGTCCTTCCCCTTGACCGTGACCGTGATTTCGTCCTTCTCGACCTTCGCGCCGAACCCGGCCAGCACGTCCGCCGGCACCGCCTTGCCGTGGTGCGTCACCGACACGGCCTTGTACGACCCGGCCAGCGCCGCGAGCGACACGGGGTCGGCCGCGAGCGCGGCGCCGGACACGAACAGCACCGCGGCGAGTGCGAACCGGGCCATGTGAACCTCCGGGCGGGAATCCGGCCGTCAGTGTACCGCCGCCGGCCGCCGCCGGCACCCGCTTGCCTCGCGGCCGCGGCCGGCGTACCCTCGGGGCTCCCCCGGGAGACAACCATGTCGCGCCTCGCACTCCTCCTCGCCGCCGCCATCCCCGCCCTCGCCGCCGACGCCCCGCCCGGCCCGCCCGGCATCATGGCGGGGGCGCACGCCCAGGACGTGACGCCCGAGCACTACCCGATCAGCGTGAACGGCGGGTTCGCCGACCGCAAGGCGACGGGCGCCGCCGACAAGCTCCACGCCCGCTGCCTCGCCCTCGACGACGGCAAGACGAAGGTGGCGCTGTGCGTCGTGGACAGCTGCATGATCCCGCGCGAGGTCGGCGACGCGGCCCGCGCCGAGGCGAGCAAGACGACCGGCATCCCGGCCGAGCACACTCTCCTCTCGGCGACGCACACCCACTCCGCACCGACGGTCGCCGGCGTGTTCGGGAGCGACCCGGACGAGCAGTACGCGAAGTTTCTGTCGAAGCAGATCGCCGCCGGGATCGTGACGGCGCACGCGAAGCTGGCCTACGCGAAGGTCGGCTGGGGAGCCGCCGACGAACCGAACCACGTCTTCAACCGCCGCTGGCTGACGACGCCGGGGTTCGAGAACGCGAACCCGTTCGGCGACAAGACGGACAAGGTGCGGACGAACCCGGGCTACGGGAACAAGGCGCTCGACAAGCAGGCCGGCCCGGTGGACCCGCGGGTGAGCGTGCTGAGCGTCCGCGGCAAGGACGGCACGCCGCGGGCGCTGTTCGCCGCCTACGGGCTGCACTACGTCGGCGACCGGCCGGCGCTGTCGGCCGACTACTTCGGCGTGTTCGCCGAGCGCGTCGGCCCGGTGCTCGGGGCGAAGGGCGACGGCTTCGTCGGCATTCTGGCCAACGGCACGAGCGGCGACGTGAACAACATCAACTTCGCCGGCCCGGCCCCGCCGAAGCGCGAGCCTGGCGAGCGCTCCCGCGAGGTCGCCGAGGCCGTGGCGCAGGCCGCCAAGAAGGCCGCCGACGGGGCCACGTACCGCAGCGGCATAACGCTGTCGGTGGCGACGACGGACATCACGCTGAAGGTCCGCAAGCCGACGCCCGCGGAGGTGGCGCGGGCGGAGGAACTGTTGGAGAAGGCGAAGGGGCGCGAGCTGAAGGGGTCAGACGAGGTGTACGCGCGCCAGACGCTCCTGCTGGCGAAGTACCCGGACACCGTGCCCGTGCGGGTCCAGGCGATCCGCGTCGGGGACCTGGGGATCGTGGCGATTCCGTGCGAGGTGTTCACGCAGATCGGGCTCGACATCCGGGCGAAGTCGCCGCTGCGGCAGACGTTCGTGGTGTCGCTGGCGAACGGGTACAACGGCTACCTGCCGACGGCGGCGCAGCACGCGAACGGCGGCTACGAGACGTGGCGGGCGCGGTCGAGCTACCTGGAGGTGGGAGCGTCAGACGCGATCACGGCGACGGCGCTGGAACTGTTGGGACATGTGGCGGGGAAGTAGTGTCGGGGGGTGTCCGCTTGCGGCTTCGCGTTGCCCGGCGAAGCCGCAAGCGGACACCCCGAACGTGATCACACCAGGTTAGGCAGCAGCCCCGGTGCTGTCGCCGAGGGCGTCCACCTTGACGCGCATCCGGTCGAGCAGCCGACCCACAGGTTGTTCAGCGGCGTCTCGCGGGCGTACTTCACGTGCCGGCCCGGCTTCAGCGTGCCGCACCCGCCGCCGGCCAGGAGGATCGGCAGGTTGTCGTGGTTGTGGGCGTTGCCGTCGCTGTTGCCGCTGCCGTAGGCGACCATGCAGTGATCGAGCAGCGTGCCGTCGCCCTCGCGCACGGCCTTCAGCTTGCCGAGGAAGTACGCCAGCTGTGTGGTGTGGAACGTATTGATGTCGCGGATCTTCTGCTTCTTCTCGGCCTTGTTCTCGTGGTGCGACAGGTCGTGGTGCCCCTCCGTCACGCCGGCGAACGGGTACGGCTTGTTGCTCCCCTCGTTCGCCAGCACGCACGTCGCCACCCGCGTCACGTCGGCCTGGAACGCCAGCACCATCAGGTCGTACATCAGGCGGATGTGGTCGGGGTAGCTGCCGGGGATGCCCGTCGGCACGGGCACGTCCGGCGTCCGCACCGGCGGCAGCGTCGCGGCACGCTGGATACGCTGTTCCACGTCGCGTACCGCCGACAGGTACTCGTCCAGCTTGCGGCGGTCGCCGGCCCCGAGTCGGTCGGTCAGCTCGCGCGAATCTTCCCGCACGAAGTCCAGCACGCTGCGGCGGCGCGCGTCCTGGCGCTGACGCACGTTGTCCGGCGTGGAGGAGAACAGGCGCTCGAACACGAGTTTCGGGTTCACCTCCTTCGGCAGCGGCTGCGTCGCCGACCGCCACGACATCGTGGACGAGTACACGCACGAATAGCCGCTGTCGCAGTTGCCGGCCATCGCCCCGGCCTCGCAGCCCAACTCCAGCGACGGCAGCCGCGTCTGGTCGGCGAGCCGGCCCGCGGCCACCTGATCGACGCTGACGCCGGCGCGGATGTCGGTGCCGTCGGTCTTGCGCGGCTGCGAGCCGGTGAGGAACGCCCCAAGCGGGCGTGGTCGCCGCCGCCGTCGCCGTGGGGGCGGGCCTTGTCGGCGGTCAGGCCGGTGAGGACGAGGAGCTTGTCCTTCACCGGCTGGAGCGGGCGGAGGATGTGCGGCAGCTCGAAGTCGGTGCCGTCCTTTTCGGGCGTCCAGTCGGCCATGTTCTTGCCGTTCGGGACGTACAGGACGCACAGCCGATTGGGGCGGTTGGCAGCGCGCCGCCCAGGTATTGGTGGCCCCATCGCCGAGCCACGGTAGACGATCAATGCCGAGCTCCTTCAGGGGCGTCCGGCGTCGATCGGCGGGGCGCGGCATGGTTGCTCGGTCGGGTCTGCTCCGCGAGCGGCCGGCGTGAGCGGCTGTCGACTCGCCTTGAATCCCGGAGGGTGGCGTCGGC
>JBGAQM010000148.1:0-15041 GCA_044220735.1 Urbifossiella sp. | reverse complement strand
GTACGTCGGGTACAAGCTGAGTTCGATGAGCCTCAGCGGGCTGGCGACGGCGCTGTCCGGCTTCGGCATGGCCGCGATTATGACGCTCTACACCCCACTGGCGCTGATCCTCGGGTACGGGTACAAGACGTGGTACGGCTTCCAGGTGTCGAAGCAGACGTACTCGCTGCAGCTGACCCAGAGCCTGTACTACCAGAACCTCGACAACAACGCGGGGGTCATGTACCGGCTGCTGGACGAGGCCGAGGAGCAGGAGTGCCGGGAGACGCTGCTGAGCTACTTCTACCTGTGGCGGTACGCCGGCGACCGCGGCTGGGCGGCCGCCGAACTGGACGACTACGTCGAGCTCGACCTGGAGCGGCGGTTGAACCTGGAGGTGGACTTCGAGATCGGGGACGCGCTGGCGAAGCTGGAGCGGGCGGGGATCGTGACGAAGAGCGGCGACCGGTACCGGGCGGTGCCGCTGGAGGCGGCACAGGCCACGCTCGACCGGATGTGGCAGGAGTACCCGTCGCGCGGCGTTCCGGCGCCGGGGTGACGGGTGTAAGCGAGCCCGACCGTCGCCGGTATCATGTTCGGTGTCTCCTCGCCCGGAGCCGACTCGCATGACCCGCCTCGCCGTTCTTCTCGTCACCCCCGCCCTCCTGGCCGCCGACTGGCCCCAGTACCTCGGCCCGACGCGGGACGGCGTGTGGACCGAACCCGGCGTCGTGAAAGCGTTCCCGAAGGACGGCCCGAAGGTGCTGTGGCGCACGCCCGTCGGCGGCGGGTACGCCGGGCCGGCGGTCGCCGGCGGCAGAGTGTTCGTCGCCGACAAGGTGATGAAGGAAGGCGTCAAGAACCCCGACGACCCGTTCGAGGTAGTCAAGACCGCGGCCACCGAGCGCGTCCTGTGCCTGGACGCGAAGACCGGCCAGGAGCTGTGGAAGCACGAGCAGCCGGTGACGTACGCGATCCAGTACCCGGCCGGGCCGCGGTGCGTGCCGACGGTGGCCGGCGGCAAGGTGTACGCGCTCGGCGCGATGGGCGACCTGTTCTGCCTCGACGCCGGAACCGGGAAGGTGGCGTGGTCGAAGAACTTCCCAAAGGACTACGGCGCGAAGGTGCCGGTCTGGGGCTTCGCCGGGCACCCGGTCGTCTACCAGAACCTCGTCATCTGCCTGGTCGGCGGCGAGGGGAGCACGGTCGTGGCGTTCGAGAAGGACACCGGCGCCGAGGCGTGGAAGGCGCTGTCCGCGACGGACCAGGGGTACAACACCCCGGCGCTCATCAAGGCCGGCGGCACCGACCAGCTCGTCGTGTGGACGCCGAAGTCGCTGGTCGGCCTGAACCCGACGAGTGGCAGCAAGTACTGGGACGTGCCGCTGCAGCCGGAGTACGGCATGTCGATCATGTCGCCGCGGCAGGACGGCGACCTCCTCTACGCCGGCGGCATCGGCAACGTCGCCGTCACGCTGAAGCTCGACGCAACCCGACCGGCGGTGACGGAGGTATGGCGCGGCAAGGGCGGCCCGCGGGCGAAGGAGGGGCTGTACCCGACGAACATGACGCCGTTCGCCGAGAAGGGCGTGCTGTACGGCGCCGACCAGCCGGGGGCGTTCCGCGCCGTGGAGTTGGCGACCGGGAAGCGGTTGTGGAGCACGTTCAAGCCGGTGCTCGGCGAGGAGAAGGACGACGACTACGGCAAGGCGGCCAGCGGCACCACCTACGTCACGAAGAACGCCGACCGCTTCTTCCTGTTCTCCGAGACCGGCGAGTTGGTGGTCGCAAAGATGTCGCCGGCCGGGTACGAGGAGGTGAGCCGGGCGAAGGTGCTGGAACCGACCGGGCCGGCGTTCGGCCGACGGGTGGCGTGGGCGCCGCCGGCGTTCGCCGACCGCTGCGCGTTCGTGCGGAGCGACAAGGAAGTGGTGTGCGTGTCGCTCGCGGCGGAGTGAGTGGGCCGTGGACACCGGGCGGTGGTCCGTTAAGACAGTCAGCCCGGGGACGGCCGTCCCCGGGCTTCTCGCTTGACGCAACAGGAGCACCGATGCCGCGCGAGATCGACTGGCTGTACTTCCGCAAGTCCTGAGTGACGTGCCAGAACGCCCGGGGGTTCCTCGGGCCGGCCGGCGTCGCGGTGGGCGAGACCGTGGACGCCGCAAAGACCCGCCTCGGCCCGGACGAGGCGCTCGCCCTCCTCGACGGGGTCCGCACCCTGATCGCCGCGAAGGGGAAGAAGCTGGAAGTGTTCGACCTGAAGACGGACCGCCCCGCCGACGCCGAACTGCTGGCGCGGCTGATCGGCCCGACCGGCAACCTGCGAGCGCCGACCGCACGAGTCGGCACCACGCTGGTCGTCGGGTACAGCGAGGCGGCGTACCAGCAGGTGTTCGGCGCCTGACCATGTCCCGTACCACCGTCGCCGCCGTCGCGTCGCTCGCGGTGCTGGCACTCGCCGCTACCGGGCTGTGGTGGCGGCAGCGCGACACCGGCCCGGGACGCCCGCTCGTCGTCTACGCCGCGGCGGCCGTGCGCGTGCCACTCGAAGCCGCCGCCCGCGACTACGAGGCCGAACACGGCCGCCGCGTCGAACTGCGGTTCGGCGCGTCCGAGGACGTGCTCACGAAGGCCGGCCTGGTCAACCCGGCCGACCCGGCCGACCTGTTCCTCCCCGCCGACGACTCCTACGTCCGTACGGCCCGCGAGCGCGGTCTGGTCGGTGAGAGTTTCCCGCTCGCCACCATGCGGGCCGTGGTGCTCGTCGCCCCGGGCAACCCGAAGGCCATCGCGGGGTGGCCGGACCTGCTCCGCGACGGGGTGCGGGTGGCGGTGCCGAATCCGGCCGCCGCCGTCGGCAGGCTGACCCGCGACCACCTCGCGGCGGCCGGCCGGTGGAAGGCCCTGGCGCCGCGCGTGGCCGACACCGGTACCGTTACCGAGGCGGCGAACGCGGCGAAGGTCGGCGCCGCCGACGCGGCCGTCGTGTGGGACGCGGTCGCCGTGAACTACCCAGGGCAGACGGTGTTGAACCCGCCGGAACTGGCCGGCGTCGTCGGCCGGGTGGAGGTGGCGGTGCTGGCGCAGTCCGCCGACCCCGACGCCGCACGGGCGTTCGCCCGCTACCTCACCGACCCCGAGCACGGGATGAAGTCGTTCCGCGCCGCCGGGTTTACCGTGGGGCCGGTTTCCAACCGGACGGGATGAACGCTGCCGGTTGGAAACCGGCCCCACGCCGCGCCTTCGCCCCCCGGAGTACCCATGACCTCCGCCAGCCGCGCTTCGGCGGCGCCGTTCTACGTCGCGCTCGGCCTCCTCGGCGGGCTGTACGTCGGCCTCGTCGCGGCCCTCCTTGTCGCCGACCTGGCCTACACCTCCCCGGGCGCCGTCGGCCGCGCCCTCGCGTCACCGGAGGTCCGCGCCGCGGTGTGGCTGACGCTCCTCAGTTGCTCGGCGTCAGCGATACTTTCCGTGTGGGTGGGCGTACCGATCGGCTACCTGCTGGCGCGCACCCGGTTCCCCGGCAAGGCCGTCGTGGACCTCCTCGTGGACGTGCCCATTGCACTGCCGCCGCTCGTCGTCGGGCTCAGTCTGCTGATCCTTTTCCAGACGCCGCCGGGCCTCGCCGTCCAGCGACACCTGCCTGTCACGTACGCGGTGCCCGCGGTGGTACTCGCGCAATTCACCGTCGCGGCGGCGTTCGCGGCGCGGACCATGCGGGTGACGTTCGAGCAGATTTCGCCGCGGACGGAGGACGTGGCGATGACGCTCGGGTGCTCGCGCGGCCGGGCGTTCTGGCTCGTAACGCTGCCAGACGCGCGCCGCGGCGTGCTGGCCGCGGGAACCCTGGCGTGGGCCCGGTCGCTCGGCGAGTTCGGACCGATTCTGGTGTTCGCCGGCGCCACGCGACTGCGGACGGAGGTGCTCTCGACGACGGTGTTCCTGGAGTTGAGCGTCGGGAACCTGGAGGCCGCGCTGGCGGTGTCGGTGCTGATGATCGGCGTCGCCGTTGCGGTCTTGGTGCTGACCCGGGCACTCGGCCTGCGCGGGGCGGCGTGAGTTTGCTCGCGTAGAGCCCGTGATGACACCCCGGGCGTCGGCCGCGGGGTGTTACCCGAGGAGGAGGTGGAGGAGTTGGTCTTCGGGTGGGAGCCGGTCCCAGGGTGCGGCGGCCCACCGGGCCAGTGCGGCGGCCAGCGGCGGCCGTCCGGCCCACCCGGCGGGGGCGACGAACAGGCCGCGGGCGCCGGCCGGGCCGCCGGCCTCGGGCGGCGGCAGCAGCAGCGGCAGCCCACCACCGAGCCACAGGCCGCCGGCGACCACCACGGCCGCGGCCGGCCTGGCGAAACCGGCACGGGCCCACGCCGGCGGCCGCCTTCGCGACCGCCGCGTCACCCGTCCGGTGCCGCCGCCGCCGGCCCACGCCCCGGCCGCGTCGGCCGCCGACGGACCAGGCCGGACCACCGCCCCCGGCCGACACCGTCTGGGCCCCGCCAGCGCCCGACCGCGGCCCGCAGGTTGGCGGCGGCGGCCGCCCGCATCGCGCACGGCGATGTCGAAGCAGCGGCCGCCGACATCAGCAGCAGCGAAGCCGCCGGCCGGGCCGGCCAGGCGAGGCGACGAACCGCCAGGCTGCAGTTCGCCGCGGCAGGCCCGGGCCGCCAGGGCGTCAGCCGGCAGCGCTTCCACTGCCACGGGGCCGCCGCCTGGGGCCAGGCCGGCCAGGCGGCCCCGGCCAGCCGCCGCCGGCAGCCGCCGCCCCGGCCCGCCGGCCCGCCCGCGTGTCGGCCGTCAGCCCGGCCGCCGGCGGCCCTTGGCCGGGCCAGGGCCGGCAGGCCCGGGCCGCCAGCCGCAGCGGCGGCGACGGGTCGAGGGCGCACGCCGCCGGCCCGGCCGCGGCGATCAGGGCCAGCCTGCCGCCGGGGTGACCGAAGGGCGGCCCGCCGACGCGACGGCCGCCGGGGGATGGGTGGGCCTTGGCAGGAGCGAAATCAGCCGACGCCGTTGAGCTGGCCCGCCAGGGCCAGGCGGAGGCGGGCCGGCGGGAGGCCGGCGGGCGGGTCGAGGGCCGGAGTCGAGGCGGGAGGACGTCGGCCAGGAGGACGGCGGCCAGGGGCCGGGCGGGCGGCAGCAGGGGCCGGAGGGCGCAGCAGGCGGGGCAGCCCCCGGCCGCGTGCCACCCGGGCCCGGCCGGCGGCCGGCCAGCGACGGCGGCGACGGCGTCGGCGACGGCCGACAGCGGCGGCCAGGGCCCCGCGGTGGACCGCGGCCAGCGCGCCGCCGGCAGCAGCCGCAGGCCCGGCACCGCCGCCGCCGGGGCCGCCGCCGCCACCGCCGCCGCCGCCGGCATCAGGTGGCGGACGTCGAACAGCCGCACCCCGTCCTCGCACCCCGCCGCCAGGAAACCCCCGCCCGACGACCAACAGATGCGGGCTCCGGCTCGGCTCGTCACGTGGAAGCGGGCGACTTGCCGCAGTGCGGGCGCGTCGAACACTCGCAGTTCACGCTTGCCCCCGGGTGAATTCCTGGAGGCGATCAGGATCACGACGTGGCGGCCGTCCGGCGACCAGGTGATGTTTGAAGCCCACCCGTCGAGTTTGGGCGTGCGGGCTCGTACCGCCCCTGTGTCGGAGTCGGCGATCGTAACCTGGTCGTTTCCCAGGATGGCCAACTGGTGCCCGTCGGGACGGAATCGGATGTCCCATACGCGCCCGCCGACCGATGCCGACACCCACCGCACCTGCCGCGACTCGGAATCCCACACGACGGCGACGCCCGCGTTGGAACTCAGCCCGGCGGCCAGGTGATTGCCGGCGGCCGCCCAGTGGAGCGAGTAGTACTGCTCGCTCCCGCTCGGCACCTGGCATTCGCCCAGCCAGTCGCCCGAGGCGACGTCCTGCAGGAAAATGGAGTACTGTGAGTAGCTCGACCACGCCCGCGTCCTGCCGTCCGGCGACCAGGCGAGGGCGCGGCTGGCGCGGCTGTCGCTCCCGGCGCACCGGGCGAGGGGGCCGCCGTCGGTGCGGGAAGCCCATCCGAACGTGTTCCTGGCGGCGACCGCGGCCTGCGTGCCGTCGGGCGAGACGGCGGCGACTTCGCCGTGCTCGACCTCCGGCCCCGCGACTTCCCACTGCTGTCGTCCGGTGGCGAGGTTCCATTTCGCCCACCGGCTCGTTCCTTTGACACCCCCGAACAGGTGCCGGCCGTCCGGGTACAAGTCAAAAACTTGTAAGGCGACGCCGGCCATCACGCCCAGGCACCCGGTGGCGGGGTCCGCCCCGGGGAGGCCGGTCGGCACCCACGAGTCGCTTCCGATCGGCACCTTGGTCGGGGCGGCGGTTGGGCGGCGGCCGACGGTCGCCAGTTGCCGCGCCAGGTACGCCCCGTCGGCGCCGGTCGCCCACGTCGCGGCCGGCTTCGCCGGCTCGCCGCACAGGTCCGAAACGTCCCAGAGGTGTACTCCACGATTGCGTGACAACGACGCGAGGAACTTCCCGTCGGGAGCGAACGCGAGCGCGTAGATGATCTCGGTGTGGCCCGACACCCCGGCGAGTTTGTGACCGGTGGACGAGTCCCACAAGCCGATCGCGTAGTCGGCGTCGCCTGTTCCGAATCCGCGCCCGCACGACGCAACGACGCGCCCGTCCGGGGACCAATCGACGCCGTAACTCATCCACGCCTGGTCTTCACACCCCGCGAGCCGTGCACCGGTCTCTGCGGAGCAGATCGTCCACCCCGGGCGTGTGCGCGCCAGAAGGATACGGGTGCCGTCCGGCGACCAGCGGAGGACGTCGGCTTCGTCCGCCGCCGTGTCCGCGAGGGATAACACACGCGCGCCCGACCCGGCGTCGATAATCCAGCCCGGGATGCTGGAGCCGAGGCCGACGGCAATTCGGTCACCAGACGGGGACCACGCAACACCCCAGGGGCGTCCGACGTCCGGCCGACACTCGTGTTGGATGCGCCCGGATTCAGCGTCGATCAGCCACACGGCCCTCTGCTGTTCCGAGCCCAGGGCGGCGATTCGTGACGAGTCCGGGGACCACGCCACGCCGCCGTTGTGCTGTACGCCGGCCACCCGCAGCAGAACTGACCCGGTCGCGGAATCCAGAATGACGAGCGGTCCGACGTGGGAACCGACAGCGATTCGAGTACCGTCGGGGGACCACGCGAGGCCATGGACCTGGTTGTCGAACGGCCGGGTCCGCCAGACCTGCCGACCCTCGGCGGTCAGTACCTGCACGTTGCCGGCGGTGGAGCCGGTCCCGACCACGAAGCGGCTCCCGTCGGGCGACCAGCACAACCCGGTCACCCACGTGTTGACCTCGAGCCCGAGGTCGATCGTCCGGAACAGCCGCTCCCGTTCGGCCATCGCCGTCCCCCGTCGGGTCAGCCGCAGAGCATCTGCTCGATCGCGTCCGGCCCCAACTCCGCCAGCAGCGCCTCCAACTCGCCGGGGCGCATCGCGTCCCCCAGCACCTCCACGCCGTCGGCCGTCACCCGCAGCCGCAGCCGGACCTCCTGGCCGCCGGGGTCGGTCGCGTAGTCGGCCGGGTGGATCAGGTCCGGCAGGTGGGGTACGAACACCGTTCTCGCCATCGCTCACCTCCAGACGCCCGGCACCCGCGCCCCACACCCGGGGCACCGGCTGCCGTCCAAGTGTACCGCAGTCGTCGCCCAGATGCCGCGCTCCACGACCACCCGGCCGCACCCGGCGCAGGCCGTCGCCCGGCCGCCCGCGCCCAGGGCCCGCTCCACGTACACGTACCGTAACCCCGCCGCACGACCGACGTCCACGCCCCGCGCCAGCGCGTCCGTCGGGGTCGGCGGCAGGTCACGTAGTCGATACTCCGGCGAGAACCGACCGAGGTGCCACGGCACGTCCGGCCCGACCGCGCACACCACGTCGGCGATCCGCCGCAGCTGCGAGGGGTCGGCGTTCACCGTCGGGATCACCGGCGTGCTCACCTCGACCCACACGCCGGCGTCCGCGAACCCGCGCAGGGCCGCCACGACCGGCGCCAGTGCGGCGCCGGTCAGGGAACGGTGCGATCGCTCGTCGGCGGCCTTCACGTCCACGTTCACCGCGGCGAGACAAGGGGCCAACTCCGCCAGCGCCTCGGACGTTACGAACCCGTTCGACTTCCACAGCAGGGGCACGTCGCGGCCGCGCGCCGCCGCGGACAGCGCGAGGGTCAGTTCGGCGGCGAGGCTCGGCTCGGAGTACGACAGCGCCACCGCCGCCCCGGCCGCGGCCGCCTCGGCCACCACCGCGGCCGGGTCCACGGGTTCACCCGACCACGGCACCGTCGGCTCGCGGCCGTACTGCGAGAGGGCGTAGTTCTGACAATACCGACACGCGAAACTGCACCCGGGGGCGGCGAGCGTGAGGGCCGAGGTGCCGGGGCGGAAGTGGTAGAACGGCTTCCGCTCGACCGGGTCGAGGTGGCGCGTGGCGGTGGCGACGGTCGCGGTCTCGAGCCCGCCGCCGGTGCGGCGGCGGACCCGACACGACCCCACGTCGCCGTCGGCGAGGCGGCAGGCGTGGGGGCAGAGGGTGCAGAGGACGCGGTCGCCGTCGGGCCGGGCGAACCGGGCCGGGGTCCAGTGCATGGCGCGCCGCGGGTGTCGTGGGGCCGTTCGACCTTCAGGGTAGTCGGCCGGTTGAAACCCCGCAACCGGGCGGCTACGATCCGAACATCCCCCGACGTGCCGCCCGGGTGCCCGCCGTGATGACCTTCCAGCAGTTCCGGGCCGCGGGCTACCTCAACGAACTTGCCGACCGGTACCCCGACTTCGACTCCGCCCGCCAGCTTCTCGCCGCTGCGGAGTTCCCGTTGGCCCGGTTGCCGGCGTTCGGCTCGCCGCTTCAGTTCTGGACCGGGACGATGCAACTGGCGTTCAGCGGCCTCGTCGCCAACCCGCTGCGGGTGGTGGAGGAGGCGCTGGTCGATTTCCCCTACAGCGAGCTGTTCCGCCGCGCGATCGGCCTGCCGCTGCCCGCCCCGCCGTCCGCGTCTGCCACCGTCGTGGCCGCCGTCCGACAACCGCCGCCACCGCCGGTCGCCACCGTGCTCTTCGCTGCCGCCAACCCGCCACAGGACACGACCCAGCTCGACCAGCAGAACGAGTTCCGGACCCTCGACGCCGCGCTCGCGCCGGCCGTCCGCCTCGGCCGCGCCCGGGTCGAGGCGGCGTGGGCCGTGCGGCCCCGGGAGTTGCTGCACCTCGTCAACACGACCCGTCCCACCGTCGCCTACTTCTCGATGCACGGCGAGGAGGGCGGGCGGTTCCAGCTCGACGACGGGACCGGCCGGGCCAGCCCGATCGACGCCCTCCTGCTCGGCAACGTGTTTCAGGCGCTGAACCACCCGGCCCCGGTCACCCGGCTTGTCGTCCTCAGCTGCTGCTACTCCGAACGGGCGGCGGCGGCGATCGCGCCGGCGGTGGACTGGGTCGTCGGGGCCACCGACCGGCTGAGCGACCGCGCCGCCCACGCGTTCACCGGCGCGTTCTTCGGCGAGTTGGGCCGGCGGCTCGCGGCCGACCCGCCGGCGCCGGTCGAGGCGTCGATCCGGCCGGCGGTCGAGGTCGGGCTCGCCGCGGTGCGCGCCGTCCCGACGCCCGGCAAGGCCGACGACCCGAACAACATCGTCGTACTCGGGAAGGAGCGCGCATGAGCACCGACCGGGGCGAGTTCGAGAGCGGGGTCGCGGCGGCCCTCGACCCGGACAACCAGGCCGCCGTGCGCGGCGGGCCGGCGGTCACCAACCTCCGCTGCTGGTGGCTCGGCCTCCGCTGCCCGGCCTGCCGTCACACGTTCCGCCCCGGCGACCGCGTCGTCGTCAGCGAGGAGCCGCGCGAGGTCCGCCACGCCAGCCCCGACCTGCCGTGCGCCGGCGGCGCCGACCAGACGCCGTTCGACCCCGCCGGCGCCGACGAATTCTTCCGCGGGCTCGACGCCGCGTGGCCGCCGCCGCCGGGGCTGCCGGTCGTGGCCGTCACCCGCAACCACGCGCTGGCCGCGCCGCCGCTGCCCGGGTGCGACCGCCGCAGTTGCTTCGTGTGCGGCCACACGTTCCGGCCGACCGACAAGGTGATCGTCTGCCCGTGCCGGCCGAACGCACCCGCCTGCCTGTTCGCGTTCCACTGCGACCCCGAGCACAACCGGAACTGCTGGCAGGACTGGGTGGCCGCCGGCCGCGAGCGGTACTGCCCGGCCGTCGCCGGAGACCGGCCGTGACCGACCGGTTCGACCGCCACCGCCTGGTCCCGGGGTGGGACCAGGACCGCCTGCGGACGGCCACCGCCGTCGTCATCGGGGTCGGGGCGTTGGGGAACGAAGTCGCCCGGCTGCTGGCGCTGTGCGGCGTCGGCCGGCTGGTGCTGTGCGACCCGGACGCGGTGGCCGAATCGAACCTCAGCCGGTGCGCCCTGTTCCGCCCGCGCGACGTCGGCCGGCCGAAGGTACACGCCGCGGCCGACGCCCTCGCCGACCTCGCCCCCGGCGTGGTCGTGGACGCGCGACCGCTGCCGCTGAGGCGCGGCGTGGGGCTCGCGGAGTTGCGCGACGCGGACGTGATTCTCGGGTGCCTCGACAGCCGGTCGGCCCGGCTGCAACTGGCCGGCCGGTGCAACCTCGTGCGGGCCGGGTGGATCGACGCCGGCACGCACCCGTGGGGCGGCGAGGTGCGGCCGTACCTGGACCCCGACGGCCCCTGCTACGGGTGCGGCCTGACGGCCGGCGAGCGTGGCACCGCCGACGCCCCGTGGAGTTGTCTGGACGCCGACGCGGCGTCGCCGGTAGGAGCCGCCGCGCCGGCGACGGCGGTCGTCGGCGGGTGGCAGGCGCTGGTGGCCGTGCGGGTGCTGTTCGGGCTCCCGGTGGCGGCCGAGGTCGTGGCGATCGACGGGGCACGCGGGGCGGCGGTACCGGTGACGGCGGCGCGGTCGGCCGACTGCCCCCTGCACCACCCCGCGGGACCGACGCGGCGGCTACCGCTGACGCACGGCAACACCGTCGGCGAGTTGCTCGCCGCGCTGCCGGCGGGGGCGGAGCCGCTGGCGTGGGAGCCGGTCATGTACTCCGCGGGGTGCCCGCGGTGCGGCCGCATCGCGCCGGGCTGGGGCGTCCCGGCGGCGTCCCCGTGCCCGGGGTGCGGCAGCCCGGTGCGGCCGGATACGACGTTGGAGTTGGCCGACGCGCCTCCGACGGCATCGCTGGCGGACCTGGGCGTGGCGCCGGGAGAAATCCTGGCCGTGCGGGCCGGCGGCGCGATCGACTGGGTCGAACTCGGCGGCTGACTTCGCGGGTGAAGTCGCGTCACCGTTCACGTGACTCGGCCGCCCGCTTGCTTGAACTCCGCGCGCGGATGGGTTAGAACTTCAACACCACGACCGGCGGAGGCGCGGCGATGCCGCAGACCACGAACCCCATCCCGCCCCCCGTCGCCGACGGCGCCGTCCTCTCCCCCGACGTCCTCCGGCTCCTCGAAGAGTACTTCCCCGACGAGAACAGCATCCGGGCGCTGCTCTCCGAAACGGGGTACCCGGTCGGCACACTCCCGGGCTTCAACAGCGCCCGCGGGTTCTGGGCCGCCGTGGTCGTCAACATCACCCGCGGGGCGTACCCCAGCCCGACGCCAATCGTGCGGGCGGCGCTCGACCGGTTCCCGTACAACCCGGTGCTCGGCAGCTGGGTCGCGGCCGCCACCGCCCCGCCGGCGGCGCCCGTCATCGTCAACGCCCAGCCCGCCGCCCCGCCGCCCGCCGCCGACCCCGTCGCCGACCGCGCCGCCACCGGGTTCCTCATCAGCGTCACGTCGCCGCGGCCGCTCCAGGAGGTCCACGACGCCGCCCTCCGGGCGCTTCGGGTCGCCGGCATCAACACCCCGCTCGAACTCGGGCTGGCGAACGACACGTTCGTCACCCTGATCCTGCCGCGGGCCAACTCCGACCAGGCCATCCAGGCCGCGGCCCGGCTGGCCGCGGAACTGGGGCTGGAGTCCCGCCGCGTGACCGTGCGGGCGAACAACTTCCGCGACTACTACTTCGAGCGACTGCTGCTCGAAGGGCCGGACCAGCGGCGGTTCGAGGCCACCAACGTCCCCGCCTCCACGTCCGCCGGCGAGATGGCCCGCGGGGTGATGCACAACTACTACCGCGACAACAACTGGCCCACCGGCAAGAACGGCAAGCCGCAGGAGGCCGTCGTCACCCAGATCACGCCCGACGGCAAGCAGGAGCGCCTGCTGGGGGACCGGTCGCTCCACGAGAACCGCGTCCGCAACGGCGCCGTCCTCCAGGTCGCCCCGCAGGTCACCGCCGGCGTCAACCCGGTCCAGCGCGAGGAGGCGCTCGCCAAGGTGCAGGCGCAGGTGATGGCCTACGCCGGCGCACACCGGGGGTTCAAGGTCCGCGCCAACGCGACCCAGAAGCCGACCAGCTACCGGCTCGAGTTCGACGCCCCCGGGTTCGCCCCCGCCGACGGCCCCGGCCCGCCGCGGCCCGCCGACCACCACGTCGTCCGCATCGACCTCGGCCCCGAGTTCTCCATGCAGGCGCCGCTGGTGACGTGGCAGACGCCGGTGTTCCACCCGAACATCGACCCGAAGTACGGCAAGGTGTGCCTCGGTATCCTGGAGGAGAACTACCGCCCCGGCCTCGACTTCGGCGTGCTCCTGCAAATGCTCGTGGACATCGCCGGGTACCAGAATTACGAGGTCGAGAACGGCTACAACACGGACGCGCTCGACTGGGCGCGGACGCTCGACGGGCAGGTGGCGATCGAAGCCCGCGGAGGTAAGTCGATCCTCCGGGAGATGCTGAACGACAAGCTGCGCGAGGCTTACGACCCGCCGCCGCTGCGCATCCGCGAACTCGGCTAACCGGAGGGCCGTGCGATGGACTCGCCCCCGACGGTCGTCGTCTTCCGCGGGCCGGCCGCCGAGCCGTTCCGGCGGTTCACCCTCGCGTCGATTCTGCGCGTGGCGATGGCCCGGATGTTCGGCGCCAGCGCCGACCGGTTCAGCGTCCAGCAGGTGCTCTTCTACAACGTCCCCGACGACGACGAGCCGACCGGCCGGCCGGTCGTCCACAACCTGAACCCCGACTGGGGGTACGCCCGGCTCAACCTCGTCCTCGACGACGCCTACTCGTACAGCCACCCGCACCCGCTCTGGGAACTGATCGGCGCCCCCCTGCAACTCATCCTCACCGAGACCGACCCGTCGGTCGAGGAGTGGGGCTTCTGCGTCGTGGCCCCCGGGCTGCCGAGCCGGCCGACCGTTCGCCCGACGCCGGCCGTGCCCGGGGCCGTCAGCCTGCTGCCGTACGACGACGACGAGGCGCCGCCGTTCCGCATCAGTCCGGTGGTCGAGCCGCCGCCGCCGACGCGGGCGCTGGCCGACTTCGGCGTCGCCGAGTCCGACCCGGCCCGCCGCGCCGCGCCGGTCAAGGTGCTGGTGCCGTCCGCCCTCGCCGACGACCTGACCCGCACCCGGCCGTTCTCGGCGGAGGTCGAGGAGGGCGGGTTCCTGGTCGGGAAGGTGTGGACCGACGCGGACGACCCCGCCGGCACGATCATCGAACTCGGGGCGGCGCCGCCGGCCGAGCACACCGGGGCGTCGTTCCTCCACTTCACGTTCACCGGCACGTCGTTCGACGCCGTGAAGCGCGACCTCCGCGGCGTCTACGGCGGGAACCGGCTGGTCGGGTGGTACCACACCCACCTGTTCCCCGCGACCGACGCCATGGGGCTGTCGTCGATCGACCTGCGGCTCCACTTCACGACGTTCCGGCAGCCGTGGCAGGTGGCCGGGCTGCTGAACCTGGAGGCTCACCGCCGGGTGCTGCGCTTCTACGTCCGGAGCGGCGACCACATGACCGAGTGCCCGCAGTGGGTGATCGGATGACCGCCGCCGACACCGCCGTGCGGGTACTCCGCTGGGCGACCGACCCGGACGGCCCGCCGCCGGACGGCTCCCCGGCCGACTCCGACCTCCTGACCGACCCGCCGGCGGACGTGCGCGCCGCCGCCGCCGGACTGGCCGCGGTGACCGCCGCGCGCCTGCGGCTGCCGCCGCCGCCCCTCGGCGACGCGACGCCGCCGCGCCCGGACGTGATCCTCCTGGCGCTGGCCGTCGGGCTGCGGCACCTGCCTGAGTCGCGAGTCTCGCTCCGCGGTCGGGCGTTTAATCACCTGGCACTGTTGCTCGCGGACCTGGCCGCCGACGCGAGTGCTGCGACGCCGGTCGAGTGGGTCGTGCGGCACGGGCTGGCCGGGCCGGCGGCGCCGTACCTGACCGACGAACTGGCCGCCGCGCTCCGCCGGGCGTCGCCGCTGACGGGTGTACTGGACGCTCCACCGGACGGCGACGCGGACGAGGCTCTCGGCGTGGCCGACCGGGTGTGGGCGGCCCCGAACGGGGCCGGGCTGCTGGCCCGCACGCTCGCCGCGCCGGGGCCGCCGACCGCGGTCCGCCGCTGGCGGGCGCGGGTGCTCGACACCTGGCGGCACGACCGCCGCGACTTCGTGCTGGACGTGTACGAGGCGGCGCTGGGCGGGCACCGCGACGCGCTGCTGGCGGAGGCCGAGACCGCCCGCGCGGTGCTGTTGGCGGCCGGCCCGGTGCCGCCGTCCGAGGAGCGGCGGGCCGACGCCCTCGCGGTGGCGGAGTGGTGGGGGCCGCTGGCGCTGCTGGCGCGGTCGTACCCGGACGACGTACGCGGCAGGCGCACGTTCGGCTATGATTACCTCACCGGCACGCGGCTGTTCCGCCTGGCCCGCCGTCTCACCGTCGGAGCGGAGTGACGCGCGGGGCCGCGCCGCGGGCCGGTCGGCTCGCGTTTCCCGGAAGGCAACCCTCATGGCCGCGCGCACGCCCCTGAAGCTCGTCCCGCTCGGCGACGCGAGCGCGTTCCTCGACCGGCAGGCGCTCGCGCCCGACGACACCCCCCTCGCCGACCTCCTCCGCGACGCCCCCGCGGTCGCCACCACGCCGCTCGACGCCGCGGCCGTGGCCCTCCCGCTACGCCGCTTCTTCATCCAGGTGCTCGCCAGC
>JBGAQM010000147.1:0-14678 GCA_044220735.1 Urbifossiella sp. | reverse complement strand
CCGCCCGACCGCGTCGTCGTGAGCGAAAGCGGCATCCGCACGCACGCCGATCTGCAACGGCTCGGCGCGGCCGGGGCGCGGGCGGTACTTGTCGGCGAGTCGCTGATGCGGGCCGCAGACATCGGTGCGGCGCTGGACGAGTTGCGCGGTGTCAGCCGAGTAGCGGACCGGTAAAGCGGCGCAGAAACTTCACGCCGTTAGCCACGTCGGCGAGTTTGTTCTCGCCCTGCTCGCGGTCCACGCACAGGTAGCCGTCGAACTCCAGCGCTTGCAGCGTCGCGGTGAGCGCGAGCCAGTCCACGTCGCCGGCGCCGATCGGCACCTCCTGGATGCCGCGGCTCAGGCCGGCGTTACGGGCGTCGCGCGCGTGGACGTGCGCCACGACACCTTTGAGTGGGGCCAGATTCGCCAACGGGTCGTGGCCGTGGACCATCAGGTTCGCCGGGTCGAACGTCACCTTCAGGCTGCCGGTGTCGAACGTCGCCAGGTAGTCACGCACCTTGTCGGCCGGGTCGAAGCCGATTTCCAGCGCCACCACCGTGCCGACGCGGTCGCCGAACTGGCCGAGTGCGGTCAGCGACTCGCGCATCAACTGCGCCCGCGGGGAATCGGCCTCGTCGGGCAGTTTCGGGCACGGCACCACGACGCGGCGGCCGCCGACGTCGAAGGCGAGTTGCATCGCCTTCCGCACGGCCTCGATGCGCGGCTGAAGATCGGCCGGCACGTCGAGCCCGCGGCGCAGCGGGACGTGTAGCGCGGCCAGGTCCTGCGAGTACGACCGCAGGAGGTTGCGGAACTCGCGGCGACCGGTCTCGCCGAGTTGGGAGGGGAGCAGTTCGCCGACGGCGTCGGCCTGCACTGCCGTCGCCCCCATCCGTGCCGACTCGGCAACGGCGAGGCGGATCGGCCGCCCCGTCGCCTCGACGACGATCCCGACGCGAAGCGGCGTCATACCACGGACTCCTCGGGCGCTTCCAGGAACGACGTGAACGGTCGGACCAGCAGCCGGAACGTGTCGGTGGGCAGATCGACCGTGCCCCACCGCGGGCTGCGCGGCCGCATGTGCTCGGCGTAGTCCTCGACGGCCACGCCGCGGGCGAGGTAGCTGCGGCCGCCGTGTGCGAACAGGTCCGGCGTGTCGTCGGGGAGAACGACCGTGGGGAGCACCTGGTACACAAACGCCAGGACCCCGCGGAACCCCGGGCCGAGCCGGGCCGCCCACCGGGCGAGGGCCGACACGTCCTCGCGCGTGGACCAGTGTTCCCACACCTTCCGCGGCCGGTCGGCGGGGCCGCCGGGGAACTTGCGCCCCTTCACGTCCACGACGAGGCGGGCGTCGTCCGGGCCGATGACGAGGAAGTCGGGGGACTTCACGTCAGTATCGTCGAGGTAGCTGCGGCGGGCCTCGACCACCGGCACAACGGCCACGCCGCGGGCGCGGAGGAACGCCTCGAACGCCGCCTCGTAGTGGTTGTCGCGGTTCATCGCTCGCCCCGGACCGCCGTCACCAACCCGGCCTCCGGCACGGCGGTCTCCTCGCGCTTCGCCAGGTCTTTCACCTTCCACACGCCCTGCTCGAACTCGGCGGGGCCGGCGATCACCGCGACGCGGAACCCGCGCTTCTCGGCGTACTGGAGTTGCTGACCCACCTTCTTCGCGTCCGGATACACCTCCGCCGCCACCCCCGCCGACCGGAGCAGTCGCGCGACGCGCTGGTAGTCGCCGAGCCGAGCGGCGTCGAACTGCACGACCAGCACGTCGGCGGGCGTGGTCTGCCCGCCCATCAGGGGGTGCTTCAACTCCTCCAGCGCGGCGATGAGGCGGTCGAGGCCGAGCGACGCGCCGACGCCCGGCAGCACCTGCTTCGTGTACAGGCTGGCGAGGTTGTCGTAGCGGCCGCCGGAGCAGACGGAGCCGATGCCGGGGAGGTCCGTCAGAAACGTCTCGTAGATGGTGCCGGTGTAGTAGTCGAGGCCGCGGCAGATGCTCAGGTCGATGCGGATGCGGCCGTCCGGCACGCCCGCCGCCTTCGCCACCGCCAGCAACTCGCGGAGCCGCTTCAGCCCCTCGGCGGCCTTGTCGTTTGGAGCGCCGGCGAAGAACGACTCTACCCTTGACAGAACCTCGTCGTTCGCGCCGGTCGTCTCCGCGAGGTCGAGCACGCGCCCGGCCTGGTCACCGGTCACGCCGGCCTCGCGGGCCATCTCCTCGGTCACCTTGTCGCGGCCGATCTTCGGCAGCTTGTCGAGCGAGCGCAGGAGTGGCACTGCCTTGTCACTCAAACCGTAGAGTTCGAGCAGGCCGTTCAACAGCAGCCGGTTGTTCACCCGCACCTCGAACCGGTCGATGCCGATAGCGGCGAACAGGTCGTTGATCACCAGCGCCGTCTCGACGTCGGCGGCGTTGGAGGTGGTGCCGATGGTGTCGAAGTCGCACTGCCAGAACTCGCGGAAGCGGCCCTTCCCCGGCCGCTCGCCGCGCCACACCGGCCCCATCGCGTAGCGCTTGAACGGTGTCCCGAGTTGAGCGACGTACTGCGCCGCGAACCGGGCGAACGGCACCGTCAGGTCGAAGCGGAGGCCGGCTTCTTCCTTCTCGGCCTTCGCGCTGCGGACGCGGTAGACGAGCTTGTCCGACTCGTCGCCGCCCTTGCCGAGCAGTACGTCGAGCGACTCGACGGCCGGCGTGTCGATGGGCGTGAAGCCGTACGAGCGGCACACCTCGCGGACGCACTGCAAGATGCGCTCGCGCGGGATCATCGTGGCGGGCAGGTAATCCCGGAACCCCGAGAGGGTGCGGGGGTCGATCAGGTTGGACACGACACGAACTCCAAAGCCCGGGGCCGGCGGCCCCGGGCTTTGAATTCTACGAGCGGTCGCGGTAGCGGGCGCTGAACCGCTCCAGGAACCGGCGCTCCTCGTCGGTGAGCGAGCCCATCCCGGTCGCGGCGATCTTGCCGAGCAACTCCTCCATCCGCTCCTCGTCGCGCACCCGCTGTGCGTTTTCCGCGGCGATCTTCCGCGCCTTCCGCGCCTGCCACCAGCGGGCGAACGCGCCCACCTTCTTCTTCGGCCGCGGCGGCGGCTCGTCGTCCCGCTCCAGGCTCGTGTACCCGGCCGAGAAGTCGTACCCGAACGGCCCCTCCTCGCTGTCGAGTTGCTGGAGCCGCTGCGAGCACGAGTAGAGCATGAACAGCGACAGACCCATGAACAGCGTCTCGTTCGCCGCCACCGACACGATGAGGAAGATGAGCGCGAACACGAACCCGGTGTACGCCGCGACGGTCACGCCCCGGCGCAGGTCGGATCGGCCCCAGATGACGGCCTGGAGCATCTGCCCGCCGTCGAGCGGGTAGGCCGGCACGAGGTTGAACAGCAGCAGCACCCACGAAATCCAGAACGTGCGGTTCAGCCACACCGCCCAGCTCGGGGCGACGGCGCGCTCACCACCCATCGCCGCCGCGTGCTCCGCGGCCTTCTCCGGCTTCCACGCCACGCGGTCCTGCAAGCCGGATTCCTGCTGCCTCGTCTGGGCGTCCTGGGCCACGCTCGCCTGCACCTGTTTGCTCGTGCCGGGCTCGTACACCTTCAGGCCGTACACGCTCGTGTAGTCCTTGCCGTCGAAGTTCCGCATCTCGGAGACGAACGGGTTGGCGAGCGGGTTCAGCGTCGGGATGAAGCCGAACGCGAGCAGCGGGATCGCGACGACGGCGCAGATGAGGACGTTCGTGAGCGGCCCGGCGGCGGCGACCTGGAAGTTCGGCCGGGGGGCGTTCGGCACCTCGACCATCGCCAGCCCGCCGAGCGGCCAGATGAGGATTTCTTTGGCGTCGCCGCCGACGGCGCGGGCGGCGAAGCAGTGGCCGAACTCGTGGAGCAGGATGACGAGGAACAACAGCACGATCGTGAACAGGAACACGTCGCCCCATTCGATGGGGTTGTCCTTGGCGGTGACCTGACGGACGAACAGCCCGAGGGTGACGATGATGAAGAAGACGTGCAGCTTGACCGGGATGCCGAACGCCCGAAAGAGTGGAAGTGCCCAGCTCATCGGATCGCGCATCGGAACCACCCCGTCCCTGGCCGACCGGCGGGTTGCCTGCCGTCGCGGGTCATCTTATCATCGCCGGGAGCGTGCCGCAATTCGGCCCCCGTCCCGCACTTCCGGCAGAACATCCCGATGGCCCGCGAGATCGTTTACACCGGCCGCCGCGTGTCCGTGGCGATCGACACGTTCACCGCACCCGACGGCAGCACCGTCCGCCGCGACTTCATCATGCACCCGGGCGCGGTGGTAATCCTGCCGGTGCTCGACCCCGAGACCGTCGTGTTGCTGCGGAACCATCGCTGGGTGGTGGGCGAAACGCTGTGGGAGGTGCCCGCCGGCACCCGCGAGCCGAACGAGCCGCTGGAGGAGTGCGCCGAAGCGCGAGCTGGCCGAAGAGACGGGTTACACCGCAGCCCGTTGGATGTACCTCGACTTCCTGTACGCCTCCCCAGGGGTGATGAACGAGCAACTGCACCTGTTCGTCGCCGAGGACCTGACGCCCGGCCCGATGGCGCCCGAGGCCGACGAGCAGCTGGAGCCCGTGACGGTGCCGCTGGCCGAGGCCGTGCGGATGTGCCTGAGCGGGGAGGTGAAGGACGCCAAGACGATCACGTCGCTTCTGCTGTGGGAGCGCCGCCGCGGCTCAGCCCGGTAGCGGGTTCGGCGCCAGGAACGTGTCCGCCGGCTCCGTCTTCGGCACCACCACGATGCCGCCGTCAGTGATCGTGAAGCCGCGGCGGCGGTCGAACTCCAGGTCGTAGCCGAGCACCGTGTACGGCGGCAGCTTCACCTCCTTGTCGATGATCGCCCGCCGGATGCGGCAGTACCGGCCCACGTCCACCCCGTCGAGGAGGATTGAGTCCTCGACGAGGGAGTAGCTGTTCACCCGCACGCGCGGCGACAGCACGCTCCGCCGCACCTGCCCGCCGGAGACGATGCTGCCGGGACACACCAGGCTGTCCAGCGCCTCGCCGCGGCGGACGTGGCCGGGCGGGCCGTCGGCGCTGAACACGAACTTCGGCGGCGGCAGCTGCGGGTGGAACGTGCGGATCGGCCACTCGCCGTCGTACAGGTTCAGCACCGGGTCGATGGCGATCAGGTCCATGTTCGCCTGGTAGTAGGCGTCGAGCGTGCCGACGTCGCGCCAGTACGGCACGGCCTTGCGGTTCTCGTCGCGGAACCGGTACGCGAACACCCGCTGCCCGTTCGCGATCATCCGCGGGATCACGTTCTTGCCGAAGTCGTGGTCGCTGCCGGGCGTCGCCGCGTCCTCGCACAGCAGCTCGAACAGCAGCCGCGTCGGGAACACGTAGATGCCCATCGACCCGAGCGCGTGGTGCGCATCGCCCGGCATCGGCGGGGCGGTGGCCGGCTTCTCGAGGAAGCTCTTCGCCCAGTCGTCCGCGGACGTCTCGATGATGCCGAAGTGGCGCGTCTCGGACAACGGCACGGGGATGCAGCCGATGGTCACGTCGGCGCCGCGCTCGCGGTGGGCGCGAACCATGCCGCTGTAGTCCATTTTGTAGATGTGGTCGCCGGCCAGCACCATGATCAGGTCGCAGTCCTCGCGCTCGATCGAGTAGATGTTCTGGTAGATGGCGTCGGCCGTCCCCTTGTACCACGTCTCGTCGATCCGCTGCTGCGGCGGCAGCACCTCGACCGACTCGCCGAGCTCGGGGCTCATGAAGCTCCACCCGGCCCGGATGTGGCGGTCGAGCGACCGCGACTTGAACTGCGTCAGCACCAGGATGCGGCGGAGGCCGCTGTTGATGCAGTTGGACAGGGTGAAGTCGATGATCCGGTACAGGCCACCGAACGGCACGGCCGGTTTGGCCCGGTCGCGGGTCAGCGGCTCGAGCCGGGAGCCCTTCCCGCCGGCGAGGATGACCGTGAGCACGCCCCGCATGGCTGAGTTCCGATCGCTCAGGGAGAGCCGCCGCGGGCGCGGCGGGTGAGTTCGTGGTACACCCGGGCGAACGGGGCGGCCATCCGGTCGGCCGCGAACCGCTCGGCGGCCCGGGCCTTCCCCGCCGCCCCGAGCCGGTCGCCCGCGGCCGGCTCGGTGAGCAATCCGTGCGCCCGCGCCGCCACCTGCGCCTTGTCGCCGACCGCGACGAGGTGTCCCGTCTCGCCGTCGGCGACGACCTCGGCCACGTCCGGGTTGTTCCACCCGACGACCGGCCGGCCCGCGGCCATCGCCTCGAGCGCGAGGTTCACGCCGCCGTGTGGTTGCAGCACCCACACCAGTTCCGCCAGCCCCAACAACGCCGGAAGGTCGGCCCGCAGGCCGGGAAAGTGGACGCGCCGGTCGTCAAACGCCAGAGCGTGAACGAAGGCCTCGAGTCCTTCGCGGTTCGGCCCGTCGCCGACGACTACGAGGTGCAGGTCGGGGAAGTCGTAGCGCAGGATGTCGAACGCCCAGATGGCCGACTTCAACCCGTCGCGTAGGTCGAGCCGCCCCGCGGTGAGGACGAGCCGGGCCGTCGCCGGCAGCCCGAGTTGGTTCCGGAGGGAGGCGCGCTCGACGGCCGACGTGGACGTTTCGACGCCAGGGGGGATGCGCGTGAGGTTGTCGCCGACGACGCCGAGCCGGCGGTACGCCTCGGCCTCGGCCCACGACGCGGCCACGACGCGGTCGGCGGCCCGCAGCGACCGGGTCGCGAGCCAGCCGCCGACGCCGCGCCCGGGATGGGTCGCCGCGGATGCGACCAGCGGCGGCCCGCCCCAACGGCTCAGCGTTCGCCCCATCCGCACCGCCGCCGGTCCCCAGGCGTGGATCGCATCCGGGGCGAAGGCGGCGACGAGCGCGCGCAGGAGCCTCCGGCCGGTGGGGTCGAACGGCGACCGGTAGGGTACCGCGTGGACGCCCACGCCGGCGGCGCGCAGCACGTCCGCGAAGGTGGTGTCGGCTTCGCCCAGCACGGCGACGGCGGGCGTGACTCCTTCCGCCGCGAGGCGCGGGGCGAGGAGCGTGAGTTGCTTTGCGGCGCCCGTGGCGCCGAGGTCGGAGGCCAGGTGCAGTACGCGGGCGTCGGTCACGCGGCCGGCCCGTCGAGGACGCCGATGTACGGCAGGTGGCGGTGTTCGTCGTTGTAGTCGAGGCCGTACCCGACCACGAACCGGTCGGGGATGCCGAACCCGACGAAGTCCGGCTCGAACGGCACCTCCTGCCGCCCGACCTTCCGCAGCAGCACGCCCACCTTCACCGTCTCGGCCCCGCGGTCGAGCAGGTGCGAGACCACCCGCGTCAGCGTCTTGCCGGTGTCGAGGATGTCGTCGAGCAGCAGGACGTGGCGCCCGGCGATGTCGGGGAGGAGTTCGTCGCGGATGACGAGCTTCCCCGGGCTCGTCGTCTCGCCGCGGTAGCTCGACGCGGTGATGAACGCGACCCGCACCGGCAGGTCGATGCGGCGGATGAGGTCGGCCATGAACACGAGGCAGCCGGTGAGGATGCCGACGACGGTGACCGGCCGGCCGTCGTGGTACGCGGCCCCGATCTCGCCGGCCATGCGGTCGACGCGCTCGCGGATTTCGTCCGCGGTGATGAGTACGTCCATTTCACCAGTTTCGAGTTTTGAGTTTCGAGTTTCAAGCGCCGACCCGGCCGGCCGCGCTCCGAGGCGGGGGGTCGGCCGGCCGCGTTCCGATAGACTGATCCCGGTTCGCCCGTCCGTCGTGACCGTGGGGCGCTGATGGCAAGGCGGCTCGACCAGGTTCTCGTCATCGACATCGAATCGACCTGCTGGGACGGCGGCTACCCGCCGAAGGGGCAGGCGAACGACATCATCGAGATCGGCCTGTGCCCGCTTGAGCTGAGCACCGGCCGGCGGTTGGAGAAGCGGAGCATCCTGGTGCGGCCGGAGCGATCGACGGTGAGTCCGTTCTGCACCCAGTTGACGACGCTGACGCAGGATCAGGTGGCCGGCGGGGTGGCGTTCAAGGACGCGTGCAAGGTGCTGGAGGACGAGTACTTCTCGCAGGCCCGGCTGTGGGCGAGCTTCGGCGACTACGACCGGAAGCAGTTCGACAAGCAGTGCCGCGAGACGGGGGTGCGCTACCCGTTCGGCCCGAGCCACCTGAACGTGAAGACGCTGTTCTCGGCCGGCCGGGCGCTGCCGTCGGAGGTGGGTCTGCCGCAGGCGATGGCGTTGTGCGGACTGAAGCTGGAGGGGACGCACCACCGCGGCCACGACGACGCCTGGAACATCGCCGCCGTGCTGTGGGAGATGCTGAGGAAGCTGCGGGGGTGAGCGCCCCAGAGATACTGTCGGCGGTCACCAACCACACTCCCGTTCGACGGATCCGTCGGAGTTGACATCGTGAGGGACAAGAAACACGCCACCTTCGTGTCTTTGGACATGTTCCTGCGCGACACCCTGAAGCTTGATACGGGGAGCGACTCCCTTCGAGACTGGCTGGAGTTGATCCAAACGAGTCGGATTACCTCGATGGGGGTACACGCGGTTGAGGGGCTGGTTCGGCATGTGGCATCGGTTCTTCTCGAACGCGCCAACGCCAGCACTGCTCAACTCAAGGCAGAAATCCGCAGCGTGCTCGATCGTCACTGAACCGAGCGACGGGCCGCACGTCCGCGGGTGCTGGGTCGTGGACTACGTGCCCGGAAATGCGCAACTCGGACGAAACGGAGCCGGCCCCGTCAGGGTCGGAGTGTTCGCGCACTCCGACCCCTGACGGGGCCGGCCCGGAAGCAGTTCGCATCGCTCGCCGTCTTACCCCCGCGCCGTATCCTGGCCCGGTACTCGTCGCCGCCTCCAGGACCGACCCGTGTTCGCGTTCGCACTCGTGGTCTGCCTGGCCGGCATCTTCTGCCTCGCCCCGCTCGCGCTCTACCTCCTCTGGCTCGCCGTACTCAACAAGAAGCGCCGCCCCACCGTCGTCCCCGGCGGGTGGGACTTCGCCGCCCTTTGTGGCGGCCTGTCCGGCTTCGTGCTGTTCGGCGGCGGCCTCGTCCTGACGCTGCTCCAGTCGAACGCCCGCTACCTGTTCCGCCGCAACCTCGAAGCCCTCCGGGCCTCCTGGGAACAGGAGCAGTTGGCGTGGCTCGCCGTCGTCGGCGGCTACCTGTTCGTCGTGGTCGGCGGCGGGTTGCTGACACTCACCATCCGGCGGCGGTCGCTCGTCGTCTACAACGTCGAGCCCGGGGCGTTCGAGACAGCGATCGCGGAGGTGTTCGACCACATGGGCCGCACGGTCACACGCACCGGGAACCTCTGGTCCGGCCCCGACCCGCTGTTCGAGTTGGAGCCGTTCCCGGCAGGCAAGTGCGTGTCGCTCCGCTGGCTGGGCGACGACGACCGCCTGTTCGAAGAGGTGGCCCGCAACCTCCGTCCCGCGGTCGCCGACCTGGCGCCGGTGGAAAACCCGACGGGGCGGTGGCTCACGTCGAGCGCGGTCGGCATCCTAATCGTGGTCGTGTTCTTCGTCGGCGTGATGGTGACGAGCGTGGGGCTCGTGCGGTAATCAGACTTGCCTCCCCGGTCAGGCGGCGCGACGCCAACCGGACGCCTCGACTTTCCCCGTCAGCAGCGCCACCACGCGGCGCACCTGCTCGTGCCCGTCGCGCAGCAGGAACCCCGAGTCGCGGCCGAAACTCTTCGCCCCGAGCAGGAAATACCCCGGCTCGCGCGTCTCGGGCCGGCCGGCCGGCTCGTCCACCTTCAGGCCGGTGCTCAGTCGCAGGTCGGCCCGGTAGCCGACGCACGCGATCACCCGCTCGACCTCCCACGTCGCCGGCTTTCCGGCGCTGCGGCCGCTCAGGCGGAACCCCTGCTCCGGGCCGTGACACACCACCTCGTCGAGCAGCGTCTGTGGGTGGAATTCGAGGTTTGCGTCGCAGCGGGTGGCCAGCGAGTTCGCCTTCACCGCGAGGCGGTCGCGCTCCTTGAGCGGGTCGTTCGGCACCCGCGCCAGCGGGGCGCCGCGGGCGCCGTTCGTGAGCCAGTACACCCACGTCTCCGCGCGCTCCTCCGCGAGCGCGACCAGCTGCGCCACCGTCGCCGCGGCCGTGTACCCGTCGCCGACCACGGCCACGCTCTTGCCGGCGTAGTGCCCCCGGCGCTCGCCCGACACGTCTTCGAGTCCGTGACTGAGGTGCTGCCGGGCGGCGAGCTCGCCGACCGCGGGGAGGTTGCCGTCGCCGAGCCAGTTCGGCGTGTTGAACGTCCCCGTGCAGTCGAGGACCGCGTCGGCCGTGTCGATCCGCTCGACGCCGTTCCCCGCCCGCAGGAGGAGCCGGAACGGCCGCCGGCCGTCGTCCGGTTCGGACTTCTTGATCGACCCCGCGCGGCCGATCGCCAGAACCGCCTGTTGCGGGTGCATGGCTTCGAGCAGCGCCTCGGACTCGGTCAGCGGCGTGAGATACGCCTCCCGAAACTCGCGGCCCGTGAGCAGGTCGGTGTCGGCCGGCACGTCCTTGGCGCGGCGCTCCTGGCGGAGCGTTTGCAGGCCGAGGGGCGTGGTGTTCATGCCGAACGGCGTGAACATCCGGGCGTGCCCCCAGCGCACGACGTGCTCGCCGACCTGGCCGCGGTCGTAGACGCTGACGCGGCAGCCGGCGGCCTTCGCGTGCAGCGCCGCCTCGACGCCGACCGGCCCGGCCCCGATCACCGCCACCCGCAGCGGCTCCGCCTTCGCCATGACGCCCTCCCCTGTCGGACCGGCGGACTGTACCCGGCCCGGCGTCGGCGGGCAACGCGAGCTACCGGGCACCCCTGCGACGGCCGTGCCCGCGAATTCGGATGGCGGGGTGATACAATCCCCCACACCCACCGCCACCGGACCGAGCCCCGCCGATGCCCTCCGAATCGATCGCCGGCTTTCTCGACGAGGCGAAGGCCAACCGCGTCCTGATACCGGAGCAAGTCGAGCAGTTAATCCGTCAGCCGGACGTGCCGCAGGAGAACCTCGCCGCCCTGTGCGAGTACCTGGAGACTCGCGGGGCGCTCACCCGGTTCCAGGCCGACGCACTCCGCAGCGGCCGCGGCGGCGAGCTGACGTTCGCCGGCTACCCCGTCCTCGACGAGATCGGCCCGTGCCCCGGCGGCACCGCCTACCGGGCGCTCCACCCGTCGCTCCGCACGCCGCTCGTGCTGCGGAAGCTGCGGCCCGGCGCCCTCCTGCCGTCCGACTCGCCCGCGGCGATGGTCCAACGTGCGCGCACGTTCCCGACGTACCACCCGAACCTCCTCGTGCCGCTGGACGCCGGCGAATTCGGCGGCGAGTTCTACGCCGCGGTCGAGGAGCCGGCCGACAGCGCGACGCTGGAACAACTCGTCGTCGAGATCGGCCCGATGCCGGCGTTCCTGGCCGCCGAGTTCGGCCGGCAGGCGGCGTCGGCCCTGCGCACGGTGGACGAGCGCGGCCTGTGGCACGGCGACGTCCGCCCCGCGAACCTCCTCGCCGGCCCGATGACGGTGAAGACCACCGACGACGGCCGCACCAAGCGCCGCCCCGCCCCGAACGCCGCGGTGCGGGTGGCGGAACTCGGGCTCGTGCCGCTGCGCCCCGCGGCCACGGTGGCGCCGCCGGCCGACGACGCGATCCCGTACCTGCCGCCGGAGCGCGTCGAAGGCGCGACCCACGACGGCCGCGGCGACCAGTACGGCCTTCTTCTGCTGAAGGTCCGCACCGCCGACCCGGTGCCGCTCGGCGGTCTGCGGCCCGACCTGCCTCCGGCGTTCGTCGCCGTCGTCGAGCGGATGATGGCGAAGCGGCCCGAGCAGCGTTTCGGCCGCACCGCGGATGCCGAGGCGGCGCTGGCGCCGTTCTGCCGGGCGGCCGCGGTGCCGCCGCCGGCCGCGGCCGCGGTCCATCCCTCGCCGGTCCCCGAGGCGGCGGCGGTCCACGACTCGGCCGAGGCGTACTCGGCGCCGGCCGAGGACTGGGGCACGTCCGACGCGGGGATTCAGTTCAACACGTCGCACGCGGCCGAGGGGCCGGTGTACAAGACGCGCACGCCCGAACAGAAGGGCCGCACGCGGCTGCTCATCGCCCTCGGGCTGTGCCTCCACATGAGCGCCATGCTGCTCCTCGCGGGGTGGATCTTCGGGTGGTTCGAGAGCACCCCCGACCCCACCCCGGCGCCCAGCAAGGCGAAAGACAACCGGGGGAAGGACGTCAAGCCGAAGCCCCGGCAGGCGGCGTCATGAAGCCGTGCGTCAGCCAGGTCTGCACGCTCCCCGCGGCGCCGGCCGACGACCTCGCCGCGTTCGCCGCCGCCGGCCTCCCCGCCGTCGAGGTCTGGCTCACCAAGCTGGAAAAGCACCTCGAAGTGGTGAGCGCCGACGACACCGCGAAGTTCCTGGCCGACCACGGCGTCACGCTCGCGGCCGCGGCCTACCAGGGCGGGCTCCTCGACTCGCAGGGCGAGGCGCGGGTCGCGCACTCCGACCACTTCCGGCGGCGGCTCGAACTGTGTCAGCGGTTCGGGATTCCGACGCTCCTCGTCGCCGCCGACCACGCCGCGCGGCCGGAGCCCGCGCGCCTCGGCCGGGCGCTCGGGCGGCTCGCCGAAGCGGCGCGGTGGGCGGCGGGCTTCGGCGTCACGATCGCCCTGGAGTTCCGGGGCGACGGTGTGGTGAACAACCTGGACACGGCGCTGAATCTGGTCCACCGCTGCGGCGAGCCGAACGTCGGCGTCTGCCTCGACGTGTTCCACTACTACAAGGGGCCGAGCAAGCCCGAGGATTTGGAACTCCTGACGGCCGCGAACGTGGCGCACGTGCAAGTTTGTGACTTGGCCGGCGTTCCCCGGGAGGTGATGACCGACGCCGACCGCGTGCTCCCCGGCGAGGGCGACTTCCGCCTCGACCCGATCATCGCCCGTTTGCGCGCCGTCGGCTACGCCGGGTACGTGTCGGTGGAGTTACACGACCCGGTGCTGTGGCAACTGCCGCCCGCGCACGTCGCGGACGCGGCCATGAAATCCCTCACACGCCTACTTCAAACCTGATCGCACGAGGACGCCCGATGTTCGACCGCGAGCGGCGGCTGTACGCGGACCAGTACGGCTACGCCCGACAACTCACCGCCGACATCCCCGACGAGGAGTTCGCCGAGGAACCCGTCCCGGGCCTGAACCACCCGGCGTGGATCCTCGGCCACCTCACCGTGACCGCCGACTTCGGCCTGCACCTGCTCGGCGAGAAGCCGGTGGCGCCGGACGGGTGGGCGGCGCTGTTCGCGCCCGGCACCGTGCCCGACCCGCAGCGCGCCACCTACCCCGCGAAGGCCGAGTTCCTGGGCGCCTACGAGGCCGGGCACGCCGCGCTGGCGGCCGCCGTCGGCGCCCTCGACGACGCCCGCGCCGCGCGGCCGAACCCGGTCGCGTCGCTGAAGGCCCGCTTCCCGACGGTCGGCGACCTGGTGGCGCACCTCCTCACGACTCACGAGGCGACGCACCTCGGCCAGCTGTCCGCGTGGCGCCGCACGATGGGGAAGCAGGGCGTCACCGTGTAGGTCGGCTTGAGGAGACAGTGGACAGGAGACAGGCCGAACCCGACAACTCAGACTGTCCCCTGTCTCCTGTTCCCCGTCCCCTCCCCGCCGGAGCAGTTCCCATGGTTCGCCTCCTCGCACTCGCCGCGGCACTCGGCCTGGCGCTCGCTGCGACCGCCCGCCAGGACAACCCCGCAAAGAAGGCCGCCCAGCCCACGAAGGCCGCCCAACCCACCAAGAAGGACGCCCCGAAAGGGCCGGCGCCCACCGCCGAGAACGTCCACTACGGCCCGCACGAGCGGCAGGTCCTCGACTTCTACCAGGCCAAGTCCGACGCCCCGACGCCGGTCGTGTTCGCCATCCACGGCGGCGGCTGGGTCAACGGCAGCAAGGACGGCTACCGCGGCGCCGCCAAGCGGTTCAACGACGCCGGCATTTCGCTCGTCGCCATCAACTACCGGATGGTGACCGAGGCCGCCGAGAAGAAGATCGACCCGCCGGTGAAGTGGCCGCTGGAGGACGCCGCCCGGGCGCTGCAGTTCGTCCGGTCGAAGGCGAAGGAGTGGAACCTCGACAAGACCCGCATCGGTGCCACCGGCGGCTCGGCCGGCGGGTGCTCGTCGCTGTACCTCCTCTACCACGACGACATGGCCGACCCGAAGAGCGCCGACCCCGTCGCCCGCGAGAGCACCCGGCTGTTCTGCGCCGCCGTGGACGGCGCCCAGACGACGCTCGACCCGAAGGTGCTCCGCGAGTGGATGCCGAATTACACCTACGGCGGCCACGCCTTTGCCATCGTCGGCCCGGACGGGAAGCGCGACACCGGGTTCAACGCGTACCACGCGAAGCGCGACGAACTGCTGCCGAAGATCAACACGTACTCGCCGATGGCCCACGTCTCGAAGGGCGACCCGCCCGTGTTCCTCTTCTACGGCAACGCCAAGGCCGCGGCCGTGAAGGGCGAGTCGAAGGAAGACCCGACGCACGCCCCGCTGCTCGGCGCCATCCTGATGGAGAAGCTGACCGCCGAGGGCGTCGAGGGCATCTTCGTGCATGCGGGCGCACCGCACCCGAAGTACAAGAACAGCGGCGACTACCTGATCGACCGGCTGAAGGCGAAGTAGCGCAGTCGTGGGGCCGGCTTCCCGCCGGCCGGAGCTGACACGGCCGGCGGG
>JBGAQM010000146.1:0-14182 GCA_044220735.1 Urbifossiella sp. | reverse complement strand
ACTCCCACCCGTGGTACTGGCAGCGGAGGTGCTCGGTGTTGCCGTCAAGTTTGTCGGTCAGCCGACTGTGCCGGTGCGGGCAGACGTTCAGGAAGGCCCGCAGCCGGCGGTCGAAATTGCGGATCAGAATCGGCGTTTCGAGGAGGTCGAGGGTGACGAAGTCTCCAGGCTTCTCCAATTGGCTGACGGTGGCGACCGGGTGCCACGCCGGTAGGAACAGGTGTCGGAGTTCGGCCCGGTACTGCTCCTCGGAGGTGTAGTGCTCGGGCCGCAGCAGGTGCCGGAGGTGGTGCTGGTGGATGAACATGGGTGTACGATCGTGGTGTGTCAGACCGATTCTATCGCGGCGCCGGCCGCCCGCGGCGCCCGCCCCCGGCTTCGCTCCTTCCCCCGACTCACTTTCCGCCCAATTTTTCCATCGTGAGCTCCGGCTGCCACAGGCTGAGGAACGTCGGCAGTTTCGACCGGTCGAGCCCGGGGATGTTCGGGAGCAACCCGGCCCCCTGGAGCGGCACGTTGGCCGTGACGGCGTATACCGAGTGCGCCGGGTCGTTGGTCCGACGGTAGAGGACGACCTGCGGGCGAAACCCGTCCCCACAGCCGACGCCCGCGGCGACGGCGATGGCGTGGTCGAGGTCGCCCACCTGATCGACCAGCCCGCGTGTACGGGCCTGTGTGCCGGTGAGGATTCGGCCGTCGAACACCGCGGCGTCGGCGGCCGGCCGCGACTTGCGGACGTCGGCCACGAGGCGTCCGTGGAACTCGTCGGCCATCGCCTGTAGGAGTTGTTTCTCCTCGGCCTGGATGGGGCGGGCCGAGCTGCCGATATCGGCCTTTTCTCCGGCCTTGATGGGTTGCGGGATCACGTTGAACTGCGCCATCAGGTCTTGCAGGTTGAACAGGTTCAGCACCACGCCGACGCCGCCGGTCACCGTGCCCTCCCCCGCCACGACCTGATCCGCGGCCGACGCCAGATAGTACGCCCCGCCGCAGGCGGTGTCGAGCAGTGCGGCCACAACCGGCTTTCCGCAGCGGGATTTGAAGCGTTCGAGGTCGCGCCGCATGGCGATGCACGCGGCGACGCCGCCGCCGTGGCTGTTCACCCGCACGACGACGGCCTTCACGCACGGGTCGGCCTCCGCGGCGTCGAGGCGTTCGCGGAACAGGGCCACCGGGTTCTCGCCGAGCGACGAGAACCCGGCGAACGGGGTGTTCAGCAGTAGGCCGTCAACGTCCACGACGGCGACGCGGGCGTTCGACGCCCCGGCCACCACGACGACCGGTCGCACCGGCCCGGCGGAGGGGCTCACCGGGGGGAGGTCCGTCGTGACGCGGGTGTCCACGGGTCCGCTGAACGCGACGCGGTTGTCGGTGCGGACGATGAACCGTTCACAGCCGGTGGTGAGTAGCACGGCTGCTAGAATGAGAACGGTTCTGCGCATGGATCGCCCCTCAGCAGTGGGACGAGCGCTTCCCGCCCCACCCCGCTTCTCAAGATCGGCAGAACCCCCCCAGCCGGTTGAGCCCTCCTACTCGGCACAGGAGATGCAATCCACCCGACCCTCCCTGAAACCGGGCGAGGAAGGGGTCAGTCTAACCGCGTCCCATTACCCAGGCCGCGTGGCGTACCGTATTTTTCCACACTACCCAAATTGCCATCACGCGGCAATTTGCGGATACTAACGCATTGGGTTGGAGCTTCCCGCGGCGACCACCCCGCCGTCGGCGACCGACGATTCCGGCCGGGCTTTGCATTTACCCCCGGTCGGACTCCACCCTCTGAGGGTCATGATGGATTCGAGCGACATCTTCGTTCTGACACCGCCCGGCTCTCCGGACCCGTCCCTGGCAATTGCCGCGGTTCGTGCCGGGGCACGCGGGACACTCGATCTCGAATACGCCTGCGCGGAATCGGTCGGCCCCGCGGTCGAGCGACTGGCCCGCCTCGGTCGTGGGCCGTTCGGCGTCAAGCTCGGTCTCGACGCGCAAGCCGTGCTGCACGCGGTGTTTTCCGCGGCCCGGCCGTCGTGGGTGGTCCTCTCGGGCGGCGCCGAACCCGGACACCCGGCGGTCGTTCGGCAGACGCAAGAAGCAGGAGCCGAGGTGCTGGCCGAGGTCGTCAGCCGGTCCGAGATCGAGACGGCTGTGGGTTGGGGTGTCGATGGCCTGGTACTCAAGGGTCATGAGGCGGGCGGGCGGGTCGGCGCGGACACGTCATTCATTCTCATCCAGGTGTGGCGGCAGTACGCGGCGAAGCACGGCCTGACGCTCCCGTTCTGGGTCCGGGGCGGCATCGGGCCGCACACCGCGGCGGCGTGCGTCGCGGCCGGCGCCCGCGGCGTCGTGCTCGATTCGCAACTGCTCCTCACCCGCGAATCGCCGCTGGGAGAAGCCGCTCGCAAGCGGATTACCGGGCTCGACGGCGGCGACACCGTCGTACTCGGGACGCGGTTCGGGGAGCCGGTTCGCGTCTTCGGGCGGGCCGACAGCGCCTCTGCCCAGGAACTCATCCGTGAGGAAGAACGCCTCCCCGATCGGGCCGCGTGGCAGGCGGCGCTACGCGCCCGTGTGGCGGCCGACCCCGCCGAGGGCGTGTGGCCGGTCGGGCAGGACGTGGTGTTGGCCGCCGGGCTGGCGGCGAAGGGCGGGACCGTCGCCGGGGTCGTCCAGCACGTCCGCGAGACCGCGGCACGACTGCTCGACCTGAGCCGCCGGGCGCCACACCTCGTGGCCGACGGGCCGCTCGCGGCGTCGCACGGGACGGCGTACCCGATCCTGCAAGGCCCGATGACCCGCGTCAGCGACACGGCGGCATTCGCCGGCGCCGTCGCGGCCGGCGGCGGCCTGCCGTTCCTGGCGCTGGCCCTGCTCCGCAAGGCCGAGACGGACGCGCTGCTGAAGGAGACCAAGTCGCGGCTCGGGAAAAAGCCGTGGGGCGTCGGCATGCTGGGTTTCGTACCCGCCGAGATCCGCGCCGAACAGCTCGACGCGATCCGCGCCGCCATGCCGCCGTTCGCGATCATCGCGGGCGGCCGCCCCGACCAGGCGAAGGAACTCGAGTCGCAGGGCATCCCGACCTACCTGCACGTCCCGTCGCCGGGCCTCCTCCGCCGGTTCCTGAAGGACGGCGCCCGCCGGTTCATTTTCGAGGGGCAGGAGTGCGGCGGGCACGTCGGCCCGCGGGCCAGCTTCGCGCTCTGGGAGGCGATGGCCGAGGTGTTGCTCGACCATCTCGCCGGAGGCAAGCCGGCCGACGGCCTGCACGTCGTATACGCCGGCGGCATCCACGACGCCGCGTCGGCGGGGATGGTCGCGGCCCTGTCCGCCGGGCTGAACGAGCGTGGCGTGAAGGTCGGCGTGCTTCTCGGCACCGCCTACTTGTTCACGACGGAGGCCGTGGCCGGCGGGGCGATCACCGAGCGATTCCAGCGCGAGGCGCTGGCCTGCGGCGACACCGTGCTGCTGGAAACCGGGCCGGGGCACGCCATCCGCTGCATCCCGACGCCGTACGTTGAGACGTTCGAGGCCGAGAAGCGCCGGCTGCGCGCCGAGGGGAAGTCGCCGCTGGACGTGGGGCTGGCGCTGGAGCGGATGAACCTGGGCCGGCTCCGCGTGGCGAGCAAGGGCGTCGATCGCGCCGCGGGGGCCAACGGCACCGGCCTGAACGCCGTGTCGGCCGACGACCAGTTCGCCCGCGGCATGTACATGATCGGCCAGGTCGCCGCCCTCCGCGACGGCGTCACGACGGTCGCCGCGTTGCACGCGGACGTGTGTGCGCCGCCGGCCCTTCACTCCACTGTCCTCGCCCCGGACTCCTCGTCGTCCGAGCCGCCGGCGCCGCCGCCGTGCGACGTCGCCATCGTCGGGATGAGTTGCTTCTACCCGAACGCGGTCGGGGCCGAGTCGTACTGGCGGAACATCCTGGCGAAGACGAACGCCGTCATCGAGATCCCGGCGTCGCACTGGGACTGGCGGCCGTACTACGACCCCGACCCGCGCGCCCGCGACAAGATGGTGTCGAAGTGGGGCGGGTTCATGTCGGACGTGCTGTTCGACCCGCTGAAGTACGGCATCACCCCGAAGTCGATCCCGAACATCGAGCCGCTGCAACTCCTGCTGCTGGAGGCGGTGAACCAGGCGCTCGGCGACGCCGGCTACCTCGACCGGCCATTCGCGCGCGAGCGGACGTGCGCCATCCTCGGCGTCGGCGGCGGCGGGATGCCGCTGTCGGTCGCCTACGGGTTCCGCGCCTGCATGCCGCTGATGGAGTCGATCCCGGGCATGCCGGTCAAGTCGGACACGATCATTGAACTCGGCGAGGGCATCCTGCCGGAGTGGACGGAAGACTCGTTCCCCGGCATCCTGCTGAACGTCGCCGCAGGGCGGGTGGCGAACCGGTTCAACCTCGGCGGCCCGAACATGGCCATCGACGCGGCCTGCGGGTCGTCGCTGGCGGCGCTCTACGCCGGCGTCCGCGAACTCCAGGACGGCACGAGCGACGTGGCGATCGTGATGGGCGGCGATGCGGTGCAGACGCCGTACGCCTACGTCGCGTTCTCGAAGACGCACGCCCTCAGCCCGAAGGGCCGCTGCCGGCCGTTCGACGCCGACGCCGACGGCATCGCGCTGGCGGAAGGGGTGGGCGTCGCGGTGCTCAAGCGGCTCGCCGACGCGGAGCGCGACGGCGACCGGATTTACTCGGTCATCAAGGGCGTCGGCGCGTCGAGCGACGGCCGCGACAAGGGGCTGACGGCGCCGCGGGCCGAGGGCCAGTTGCGGGCCCTGCACCGCGCCTACGCCCAGGCCCGCGTGAACCCGGCGAACGTCGCGCTCGTTGAGGCGCACGGCACCGGTACCGTGGTGGGCGACCAGACCGAAGCGCGGGCGATCGGCCAGTTGTTGCGCGACGCGGGGGCCGACGCGCAGTCGTGCGCGATCGGCTCGGTGAAGTCGATGATCGGCCACAGCAAGTGCGCCGCCGGCCTCGCGGGACTCATCAAGACGGCGTACGCGCTGCACTACAAGGTGCTGCCGCCGACGCTGGTCGAGACGCCGAACCCGAAGGCGAACCTCGACGGCGGCCCCCTGTATCTCAACACCGAAGCCCGCCCGTGGGTCCACGGCGCCGCCCACCCGCGGACCGCCGGGGTCAGCGCCTTCGGGTTCGGCGGCACGAACTTCCACACCGTGCTGGAGGAGTACACCGGCGACTACCTCGACCGCCCCGAGAGCGGCCTCCGGGCGTGGCCGGCGGAGCTGTTCGTGTGGCGCCGCCCCGACCGCGCCGCGATCGTGACCGCCGTGACGCAGTGCCGCGACGCCCTCGCCGCCGGGGCGCGTCCCGCGCTCGCCGACCTTGCCGCGTCGGTGTGGCAGTCGAGCCGGTCCGGCGCCGGCCAGCCGACACTCGCCGTCGTCGCCGCGTCGCTCGCGGAACTGACGGAGAAGCTCGGCGTCGCGCTACGCCGCCGCCGGCCCCGCAGGTGGCATTCCTGTTCCCCGGGCAGGGGTCGCAGTACCCCGACATGCTCGCCCAGCCGGCGATGGCCTTCGCCGAGGTGCGACAGGTCCTCGACGCCGCCGACCGCGTGCTCGCCGGGAAGCTGGAAAAGCCCCTGAGTCGGATCGTGTTCCCGCCGTCGCCGTTCGGGCCGGAGCAGGAGGCACGCAACCGCAAGGAGTTGCAACGCACCGAGGTCGCGCAGCCGGCCATCGGCGCGGCGTCACTCGGCATGGCCCGCGTGCTCGCTGCACTGGGCGTCGAACCGGGCCTGCTCGCGGGGCACAGTTACGGTGAGTACACCGCACTCGCCGCCGCCGAATCGCTGAACGACGAAGACTTCCTTGCCCTGTCCTTCGAGCGCGGGCGTGTCATCCGCGACGCCGCAGGCGCAGCCGCGGGCGGGATGCTCGCCGCCGACGCGACGCCCACAACCCTCGAACCGTTGCTGAAGGGCGTCGAAGGGGTGTGGGTCGCTAACCACAACTCGCCCCATCAGACGGTTCTGGCCGGCACCGACGCGGCGCTCACGGCCGTGGCCGCGAAGCTCGACGCCGCGAAGGTCCGGGCGCAGCGTCTGCCGGTCGCGTGCGGCTTCCATTCGCCGCTGATCGCCGGAGCGCGGGAGCCGCTCGCCCGTGCGCTCCTTGCCGCCGAGTGGAAGGCCCCGCGGAAACCGGTGTACTCGAACACGACCGCGGCGCCGCACGCCGCCGAGCCGTCGAAGGTGCTTGCCGAGCACCTCGTCTCCCCCGTGAAGTTCGCGGACGAGTTGGAAGCGATGTTTGCCGCCGGCGCCCGCGTCTTCGTGGAGGTCGGCCCGGGTGCGGTCCTCACGGGCCTCGCGGGCCAGGTGCTCGCCGGGAAGCCGCACCTGGCGGTCGCCACTGACCAGAAGGGCCGTCCCGGCCTCGTCCAGCTCTGCCACGCCCTCGGGCAGTTGCTCGTGGCCGGCGTGCCGGCGCAGCTCGACCGACTGTTCCAGGGCCGCGGCGTGAAGCCGTTCGACCTGTCGAAGCTCGGCCCCGACACCGGTAAGCCACAGCCGCCGGCGACGGCGTGGGTGGTGAACGGCGTCCGCAGCCGCCCGGTGAACGGCCCCGAGCCGCGACTGCTCGGCCAGGCACGGTCGGCGGATGCGAAGCCGACGCCAAAGCCCGTTGAAGTCCCGAAACCCCAACCCGCCGCGGCCGCGAAGCCCGCACCGCTGCCCGCTCCACCACGACCGACCACTCCGACCCCGCGAGCGCCGATGCACACCCCGACGCCCCCGACCCTCCTCCCCGCCGCGGCCGGCACGCAACCCCTGCCGGACGGCGCGGCGCAGGTAATGGCCCGTTTCCAGGACGTGATGGCGAAATTCCTGGACACGCAGCGGAGCGTGATGCTCGGCTACCTCGGGGCCGGCGGACCGCTCCCCGCCCCGGCCGCGAACGGGCATGCCCCAGTACCCGCCCCCGTGTTGCCCGCGCCGATCGCCGCGCGGATGGCCCAGCCCGAGCCGGCGCGGATCGTCGTTCCGCCGACCGTCGCGCCGGTTCCGGCCCCGGCCGTGAACGGCAAGCACGAGGCGAACGGCAAGCACGAGGCGAACGGCAAGCACGACCTGGCGCTCGCCCCGGCGAAGCCCGCGGCCCCCGCGCTCGACCGCGACTCGCTCGTCGCCCGACTGCTCGACCTGGTCAGCGACCGGACCGGTTACCCGAAGGAGGCGCTGAGCATCGACCTCGACCTGGAGGCCGACCTCGGCGTCGATTCGATCAAGCGCGTCGAGGTGCTCGGGGCGCTGGCCGAGGGGATCGAGGCCGCCGCCGACGGGTCGGCGCCGAACCTGGAGATGGAGAAGCTGTCGGTCATCAAGACCATCCGCGGCATCGCGGAGTACGTCGCCGGCGCCCTCGCCGACGCGGCCCCTGCCACTACGTCGACGCCGACCGTGTCCGCGAACGGCAAGCACGACGCCCATGCCGACCTGCACCCCGGCGCCCGCTCCGGCGAGGTGCAGCGGCTCGTCGTGCGCCTCATCGACGCCCCCCTGCCCGACCGCCCGCGGTTCGCCCCGCCGGCGGGCACCCTGGTCATCACCGACGACTGCCTCGGCACCGCCCGCGAGCTGGCCGACCGCCTCGCCGAACTCGACGTGAACGCCGTGATCGTCCGCATGACCGAGACCGGCGAGGCTGCGTCGCCGACGGCCTTTTCCGCCGACCTGACCGACCCGGCCGCGGTCGATGCCGTGCTGACGCGTGTCCGCTCGAAGTGCGGCCCGGTCGCGGGGCTTATCCACCTGCTGCCACTCGCCGAGCCGCCGGAGGGCGAGACGCCCGAGCGGCGGGCCACGCGGGAGGTGAAGTCGCTATACTTGCTCGCCCGCGGGCTCGAACCCGACATCCGCGCCGCTGGCAAGGCGGGAAGCTCGGTACTACTCGCGGTCACCGGGATGGGCGGCCGCATGGGCTACGGCGGCGACCTGCCGGCAGCGTTCACCCCGACGCACGGCGGCGTTGCCGGGTTCGCCAAGTGCCTCGGCTACGAGTGGCCCGAGGCGACCGTCCGCGTCGTGGACGTGGACCCGGAGGTGCCCGCGCCGCGGCTCGTCGAACAGCTGCTCGCCGAGCTCGGCGACCCCGACGGCCCGCTGGAGGTCGGCCGCGACGGCGACGACCGCGTGACGTGGCAGGTCGAACCCGGGCCGCTCGACACCGACACGCCGGCCGTGGAGTTGGGGCCGACCGACACCGTCCTCGTGACCGGCGGCGCCCGCGGCATCACGGCGAAGATCGCGCTCGAGATCGCCACCCGCTACCGCTCGCGCCTCGTGCTGATCGGTAGCTCGCCGGCGCCGGCCGACGAGCCCGCCGACACCGCGAGCCTGACGACGCCGGCGGAGATCAAGGCCGCGCTGCTGAAGCGAACCCCGGGTGCCAAGCCGGCGGCGGTCGAGGCGGAGTTCAAGCGACTGGTGAAGGACCGCGAGATCCGCGGCAACCTCGACGCCATCCGCACGGCCGGGTCGCCCGTCGAGTACCGGCGGGTGGACGTCCGCGACGCGGCCGCGTTCGGGGGCCTGATCGCGGAGCTCCAGGCGTCCCCGGGCGGCATCGCGGGCGTCATCCACGGGGCGGGCGTGATCGAGGACAAGTTGCTGAAGGACAAGACGCCCGAGTCGTTCGACCGCGTGTTCGGCACGAAGGTGGAGAGCGCCTTCACCCTGGCCCGCGCGCTCGACCCGAAGCGAACGAAGTTCGTCTCGCTGTACGCGAGCATCACCAGCCGCTACGGCAACCGCGGCCAGTCGGACTACGCCGCGGCGAACGAGGTGCTGAGCAAGCTGGCCTGCCAGCTCGACGCCGGGTGGCCCGGCCGGGTGGTGTCGGTGGCGTGGGGGCCGTGGGCCGAGGTCGGGATGGTGGCCGAGCTGGAGAAGCACCTCGTGGCCCGCGGGCTGAAACTGATCGCCCCGCCGGTCGGCGCCCGCTTCGCCGTGGACGAGGTCGTGTACGGCGGCAAGGGTGAGGCCGAGGTCGTGGTCGCCGGCGGCACAGAACACGCCGGCCGGCCGGGCACGCAGGCGCCCGCCGAGTTGGCCGCCGCGGGGGTCGAGTAACGCATGACCGCCACCCTTACCGCCCCCCGCCCGCCGCTCGCCGCGGCGCGTCCGGGCTGGGACACGGAAGTCGTGCTGCTCACCGCCGGCGACCGCGCCGCCCTGGCCGACGCGGCCCGGGGCGTCGCCGACGCGGCCGAAACCGACCCCGCGTTTTCGCTACCCTCACTCGCCGCCGAACTCGCCGGTGGGTTCGTCGCCGTCGGCTCGGTGCTGGCCGTCGTGGCGTCGTCGCCGGCGGACCTGGCCGCGAAACTGCGCCGCGCCGCCGACCGCATCGCCGACCCGTCGTGCCAGCAGGTCCGCGACACGAACGGCGTTTACTTCTTCGCCCGGCCGCTCGGGCTAGAAGGCTCGGTGGCGCTGCTCTTCCCCGGCGAAGGGGCGCAGTACCTGAACATGCTCGCCGACCTTTGTGGTGTGTTCCCGGAGGTCGAGGAGACGTTCGCGTGGTGCGACCGGCTCGCGGCCGAGGCCGGGACGCCGGAGGCGTCGCTACGGCGCCTGCTCCACCCGCCGGCAGACGCGACCGACGAGCAGAAGGCCACCGCCGAGGCGGAACTCCGGAAGCTCGGACCGTCGATCTTCGGCGTGCTACTAGCCGACCTTGCGCTCATCAAAGTGTTGCACAACCTACGAATCCCGGTGTCCGCGGTCGCGGGTCACAGCGCGGGCGAGATCGCGGCGCTGCTGGCGTCGGGGGCGATGGGAGCCGAGCAGGCGTTGGGGCCGCGGCTCGCCGAGACCATGACGCTGATGCAGCGGCAGGAGGAAGAGGCCGGCGGCCCCGACGTCACGCTACTAGCCGTAGGCGCCGGCCGCGCCGCAGTGGAAGGAGCGGCGGCGGGGGTCGGGGTGGTCGTGGCGATGGACAACTGCCCGCACCAGTGCGTCGCCGTCGGACCGACCGCGGCCGTGGCGGTGGTCGAGGAGGCACTGACCGGCCGCGGCATCATCTGCGAGCGGCTGCCGTTCCGCCGGCCGTACCACACGCCGCTGTTCGAGCCGTGGATGGGGGCGTTCCGCGACCTGTTCGCGCCGGTGCCCTTCACCGCGCCGCACACGCCGGTCTACTCGTGTAGCACCGGGGAGCTTTTCCCCGCGGAGCCCGACGCAACGCGCGAGCTGTTCGTGAACCACTGGGTGAGCCCGGTCGAGTTCACGCGGATGGTTCGGCGGATGCACGCCGACGGCGTCCGCGTGTTCGTCGAAGCCGGCCCGCGCGGCAACCTGTCGGCGTTCGCGGAGGACATCCTCCGCGGCGAGCGCTTCGCGGCGATCCCGGCGAACCTGCCGCGCAAGAGCGGGCCGACGCAGATCAACCACCTCGTCGCACAGCTGGCGGCGCACCACGTCCCGGTGAACGCCGCGCACCTCCACGCGGAACGTGCCGCACTCGCGGCCGCCGTGACTCCTGTGAGTCGCCCGGTCGAGGGCGCTGCTGGCGTCATGACCGCCTACCTCGACGTGATGGAACAGTTCCTCGACGTGCAGCGCGAGGTGATGGCGTCGTTCCTCGCGGGCTGTCCTGCCGGGTACGCTGACACACCGGCCGACGCCGACCTGTCGCCCCCCGCGGACGACAAGCCGTTGTGCCTGACGGGCGACGTGGTCCGCTTCGACCCGGGCCGCGAGGTCGTGTTCCGCCGCGTGATGGACGAGCGCGAGGACCGCTACGCCGACGACCACACGCTCGGCGGTCGCGGCGTCAGCCGGGTCGATCCGGGTCAGAACGGCCTCCCGATCCTGCCGATGACCTTCAGCCTGGAGGCCATGGCGCAGGCCGCGCTCCTCCTTGCACCCGGCAAGGTCGTGACGACTCTGCGGAACGTCCGCCTCTTCCGCTGGCTGCCGTTCGACGCCGACCCGACCACGCTCGAAGTCCGCGCCGCCGTCGTCGCCGTCGATCCCGAGACGGGCACGGTCGAGGTGAAGGCCGACGTGCGCGACCTGGGCAACTCGTTCCTCGCCGACGCCGCCGGGAAGCCGGCGTGCGAGGCGACGCTGACCCTCGCCGACTCCTACCCTGAGCCGCCCGAGCCGCTCCCGTTCGCGCTCACCGACGAGCAGCCGTGCCGTTCGACGGTCGAAGACCTGCGGCGGAACATGTTCCACGGGCCGCTGTTCCAGATGATCCGCTCGCTCGGCCGCGTCGGCCGCGAGGGGATCGAGGGGACGCTGGAGGTGCAGCCACGCGACAACTGGTTCGCGTCCGACCCCGACCCGCGCGTCGCCCTCGACCCCGTGCTCGTGGACGCGGCCATGCACATTCTCGGGGCGTGGCACCTCGAGCAGCCGGACTGGACGGGCCGCATCCTCCTGCCGACCGGCGGCGGCGGGCTGTAGAAGTCGAGCCGCTGCACGCCGATCGGCAGCCTGCTCCTGCTCCGCGGCCACAACGAGGAAGAGACCGCCCGCCAGGTCCGCCACGGCGTCGAACTGTTCGGCACCGACGGGCGACCGTGGTTCCGCATGACCGGGGCCGGGTACTGGCGGTTCTACCTGCCGTTCGGGAACGTCAATTTCTTCGGCCCGAAGGACCAGTACTACCTGAGCACCCGTGTGGAGGCGGCCGAGAGCGGCGGCGGGCGGTGTTTCGTGCTCGACCCGCCGGCCGACCTGCAACAGCCGGTACTACGTGCGGCCGGGGTCCGCGTCACGATGTCGTCGCGCGAGCACGCCGAATACATGGCCGTGCCGGAACGCGATCGCACGAGTTGGTACTTCCCGCGGCTGATCGCCAAGGACGCCGCCCGCTCCGCGTGGGGCGCCCGGCACGGCGGCGGCATTTTCCCCGCCGACCTCGAAACGACCGTGGCCGACGGCCGCTACTCGGTCACCCACCGCGGTGAGGGCGCGCCGCTGCCGCCGGTCCGGGTAGCGGCGGCGAACGGCAAGGTCGCGGCGTTCGCGGCCTTCGCCGAGCGGGTCGGGGTCGCGCTGGAGGTGCTGCCGAAGAAGGCCACCGCCGCCGACGAGTGCGCGGCCCGCGAGCGCGCCGCCGCCCGGGCCGTCGCGGACGCAATGCGTATCGAATCTGCCGGCCTGACGTGCCGGACCTCGGGCGCCGACGTGGTCGTTGCCCTGCCGGCCGCGGCAGCGGCGCTGTACCCTGACCACCGAGGCGGGGTGCGTGCCCGCACCGCCCGGCACCAGGACATGATCGTCGCCGCCACCACCGCCGAGCCCGCATGACCGCGCCGGACCGCGTCCTTGCCGACCTCGCTGCCGTGGTCCGACGGGCGTTCCCGGACCGCGACTTCCCGGACGCCGTCGGCCCGGACACGCGCGTCCTCGCCGACCTGGGTCTGGCGTCGATCGACGTCGTCGTGTTGGCGGAGCAACTCGGGGCGTTCTACGGCAAGCGGCTGCCGTTCGGGACGTTCCTGAAGGGGCTCCGCGACCGCGGCGCGGACGACATCGCGCTCGGCGAACTGGTGACGTTCCTCCAGGCCAACCTGTAACGAGCGCCCATGCCCGAGGTCGAGGCGAACGGCACCCGGCTCTACTACCAGCAGGCCGGCGACGGGCCGGACGTGGTGCTCGTCCACGCCGTCACCAGCAACCAGGCGGTCTGGCTGTTCAGCGGCCTGTTCGACGCCCTCGCCGCCGACCACCGCGTCACGAGTTACGACCTCCGCGGCCACGGCCAGAGTGCCCGGCCGCCCGCCGGGTACACCTCCGCCGACATGGCCGACGACCTCGCCGCCCTGCACGCGGCGCTCGGCCTCGGCCCCGCGGTGCTGATGGGGCACAGCTTCGGCGGCGTCACCGCGCTGCACGCCGCGGTCCGGCACCCCGGCGTGGTACGCGGGGTCATCCTGTCGGACTCGTTCTTCCCCGGGCTGCGGCACGTCGAACCGAACTTCGGCAAGATGCAACTGTGGAGCGACGTGCGCGAGAAGTTCGCCATGGTCGGCGTCACGCTCGGCGACACGGTCGATTTCGGCGACCTGTTCCGGCGTTCGGCGGCGCTCAGCGCCGAGAAGCTGAGCGACCTCGAAGCGATCTACGGCACCTTCGGTCGCGGCTGGGTCCGGCAGCTGCCGCAACTCGCGGAGACGACCTGCGGCGACGACGTGATGGCCGTCGCCGGGCTGACCGCGGACGCCATCGCCGGCGTGCGGCAACCCGTCGGCGCGCTCTACGACGAGTTCTCGCCGTTCCTGGCGACGTGCCGCTGGCTGGAGTCGCACCTGCCGGCGTGTACCGCCGAGATCATCCCCGGGGCGAAGCACCTGGCGATGCTGGAGAACCCCACCGGCTTCGCGGACGCGGTGCGGCGGCACCTGGCGCGGATCGAACCCCCCACCGGCGGCTGACCCCCGTGTACTTCGTCTCCTTCCTCGCCAAGAACCTGCTCCGCCGGCGGACGCGCACGCTCCTCACCGTGCTCGGGCTGGCCGTGGCCGTGGCCGCGGTCGTGGCGATGATGGCCGTCGGCGACAACATCGAGTCCGCCGTCGAACGCGCGTTCGACGGCCGCCGCGTGGACCTGATCGTCCAGCAGGCCGGCCGCTCCGGCGGGATCAACTCGGACTTCGGCGAGTCGTTCGTCCACAAGGCCCGCGCGCTGCCGGCCGTCGAGGCCGTCGCCGAGGGTGTGGTCAACCTCGTGGACGTGACGAAGTCGAGCGGTAACAGCGACCAGGTGATGATCCAGGGCTGGCACGCCACCAACTTCGGGTACGACGACTTCACCGTCATCGCCGGCCGGAAGCTCGCCCCCGGCGACCGCCGCAAGGTGATGCTCGGCACCACCCTGGCCGGGAACATCCGCCGCGGGGTGGGCGACACCGTCGTATTCGGCCGCGACGACCCCGACGACCCCAGCAACCGCTACGAGGTGGTCGGCGTGTTCGACAGCCCGGTCATCTTCGAGCAAGGGTCGGCGATCGTGCCGATCGAGGACGCCCGCGTCCTCACCGGCATGCGGGTGACCGGTTTCTCGGTCCGCGTGCGCCGCACGCCCGGCGAGGATCACGACGCCACCGTCGAGGGGGTCCGCCGGGCCATCGACGCCCTCCGCGACCCGGACGACCCCACGGCCCGGGTCGCGGCCCAGCGGCCGCAGT